>SVDT01000366.1:1941-3443 GCA_015057775.1 Paenibacillaceae bacterium | reverse complement strand
AAAAGTATACAGCCGTCTGAAATGGGGGGCATAAGATCCGGATAAGTTCCTATATACAGGGTGTCGGGATCAGGCTGCAGCTGATCGTCATGAGAAGGCACCAGATAATGAACGCTCTCAATCCGCTGGCTGGAAAAAATGGGCCCGTGAATATGAACCTGAAATGTATCTTGTATCTTTTGAATGATATTATTTAAACAAGCCATTGAAACTCCTTTTCTTTGAGACAAATGTAGGAAATCATCCCGGTAATATGAGAAAAATTTTCGATAAATGATGGAAGCTTCTTTATCTAAAGTATGTTATTATTTTAACGAACCAGTAGACAGTATTTTTATAGATATTTACATAACAGAACTTTATTATGATAACTTTCAATAATTGTACTAAATTTTAGATAAATAGAAAAGGAGAATATTCATGTCAGTAAAAATTTTAGGAGTCAGTACAGGTCGTAAAAACAGCAACTGTGATGTTTTGTTAAAGGAGGCACTTCTTGCATGTCAGGAAGAGGGAGCCGATGTTACAATGGTCAATTTGAGAGATTATGACATTATAGATTGTACCGGATGCACCTCATGTACCATAGGCATGTCACAGGGAAAGAATACCGGCTGCGTATTGGACAATAAGGATGATAAGAAGAAAATCATGAAAGTGCTGTTAGAAGCGGACGGAGTTATTTTTGCAGCACCTACATATGATCTGCAGGCCTGTTCCGTATTTGCAAAGTTTGCCCAGAGAAGTTTAAGCTATGAGAACTCATTTCTGGAGTCCATTGGGGCAATCGAACATAAGGACAGAGTCAGTGCTTTGATTGCAGTAGGTGGGTCCACCCGTTCCTGGCAGTCCATGGCTCTGGAATCCATGCAGGCAGCTATGTTCACTTCGGACTTTAAGGTTGTGGATATGTATCTTGCTACAAGAGTTCCGGCTCCTGCACAATGTCTCCTTCATGACGATATGATTGAACGAGTGGGGCAAATGGGAAAGAACGTCATGACAGCAATCAATACTCCTGTGGAAGAGCGCAAATGGCTGGGAGACGAAGATATGGGCTGGTGTCCAAACTGCCATTCCAATGCGTTGATTCTGGGAGAGGTTCAGTGGGATGGGCTTCATTTTCCAATTGAATGCCAGGTATGCGGTGCTGGCGGAACCCTTGAAAAAACAGAAGAGGGAAAGTGGAAGTTTGTGATTCAGGAAAATGGTCTGATAAGAGACCGCAACACCCTGGCGGGAAGAGGCAAGCACCTGGAAGAAATCATTCATACACAGGGAGGGTTCTTCTCCGATCCGGAGAAACGCAGAATTGCCGGCGAAAAACTTGAAAAATACAAAAACCTGAATTTTAAAACAATATAAAATTAAAAAATGGAGGTATTTCGATGAAGCAGTTACAGACAGATGTTATTGTGGTGGCAGCAGGACTTTCTGGAATGGCAGCGGGCATTGCTGCGGCAGAAAATGGGGCAGAGGTAATCATTTTTGAAAAATCCAAT
>SVDT01000366.1:0-1931 GCA_015057775.1 Paenibacillaceae bacterium | reverse complement strand
CCGGCGGCGCTGCCAATATGGGAATGGGACCCCTTGGGGTGGGGTCTCCCATACAGAAACAGCAGATGATTTCTCTCACACCTGGCGAAGCATTTCGCAAGCACATGTATTATACCCATTACCGGGTGGATGCACGTCTGGTCCGGGATTACTATTATAAGTCCGGAGAGACCATTGAATGGCTAATGGACATGGGAGTAGAGTTTTTAGGAGTGCAGAGGGCGTTTAATGCACCGGAAGCCACAAGGGCATATTCGGATGGAGAATTTACCTGGCATGTGGTGAAACCGGAAGGCGGCGGAGCTCCTGGGCCACGCTGTGCAACGGCTATGACAAAGAAGATGACGGAACGGGCAAAAGAGCTGGGAGTGGTATTTTACATGGAAACTCCTGTTGCCAAAGTTATTGTGGAAGATGGACGTGCTGTGGGAGTTATTGCCAGAGACAGGGATGGTGAAGAAATAGAAGCAAGAGCCAAGGCAGTGATTCTTGCAACCGGAGGTTTCGGAGACAATCCGGAAATGATCAGAGAACAGACCGGATATGAATTTGGTAAGACAATCTTTAATTTTGCCATACCTGGAATGAAAGGGGAAGGAATCAAAATGGCATGGGAAGCCGGTGCCGGGCATACCCCCTGCACCATGGAACTGATGTACCAGCTTCCGGATAACATGAATCATTTTATTCTGGACGGAGCATTCCGCCAGCCATGTCTCTGGGTCAATCGGAATGGGTACCGTTTTATGCCGGAAGACCAGATTGCCAATACTACATTTACCGGCAACGCGATTTCCTCTCAGCCAGGCTTTGTAGCCTATTCGATCTTTGACAGTAAGTTATTAAAGAAATATAAGAAAAAAGGTCCGGATATTATTTCTCATGTGCATCCTCACGATCTGTTCGACCACTTCGACGATCAGTGGGAAAAGGATTTAGCCGATGGATATGAACCAATCTGTCAGGCAGACACCATAGAAGAATTGGCAGAAAAAGCCGGAATCGATCCGGAAGGGCTGAAAAAACAGGTGGAAGAGTACAATGAAATGTGTGAGTTCGGATTTGATGAGATTTTTGAAAAAAACCGGGCATTTATGCAGCCCATCGAGAAAGGTCCGTTTTATTGCTGCCGTCAGAATGTAGGGGCTTACGGCACTTTGGGTGGAGTGAAGATTAATCATAAGACACAGGTATTAAATGAAGAAGCAAAGGTAATTCCTGGATTGTATTGTGTTGGGACAGATGCCTGCAATATTTTTGGAGACAGCTATCCGTTTATCCTTTCCGGAAATTCAATGGGATTTTGCTTAAACAGTGGAAGAATAGCAGGAGAAAATGCAGCAGAAGAAGCGGTTGAGTATTAAGGTCTTAGAATACGGGGGCTGATCCGCTAAGTGGAGGAAATATGTGGCTAACAATTGATAATAAGCAGATAGAGGCAAAAGAAGGAATGTCCGTTTTAAATGCTGCTTTGGGGGCGGGAATATACATTCCACATCTTTGCGGGCATCCAGATCTGGAGGCGATAGGTGGATGCCGCCTGTGTTCAGTAGAGATTGAGGGGATGGATCAGGCAGTTCCGTCCTGCATGATAAAGGTGCAGGACGGGATGAAGGTTTCTGTTCATGGCCCAAAAGCTGAAAGTACCAGAAAGACGGCAATGGAGCTGATTCTTGCAACACATCCGGCGGACTGCACCGGCTGCCCCAAGTACGGAAAATGTGAATTGCAATCCATGTATCAGTATCTGGGAGTGGGTCCCGAGCGGTGGAAGAAGAAAGCAAGAACAGTCCCTACCGATGACAGCAACCCCTTAATCCGGCATTTGTTTACCAGATGCGTTCGTTGCGGACGATGTGTGCGCGCCTGCAGAGACCTTCGCGGGGTGAAGGTGCTGGATTTTCAAAAAACAGAAGATGGAGTGCGCATTG
>SVDT01000365.1 GCA_015057775.1 Paenibacillaceae bacterium | reverse complement strand
GAAGTGATTCCCGGCATTGAACTCTCCTGCGTTTATCTGGGTGAAGAAATTCACATTTTAGGGCTTTATGTCGATCTGTCTGATAAAAATTTTATCACTGAAACTGACACGTTAAAAGACATCCGCATGATGAGGAATACGGAGATGATTCACCGTTTTCAAAATGCCGGTATTGACATCACACTTTCTGAGGTACAGGCCGGTAATCCCGATACGGTCATTACCCGTGCACATTTTGCCCGGGTTCTGTTAGAAAAGGGCTATGTCAAAAATATGGATCAGGCATTTAAAAAATATTTAAGCTACAGCGGACCGTATTGCCCAAGAAAAGAGAAGATTACTCCGGAGCATGCCATGAAAATACTTCGTGACTGCAAGGCATCCCCCGTCCTCGCCCATCCATACCAGTATCACCTGGGGGACAAAAAAACAGAAGAGCTTGTTTCCTATTTAAAGGAGATGGGACTTCATGGTCTTGAAGTCTATCACTCTTCCAATAATCAATATGATAGCGGAAAATTAAAAAAGCTTGCAAAAAAATACCAGCTCTTTCCTACCGGCGGCTCTGATTTTCACGGAACCAATAAGCCTGATATTGATTTAGGCACAGGAAGAGGCGGTCTTCGCATCTCAGCCCTGCTTCTCGATGATATCAAAAGAATACGGCAGGAAAAGGGGCTGTAACCTCTCCTGCCAAAATCACGTACTATCCGATTTTTCCTTCGTCCATATAGCGGGCAAGATCTATGGCAAAATATGTGATCAGAATATCTGCTCCTGCACGAAAGATACTGATGGCTGATTCACAAACAGTTTTTTCCTCATCCATAAAGCCGGCTTTTGCTGCAGCCTTAATCATGGAATACTCTCCGCTTACACTGTAGGCTGCCACAGGCACGTTAGTGCTGTCTGACACCTCACGTATGATATCCAGATAGGATAGAGCTGGTTTTACCATAATAATGTCTGCCCCTTCTGCTACGTCAAGCTCAACTTCCTTTAATGCTTCTTTCCTGTTATGGTAATCCATCTGATAGCTCTTGCGGTCTCCAAAGGCAGGTGCAGATCCGGCAGCCTCCCGAAACGGACCGTAAAAGGCAGACGCATATTTTGCAGAATAAGCCATTATTGGTACATTTACAAATCCAGCTTCATCAAGTGCCAGCCTCATGGTATGAATTCTTCCATCCATCATATCAGAGGGAGCGACCATATGAGCGCCTGCTTTTACATGTGAGACTGCAATGCGGTTTAAATACTCCAGCGTCTGATCATTATCCACATACTCACCATCTAATATCCCGCAATGACCATGAGAAGTATATTCACACATGCACACATCCGTTATGATATATACTGCCGGATAAAATTCCCTGATGTAGCGGACTGCGCGCTGCACAATTCCATTTTCATCGTAGGCCTGGCTGCCGCAGCTGTCTTTTTGAGCTGGTATGCCAAACAAAATTACCTTATTAATTCCGGCAGCAGTCAGTTTATCAAGAATTACACAAAGCCGGTCTACACTATATCGATATTGTCCCTCCATAGAAGGAATTTCTTCTACAATCCCTTCTCCATCCACGGCGAACAGAGGATAAACAAGAGCCTGTCTGGAAACTCTGGTCTCCCGCACCATTGTTCTTAAAGTCTCAGATGTTCTGAGTCTTCTGGGTCTATATAATAAATCCATTTCCATTACCTCCCTTTTATTCCTGTCCTATTATACACCCTCTTAAATAAGATTCAAGTAATTCTTGCGACATTGGAAAAGATTGCCTATAATAGCAGATGTACAATACGAACCAGAAATGAGGTATTTTATTATGGAAGAATTTTATCAGGCAATTGAAGATGCCATTCGTAATACCGGATATGAAGGCCCGGTAAACGGACAGGATATCTACGATGAGATCTGTGATGAGATTGAAGACAAGGAGCCGGGAGCTTATGTGTTCATGTCTAAAAAAACAGATGATATATTTTTTGAGTACAAGATTCAGATTTTTGAAGATCAGTTTAACTTAAGTGCCATTGACATTCATAGCTCCGGTACGGTTTATCACGCAAACCTTGATTAAGCCAGAAAAAAGGATTCCCCGATGTCTTCATTCAGGGAATCCTTTTTTATTGTTTTACTGTTGTTTTACTATCTTTTTGCGTTTTGCCCGTTCTTTTGCCAAAATTCTTTTGTTCACAGTTTCTCTTAAAATCGCATAGAGAACGGAACAAAGCGGTATAAATATCAGCATACCGACGATTCCCATGGCACTGCCGCCAATGGTTACCGCTACCAGAACCCAGATAGCCGGAAGTCCCACTGAATTGCCGACCACGTGGGGATAAATTAAGTTTCCTTCGATCTGCTGAAGAACGAAGAAGATGATGAGAAACAAAGCTGCATCAAAGGGCTTCACCATCAGCATTAAAAAGGCTCCGATTGCGCAGCCGATTAATGCCCCAAACATAGGAATCAAAGCGGTAAACGCGATCAGGACTCCAATAAGAAGTGCATACGGAAGGCGTAATAAGGATAATGTGAGAAAGAACATGCTTCCCAGTATTACTGCCTCCACACACTGTCCAGTGAGAAAATTGGAAAATGTACGGCTGGTAAGACTTAATACCTCTAAAATTCTGTTAGAAACATGATCTGGCAGAAACGCTTTCATAAACTTCTTTATCTGCCTTGATAAATTTTCCTTCTGTAAAAGAATGTAAACTGCAAATACCACACCAATCGCAAAGGTTGTCACTCCGCTTATAATATTTAAAGCTGCGGATAAAGTAGAGGACAGCACTGTTCCGGCACCTACAGATAAAAACTGTACTATTTTCTCAAGATAGGATTTCCAGTCAATCTGAATGTTGTTAATATAATCTGAAATTTCCGGATATTGGGCAAACAGCTTCTCTGCTCCCTGCTTTACATCATTGAAAAAAACAGGTAAGCTGTACTGCAGACTTAAAACTGTATCAAACAGCTGGGGCATGACTACAAAAGTAACCACAAGCAAAATTCCGATTACAAACACAAAAGTGAGAACAAGGCTTAAAGGGCGGCGAAACTGACTTTCTTTTTTTACCGGCAGAATGCGTTCAATCGCCCGCATGGGAACATTTAATACAAATGCCATAACTCCGCCTAATAAGAAAGGAGTCAATATCCCCACTGCCCTGACAATCAGGGCAAATAAACTTCTATAATTAATACCAGCTACTACGGCAATCACAGTAAATATAATTAACCATCGTAATTTTTTTATTGTGCTGTCATTTAATTCCATTAAATCCTCCTCTGGATCTCTTCCTGAAACACTTTTTGAATTTCCTGAAACGATGTCTGAAAAGTCCCCTGTGCCAGCAGGGCATTCCCTCCGCCACGGCCATTTAATTTTACATTTAACTGGCGGCTGAATTCCCGCATATCCATATCACTGCTACCTGCT
>SVDT01000364.1 GCA_015057775.1 Paenibacillaceae bacterium | reverse complement strand
ATTCTCAGTACCAGGGACTTTTAAACTATCTCCTTGGAAGAGTGGTTGTAGTAGATACCATTGACCATGCAATCGCACTTGCCAAGAAATTCCAGTATTCTTTAAGAATTGTTACTCTGGAAGGAGAATTGTTAAGTGCTGGCGGTTCTATGACTGGTGGTGCTTTCAAAAACACCAGTAATTTACTGGGACGAAAGCGTGAAATGGAGGAACTGGAAGCGGCCTGTGAAAAGGCGCTGAAAGAAACCGGGCAGATTGAGACAGAGCTGGTCATGAACGAAGGGCTTTTAAGTGAATGTAAAGAAGAACTTGAAACCATCCGAAGTGAGAAGCAGAAGCTTTATTTAAGACAGAATACGGTTAAAATAAATCTGCGCAGGATTGAAGATAAAAAAGCAGAGATTATAGAATCCTACGGTGATTTAGAACTGGAAAATAACCAGCTCGAGGTACAGAAAAAAGAGATTGGCGAAAACAGGCAGGATTTAATCCTTGCAGTGGAAAAGCTGGCAGTACGAGGCCAGGATATAGACGGTGACTTAGAGGATCTGAATGCTGATCTTGAAAAAGCAAAAGCCGACAGAGAAAAATTCTCCAGAGAATTGTCAGAAGCCCAGCTGGCAGCCTCCAGTCTGAAGCAAAAGGATGATTTTGAGTTAGAAAATATCCGACGGGTAAAAGATGAGATTAGCAGATTGGAAGAGGAACTTTTAAAGCTGTCTCAGGGATCCAGCGGATCTGGCCTGATTATTGAAGAAAAACAAAAGGAAATAGAATCTATTAAAGCCAGAATTGCAGAGATCAGTTCAGCCAGAGAAACACTGGATGAGGCAATTAATGAGAAACTGGCTAAAAAAGAGATGAAATCAAAAGAGCAGAAAGAACTGTTCCAAAAACGAGAAGAACTCACCCAGCGTATCAGTCTGCTGGATAAGGAACTGTTCCGCCTTCAGAGCCAGAAAGAGAAAATGGAAGAGCGTATGGATAACCACGTTAACTATATGTGGAATGAGTACGAACTGACATTTTCAAAAGCAGAAGCCTTACGAAATGAAGAATGGACATCTCTGCCGGACATTAAGAAGATGATCGGTTCGTTAAAAGAAGAGATACGCAAGCTTGGCAATGTCAACGTTAATGCAATCGAAGATTATAAAGAAGTTTCAGAGCGGTACGAATTTATGAAGACACAGCATGATGATCTGATTACTGCTGAGGGAACTTTATTAAAAATTATCGATGAACTTGATACTGGAATGAGAAAACAGTTTGAAGAAAAATTCCGGGAAATCAGAGTGGAGTTTGATAAGGTATTTAAGGAACTGTTCGGTGGCGGACGTGGTGCGCTTGAACTGGTAGAAGATGAGGATATTCTGGAGGCGGGAATACAGATTGTTTCCCAGCCGCCTGGTAAAAAGCTTCAGAATATGATGCAGCTCTCCGGTGGAGAAAAGGCACTGACAGCCATAGCACTGCTTTTTGCAATTCAGAATTTAAAGCCATCTCCGTTTTGTCTTCTTGATGAGATTGAGGCCGCGCTGGATGACTCCAATGTGGATCGTTTTGCAAAATATTTGCATAAGTTAACAAAATTTACACAGTTTATTGTTATTACACACAGGCGCGGTACCATGGTGTCTGCGGATCGTCTGTATGGTATCACCATGCAGGAAAAAGGCGTCTCGACGCTTGTATCTGTTAATCTGATTGAAGAAGATTTAGAAAGTTAAGGAGGCCGACAATGGGAGAAAAAAAGGGATTCTTTGGAAAACTGGTAGCTGGACTGCAAAAGACAAGAGATAATATTATCGCAGGTGTGGATTCCATTTTCAACGGTTTTTCGGCCATTGATGATGAGTTTTATGAGGAAATTGAAGAAATTCTGATCATGGGTGATCTGGGTATCCAGACGACTACATCAATTGTGGAAGACTTGAGAAAAAAAGTAAAAGAAAAAAATATCAAGGATCCGTCAGAATGTAAACAGCTTCTTATGGACAGTATCATGGAACAGATGGATTTGGGAGAAAATGCATATGAATTTGAGAATCGCCGCTCTGTTTTATTAATAATCGGAGTGAACGGAGTGGGAAAGACCACTTCTGTAGGCAAGCTGGCCGGACAGATGAAAGACGATGGAAAAAAAGTGATCGTTGCAGCTGCCGACACATTCCGTGCAGCAGCCATTGAACAGCTGACAGAATGGGCGAGAAGGGCAAACGTAGATATTATTGCCCAGCAGGAAGGATCTGACCCGGCGGCAGTTGTATACGATGCAGTTGCCGCAGCAAAATCCAGGCAAGCGGATATATTAATCTGTGATACGGCAGGACGTCTCCACAATAAAAAGAACCTGATGGAAGAGCTGAAAAAAATTAACCGGATTATTGACAAAGAATATCCCGAAGCATATCGGGAAACTCTTGTGGTCTTAGATGGGACTACCGGCCAGAATGCTCTTGTGCAGGCAAAACAGTTCATGGAAGTGGCTGATATTACCGGAATTATTCTTACTAAGCTGGATGGTACGGCTAAAGGAGGGATTGCGGTAGCAATTCAATCCGAGCTGGGAATTCCGGTGAAATATATTGGTGTCGGGGAGAAGATTGATGACTTGCAGAAATTCAATGCGGAAGAATTTGTAAATGCATTGTTTCACGTAGAAGAGAAAGAAGAGGCGTAAATTATGTTGACATTGGAAAAGTTTGAGGAAGCATCAGAAGTCGTTGGCAAGGTTACCCTGGAAACAAAGCTTATATACAGTGAGTATTTTTCTACTCAGACTGGAAACAAAGTGTATTTTAAGCCGGAAAACATGCAATATACAGGGGCCTATAAAGTAAGAGGAGCTTATTATAAAATCAGCACTCTGACAGAGGAAGAAAAATCCAAAGGTTTAATTACCGCCTCTGCCGGCAATCATGCACAGGGTGTTGCCTATGCTGCAAAGCTTGCCGGGATTCCCGCTACCATTGTCATGCCTACAACAACTCCTCTGATGAAGGTTAACCGGACGAAAGGATATGGAGCAGAAGTAATACTGGAAGGAGATGTCTTTGATGAAGCCTGCAACCATGCTTATAAGCTGGCGGAAGAAAGAGGACTTACCTTTGTACATCCATTTAATGATTTAGATGTGGCAACCGGACAGGGAACCATAGCAATGGAAATCATCAAGGAACTTCCCACTGTTGATTATATTCTGGTTCCTATCGGAGGAGGCGGTCTTTGCACAGGCGTTTCCGTATTGGCAAAGATGTTAAATCCTAAGATTAAGGTAATCGGTGTGGAGCCTGCAGGTGCAAACTGCATGCAGGAATCGCTTCGCCAGGGGAAAGTCGTATCTCTTCCAACGGTCAATACAATCGCAGACGGTACAGCTGTTAAATGCCCCGGTGACAAACTTTTTCCATACATCCAGGAAAATGTGGACAGTATTATAACAATTGAAGATTCAGAACTGATCGTAGCATTTTTAGACATGA
>SVDT01000363.1 GCA_015057775.1 Paenibacillaceae bacterium | reverse complement strand
AACAAAAGCTTCCATTCCCTATAATGAGGAATTGCGCACCTGTTATATTGCCATTTACTATTCCAAGACCCCTTTTGAAAGTCTTCTGAAAAATAATTTATCCAAGGATACCAGTGTAGCTTATATTATCAATGACCGGGACAGCACGGTGGCTACCTCCAATCATGGACTTGCCGGCATTTATCATTTCAGTTATGGCAAGGTCCGGGATTATTTTATGTCATCTGATAACTTTATCATGAAGAAGATTCTGGGAGAAGATGTTTATGCAGGTTTTTATCACATACAGAAAACAAACTGGTTTATGGTTGCCGTCATCCCTACCAAATCCATCATCCAGAAAAGTGTCCTTATCGTGATAGGTTTCTTCTTCATCTATCTGGTTTGTATCATAACTGCATTTTTAATTGCAACCAAACTATCCCATTCCATCACCAACCGTATTTCCTCCGTCATTCTTCAGATGTCCAGAGTCCGCTCCGGTCCTCCCACTCCTCTGCCTGATTCTGTGTATCACGATGAGATTGGTGGATTAATTGATACCTACAACTATATGACCAGAGCCATGAATCAATTGATTGCGGAACAGAACAAGGCCGCTGAAGATTTAAGGCTTGCCGAGTTTCACTCGCTCCAGGCTCAAATCAATCCCCATTTTCTCTATAACACCATGGACATGATCAACTGGCGGGCAAAACAGGGGCGAACCGATGAGGTATCGGAAGCAATTGTGGATCTTTCCCGTTTTTACAAACTGACGCTGAGCAGGAAAGAGACCCTGAGCACCATTGCAGATGAGCTGGAGCATGCAAATATCTATGTCCGTCTCCAGAATATGCGGTATCATCAGGTCATTGATCTGGTCAACGATATGCCTGATTATATGATGGATTGCACCATTCCAAAGCTGACCTTTCAGCCAGTGGTAGAAAATGCAATTCTCCACGGCCTTTTGGAAAAAGTTCCAAAAGGAGGAACCATTGTTATTACCGGATGGCTGGAAGAGAATGCAGCTGTAATCCTGATTTCCGATGACGGGGTGGGAATCCCTGAGGATAAGCTTTCCGGCCTTTTATCCGGTAATGGAACCAGCAAAACCGGAACAAACATTGCCGTCTTTAACACCCACCGCCGTCTTCAGATCCTTTACGGTCCGGAGTATGGCCTAACCTATCATAGTGTGCCTGGAAAAGGGACGGAAGTGGAATTAAGGGTCTGTGCTGCCGGAATTCCATAAAGCTGTGAATCACTGGCAATTAGACCAAACTTAAAAGGCAGGCTTGAGTATACAAGCCTGCCATCTACCTAACCCAATTCTCCTATATCACATAATTATTCATATAATCATTCTTATGAATCAAATCTGCAATGGTTATCCCGTCAAAGTAATCATTAATCAGCTTATTAAGTCCTTCCCACATCTCCAGAGTCTGGCACTGACCGGCTCTGTTGCAGTTATTGGTCTCCCCCTCCAGACAGGATACAGGCGCAAGAGATCCTTCCGTTAACCGTAAAATGCTTCCCACGGTATAAAGCTCCGGATCCTTGGCAAGCTTATAGCCGCCGCCTTTTCCTCTTAAAGAGATAAGGAGATTATTCTTACTTAAAATAGAGACTATGGATTCCAAATACTTCTCTGATATCTCCTGCCTTTGGGCAATGTCCATCAGCGTGATAAATTCTCCGTTATTGTGCTCTGCCAGATCAATCATGAGTCTGATAGCATAACGGCCTTTCGTTGAAATTTTCATATGCATAACCTCCTATTCATAATTTACCACAAGGTTAATATGTTTTTCAAGCCTAATTCTAATATTCTTCCTGATTTTCTTTTTTACCAGTCTTTTTCTCATCATAATCATCCAGGAAATGATGAACAGCCCCATCCTTTTTATAAGCAATAATGGTGCTTAAATTTACATTTTCCACACTTTTAAATAAATTGCCTTCAATATAGGGGTTGGTCTCCTTCAGCTGACTGATCAGATTCTTAATCTCCACCCGTTTGGAACCGGTATTTCCATCTGTCCTGCAGGTGGTACAGGTATCAGTAAACCGGCATGCACATTGGATGAAATGAAGGTCATTGTAATCCCGCCACCGTTTGATGTCATCTTCTCTGATGAGATAAAGCGGACGGATCAGCTCCATACCTTCAAAATTGGTGCTGTGAAGCTTTGGCATCATAGTCTGGATCTGGCCTCCATACATCATTCCCATGAGAATAGTCTCAATCACATCATCATAGTGATGACCAAGTGCAATCTTATTGCAGCCTAGTTCCTTCGCCTTGCTGTATAAATGCCCCCTTCTCATTCTTGCACACAAATAGCAGGGGGATTTCTCCACTTCATAAACTGCATCAAAAATCTGTGTTTCAAATACGGTAATGGGAATATTTAAAAGTCTGGCGTTGTTTTCAATTACCTGACGGTTTGTCTCGTGATACCCCGGATCCATAACAAGAAATACCAGTTCAAAAGGGAATTTGTTGTGGCGTCGGATCTCCTGAAACAGCTTCGCCATCAGCATGGAGTCCTTGCCGCCTGAGATGCACACGGCTATCTTGTCATTTTCCTTAACAAGTTCATATTCATTGATCGCCTTGGCAAATTTACTGAATAATTCCTTGTGAAATTTCTTTCTGATACTCTTTTCAATCTCTTCCAGCCTGCCCTGACCCTGCTCTTCTTTCTTCATGGTCTGAATGAGCCATGCTCCATAGCCTCCTGCCAGACTGTAGGCCGTATATCCTTTTTCTCTTAAAGTCTCTGCCGCTTCCTCGCTGATCACACCCTTTAAGCAATACAAAACAATCTTTTTTTCTTTGGGAAGTGCGCAATCCTCCGATGAGATGGCTTCCATATCCATGTGAATGGCACTGGGAATAAACCCGTGCTGATAGGCTCTTTCCTCTCTGATATCCACCAGAACATATTCTGACTGATCCATCTGTTCCAGCTGTTGTAATGACAGACTGCATCCACAATTATCCATGTATTCTGAATCCATATCCTTATCTCCTATTCCTTTTACGCTTTCTGCTGCCCGCCTGCAAGGTCTTTAATGACCTCTCCAGCGATGATCAGACCTGCAACAGACGGCACAAATGCCAGACTTCCGGGAATATCCCTTCTCTCTGTGCACTTATGAGCAGCTCCAGGAGGGCAGATACAGTTTGTCCGGCAGCTGATGGACATATCCTCGATGGGCCTGGTTGGGATTTCCTTTGAATAAACCACCTTAAGTTTTTTCACTCCCCGCTTCTTTAACTCTCTTCTCATAACCTTTGCAAGGGGACAAACTGATGTTTTATAAATGTCGGCAACCTCAAACTTGGTTGGATCTAACTTGTTTCCTGCACCCATGCAGCTGATAACCGGAACGCCTGCTTCTTTTGCCTGCATCACAAGCTGAAGCTTCGCTGTTACCGTATCCACCGCATCCACTACATAATCATAGTCCTGAAAGGAAAAATCTCCTGCATTCTCCGGTAAAAA
>SVDT01000362.1 GCA_015057775.1 Paenibacillaceae bacterium | reverse complement strand
TAACCGCCAATCATCTTTTTGTCAAAGAATAAGTCAAAACCAGCTGAAAGATAAAGATCTGACAGACCGTCAGGATTTCCATCTGCTAAAATAACCCGATCCTTTACATCATCAAGTCCCAGGTTTGCAGATTTTAAATGATACTCCACCTCATATCCAAGGGAGTCTTTATTTTCCTCAAGCCAGGATTCGAATTTTTCTAAAAGAGGTATGCGGATAGGACAGGGCAGTACGCCCTCGATACGGATATCCCCTTTATGTTCTGATTGTGCAGGAGTAAGACCGTCCGTCAGGCTGGGCGCCTTCTCACCGATTACTTCCTCCAGTTTCTTTATAAAAAGTTCCTGGTTTACCTTTCTCATAGCCAATGCTGTTTCTAAAGAAATGGTTTTACCAAGAGTTCTGCGCATAACGGGATTGCTTAAATTCTCAAAACCATTGGCGATAAATACCTCAATGGTTTCCGGATAGGTTTCCGTGATATGAAAGATCGTATCAGAAGCTTTAAAATAATTTGACATAATAGTTCCTTTCTCTATGTTAATTGTAAGTTGGTTTCTGAAATTACGTTTATCATATCATAGTTTCTCTATTTTGTTTGTTGTAAAAACAACTTATTTGAAATCCTTTTGATATTATTTCTTGTTAAGACACTATCTTTTTCATTACTGAGATAGTATGATGAATTCATAAAAATTTGATTCGCAGAGGGGGAATACCATTGTTAAAACCAAAAAAAATCACCCTGGCTTATTTTTCAGGGACTGGTTGTACAAAAGAAGTCTGTCTGTGTTTCGCACAACAATTGGCAAAGAAGGGATTGGAAAGCAAAACCATCAGTCTGGAAAATCATGATCCGGGAAATTTAAAACCGCCGGATCTCCTGGTGATATTTTCGCCTGTATATGCCTTCCGCCTGGCTTCCATTACCGAAAAATGGGTCAAAGGGCTTCCAAAATCAAGCCGCACCATGGTTGCGATCGTACCTGTGTCGGGAGGAGGAGATATCTCACCCAATACAGCCTGCACCATGGCCTGCAGACGGATGCTAAAGAAAAAGGGATATCATCTGATCTATGAAAGAATGATTGTAATGCCGTCTAATTTCGGTACCAATGCGGGGGATGAAATTAATCAGCAATTAATACGCATATTACCGAAAAAAACAAAAGAAATGATTGAAGATATTCTGAACGGAGAACATCATTTTCTGATGGCAAAGCCCCAGGATCGTCTGCTTGCAATGCTTGGAAAAGGAGAACATGTGGGTGCAAGATTTTTTGGTGCTTCCATACGCCCCTCCTCACAATGCACTCACTGTGGGAAATGTTCACAAAAATGTCCAACACGGAACATTAAAATGGATCAGGGAATTCCCAAATTCGGCTTTCGTTGTATTTTGTGCTTAAGATGCATCTATTCCTGTCCGGTTCATGTACTGAAACCAGGAATCTTAACCTCTGCAGTTTTAAAAGACGGTTTTCATTTACAGAAGTATAAAAAACAGGAGTCAGTCGATATAAGTCAGGAACGGACTGAGTTTCATTTAAAAGGTGCCTGGAAGGGCGTTAGTGACTATTTACAATAAGCATGAAATCAGGCGGGATGAGTTCCTTTATAGGAATCCGTACCCCGCCTGGTATGTATTTATAATTTTAAATCAATCCCGCTGGCTTTTGTTTCCATCATCGCATCCACAATTGAAATAATCTGTGCGCCAGCTTCAACTGGAGGCATTCCATTCTTATGGATGTTAGAGACTACCGTTCTCTGGGATTCCGGCTTTTTCGTGCTTGATTCATATGCCATATAGGCACTTAAGCTCTCTCCAGTTGCAAGACCAGGTCTTTCTCCTATGAGAATAATGGTGATTTTCGAATGTAATGCTTCACTGATCCGGTCCATAGTCGCAACTCTTGCATATTTAACAAAGATTGGATCACCAACTTTATAGCCTTTTTCCTTCAGCCCATCCATAAGCATGGGATAAATATCCGGAAGATTACTGGTAATTGCAGGAGAACTGAGACCGTCACCTGCGATGATCTGTACGTCTGCATCGTGTCTGCAGTTTTCACTAATTATCTTCAGGGTGTCTTCGGAAAAACGTCTTCCAAGATCTGGCCTTGTTATATATTCATCTTTATTTTTGCATAAACTCTGAACCTTTAAAAATCCCAGCTGATCCACCACTTTTTCATCCACCTCTGACCAGACGGCATCCATGGCGACAGCATGATCAGCACGAAAGCGGAGATAGGTTTCCGTTTTCAGCCTGGTTCCTGCCTTGCCCACACAGATTCTTGCAGCCGTAGTCTTCTTTAAATTGACACAGGACTGAAGGTCAGCCGGCTGGTTAACTGTTACCCGTTCTGTTAAATCAAGGGTAGAGATATCCCTTACAAGATCCTGATCCATTTACTTCACCTCCTGTGTGAAAATAGAGGGATCACCGGCGCGTTCCGTCAGTTGTCCGTCTTTCATAATCCCCAGTTCTTCCATGCGTTTTTCAAATTCTCTCATGGGGCGTTTTCCGCTTGTTTCCCGAAAGGCTGCTGCGTCATGATAACTGGAGGACTGATACATCAGCATAATATCATCCCCTGCCGGTATTCCCATTACATAATTGACACCGGCGCTGGCAAGGAGAACACCTAAGTTTTCCAGGTCATTCTGACTGGCTTTCATATGATTGGTATAACAGACATCGCAGCCCATGGGGATACCGGTGAGTTTTCCCATAAAATGATCTTCCAGTCCGGCCCGGATTACCTGAGCTCCGTCATATAAATATTCCGGTCCGATAAAACCTACTACGGTATTGACGCAGTAAGGGTGGTAACGCTTTGCAAATCCGTAGCACCGTGCTTCCATTACCAGCTGATCTGCATCATGATGACCTTCTGAAGAAAGTTCGGACCCCTGACCTGTTTCAAAATACATGAAGTTGGGACCTTTGGAGCTTTTCTTTTCCTTCATCACCTCATAAGCCTCATCCATTAAGGCTGTACTGATTCCAAATGCCGTATTGGAGATCTGTGATCCGGCAATGGATTGAAACATTAAATCCATAGGACTGCCTTTTTTTAAAGCCTCCATCTGGGTGGTCACATGGGAGAGGACGCAGTTCTGGGTGGGAATCTGCCATTTCTCCATAAAGTCACGGAAAGCCCGCAAAATTTTATCCGTTTGCTCCACAGTATCTATGGCAGGATTTAAACCGATTAATGCATCGCCATTTGCATAGGAAATTCCTTCAAACACAGAAGCCATAACCCCTTCAATGCTGTCTGTGGGGTGATTGGGCTGCAGCCTGGAGGCCAGAGTTCCCGGAAGACCGATTGTTGTATTGCAGGTGGCCGGGACAATCAGTTTTTTAGAAGCCACAATGATATCAAGATTGCTCATCAGCTTTGTCACACCCGCTATCACCTCGGCAGTGAGACCATCACGAATCTCTTCAATGGCAGCAGCAGGAGAGGCAAGAATAAATTCCCGCAGTTCTCCA
>SVDT01000361.1 GCA_015057775.1 Paenibacillaceae bacterium | reverse complement strand
CTGGTAAAATTCCAGCAGATCCTTCACCATCTCTGCCCGTGCTTTCGTATCTTTAAATACAGTGGTAATCCCTGCAACTTCGATTTCAGGAGATAAAACTGCAAGAGCTATGGCAACGGCATCATCCACGTCATCGCCCAGGTCTGTATCAATGATTACTTTCTTTGGTTTCATGTCATTCCTCCTGCATCAGACTTAAGACTTCCTCTTTGAGAGGCATAGACGCCTGGGCGCCTTTTCGTGTAACGCTGATGGCTGCCGCTGCATTGGCAAAACCAATGGCTTCTTCCATGGATTTTCCCTCTGCCAGCTTTACAGCCAGTGCTCCGTTAAAGCAGTCTCCTGCACCGGTAGTATCCAGTGCATCCACCCTGGTTCCTTCAAACATGCGACAGCCTTCCTGACTGACCCATAAGGCTCCCTTGTCCCCCATTGTCACAATGACATGTCCCACTCCCTGGGACAACAGCTTTCCAGCACCTTCCATAATTCCGTCCAGGCTGTCAGTCTTATGGCGGCTCAGTCTTGCCAGTTCACTTTCATTGGGAGTTATAATATCAATTTTCCTCATGATCTCTTCCGGCAGACCATCTGGAGCCGGTGCCGGGTTACATATAATGGTTTTTCCCGCTTCCTTTGCATGGTCAATGGCATAAAAAACTGCATCTGCAGGAATCTCCATCTGTACAAGCAGATATTCATAATCCATGATTTGGGGCTCTGTCTTCTCTAAATATGGAATATCACAGCTTCCATTGGCTCCTGCAATGGTCACTATGCTGTTATTTGCCAGAGAATCAACTAAAATCACTGCTGTTCCCGTATCCTTACCTTCACGTGCAGAAATATAATCCGTACAGACACCGTTATCCTTTAACCCCCGGATCAAAGTTCTTCCAAACTCATCTTGTCCTACACAGCCAAGCATAACCACGTCTGCGCCCAGCCTTCCTGCTGCAAATGCCTGATTGGCTCCCTTTCCGCCGCAGTTGTAGGAGTAATCCGTTCCAAGTACAGTTTCTCCCACACCCGGCAGACGGTCTGCAGTCACCTGTATATCCATGTTTAAACTTCCGATTACCAGTATTTTTTTCATATCTCTTCCCTTACCTGTTTTTTTCTGGTGCTCTCTCTGATCATCAGATCTGTCTCCAGATACTGATCTGCCTGATGTATGGTTTTATCCTGTATGGACGCCAGCAGCATTCTGGCCGCCTGATAGCCCATATCATACATAGGCTGAGATACTGTGGTGATAGGCGGTACCATCTCTCCGCTCATGGTGATGTTATCAAACCCCAGCAGCTGGATATCGTCTGGAACCTTTTTGTTTAATTCTCTCAAAGCCTTTAAAACACCAATTGCTATGGTATCGCATCCGGCAAAGATCCCGTCTATTTCCGGATTGTCAGAAAGCATCTCCCTGGTTCTTTCGTATCCGGAGTGTATATTGTAACCGCCATAGCTTAAATATCGTTTGTTTATTATAATGCCCGCATCTTCAAGGGCCATGCAATAACCCTTCAGCCGTTCTTCCACTGTATAAACGTCTTTTACACCAGCAATATATGCGATATTGGAAGCGCCATTCTCAATGAGATAAGACACTCCTTCTCTGGCGGCCCTGGCATTATCAACATAGACGCCGGGATACCTTGACAGTTCTTTTATTTTTCGGTCCAGTATGACAATGGGGATATTGCTTTTGTGTATCAGTGCAGTCAGCTTTTTGTCATTTAAATCGCCGCTGGTATTGATGATAATTCCGTCCACTCTTTTTTCTAAAAAGGTATATAAATACTTCTGCTCTTTTTTTATATCTGAATCTGAATTACACAAAAATACTGTATATCCATTTTCCATGGCACAATCCTCTACCCCTCTGATTACCTGGGGGAAAAAAGGATTCTGGACATCGGGTATTATGAGACCAATGGTCTTTGTCTCAGCAACCGTTATGCTCCTTGCCATCTTATTTGGTACGTAACCTACCTCATCAATCAGCTTCAGAATCTTCTCTCTCGTTTCTTCTGAAACACCTTCCGGATTGTTATTGATGACTCTTGAAACAGTCCCTTTTGATACTCCTGCCATACTGGCGATATCCTTAATTGTCAGTGCCATAAATGTCCCCCCACGTTTACTAAACCGGTTTAGTATTGTTGATAATAATGCTATCACACGTAAGTTTTTTTGTCAATAAAATAAGCCCTGATAAAACTGGTAATTTTACCGGTTTTTCAGAGCTATTTGATGTTTAAAACTTAACAAAAAAAGTTGTTACTTCATTTCTGCTTTCCACACGGATCTGCGCATGATGCCTGTCTGCTATCTGCTTTGCTATTGCCAGTCCAAGCCCTGTGCCGGAACGGTTTTGAAGGCTGTTTGTTTTATAAAACCGGTCAAAAAGATGAGGTATTGTTTCAGCCGGAATCTCCTCACCGTCATTGGTTACCATGATCAGGCAGCCTTCCTTTTTCTTTTCAAGAGTAAGTTCCACAGTTCCCTGCTGTTTGCAGAATTTAACAGCATTATCAAGAAGGATTAAAATAAGCTGGCGGAGGCGTCCGTAATCTCCGTTCACAATGCATTCCTCTCCGGGACAGTTTACCAGAAGCTGAAGTCCTTTTTCTTTCGCAGAGCGGCGGATTGATCGCTGTGTATCCCGTAATACATCGCAGAGATTTACCTCGTCCATATTCAGGGAAAACTGGTCATCCTGAAGACGGGATAAATCCAGAAGATCATTTACCAGCCGTTCCAAATGTCTGCTTTCTGCTAACATCTGATCATAATACTCTCTTATTTCTTCCGGCGTATTGATGGTTTCATCCCGTAGCACTTCTAACGAACCACGCAAAACTGCCACCGGGGTACGAAGTTCGTGAGAAACATTGGCCACAAAATCCTGTTTCATCTTATCAAGTGCCTCCTGCTGCTTTCTGGCTTCCCACAGGCGTTCAGAAAGCAAATCGATGGTCTGGGCAAGCTGGCCAAACTCGTCAGCCTGGTTCACACCGGTTTTAGCCGTATAATCGCCCTCGGCCAGGCATCCCGCTGTATTATTCATGCGACGCAGGGGATTGGTAAAACGGTAAGACAGCCACACGGCTGCCATACCTGCAAGAACAAGAGCTATGATTGCACCTGCTCCCAGAGCGAGCAATCCCTGAAGCACTGCTTCGTTTACGCCGCTGACCGGAGAATGAAGAAGTACTGCACCAGAAATTCCGTCTGCTGTGCGGATGGGGACGCCAACGGTCAGTGTGGGTGCATTTAATAATCCGGAAAATTCCTCTCCGTAAGTAATTTCGCCATCCAGAACCCGACTTATGATTTTCTCAGCAGTTTCAGGCAGTTTCCCTCCAGAAGTAATCCCATCATGACTGGCTGATATTAAATTCCTGTCATTATCTACAATCCAGACCGTTGCCATAGCCACCTGATCCAAAAAACGGAGATATGCCCCATAGCCTCCCATCCCGTGGTGACCCATTCCCATTCCCATACCAA
>SVDT01000360.1 GCA_015057775.1 Paenibacillaceae bacterium | reverse complement strand
CGGGTGTTTTCAAGTATCGTCCCATTAACAGCGACAGGATAACACTGTTCTACATAATAGGGGATCACAGAAGCCATCTCGCCAATTCGCAGCACAAGGCTTTCAACCTGTGTCAGCTTCTGCTCCGTGACTACATTTTCCACTATCCGGACCACTTCCGTCATGACTCCCAGTTCATGCATGCCAATCCTCCCGCCAGATTCTGTTATATGGTTGCTTTCGTTTCCGCTAACGCTTTCACTTCCTGATACGATTTCAAATCTGTATAAAGCTCAGGTCCATAAGGGCTTCGGTGCTTTTTCCAGATATTAATTCCCATATAAACTGCCACTGCTGCATTGCTTAACAACGCAATCAGGCTGACTGCAAAGTAGATACCTGGTTTATAAGATGAGTCCACCCGGAATTGTCCCACATCCTGAAATCCTGGGAAGGTCTGAGCAAACATACACCAAAGTGCAAGAGTCTGGGCACGATGCTGCAGCCATGCTCCCTTTCCCACCGTAAAAGCACAGAGAGTGGGTGCCAGTAAAAGTGCCAGACCGCAGTACCAGGCATGGTGAGGCAGACAGTTATAGGTATAAGCAAAGTTCCAGATATCGTAGGCTGCGATCCAGAACCAGAGCATGTCAGGCCAAAGCATATCCTTACTCTTGTCTTTCTCAGTCACTTTCCTGAGGCAGATACCAAACCAGCCGGTTATGGTAATGATATTTAAAATTCCTGCCGCTGCATTCATAAAATTCCAGGGGCCTCCCATTAAAAGCACGGAGACATCCGCTGTTGCATCCTGGGCTATGGTACGGTATGTCATTCCAACTTCTATATCTCTTGTCACTGCCTCCATAATATTAACCGCAAGGATTAACGGAGGAAAACAAAGAGCAATCCGGCTGTCACACAGGCGGAATACGGTTTTGTCTTTTCTTGTTTTTTCATAATGCCTGATTAACCAGAAACCAATGCAGCCTGCCGTAGCAGAATAGACCTTTGCAAGATGAAACCAGTCCGTATATGTACTCTTTTTCAGCACTGTAAACCAGAGGACGGATAATACGGCGGGCATGACGAAAAAGAAAAGCAGGCCAATCATTTTATAACGCCGTGACACCTCATTTAATAAGAATAGCGAAGCAAATACCAAAAACCACATGAGAAGATAAGTGACAGGGATTCCACCCTTCGCTGATTGAAATACAAACATGTTTCTACCCCCAATTAATTTTATTTCTTTGTTACTATTTTAACACTTTATTTTATCTTTTGTCAAAATCTTCCTAATATTTAACTGAAAACTAGAGGTTTTCACAGTAATTTTCATTGCTTTTTATACAAAATTGCCATATAATTAGAATTGTGGTTACTGGCTGAACCAGGAACAATCACATACAAACAGGGGGAACTATGATATGGAATTTAAAAAGCTGAATGCGCCTACATTAAAAGAACTGTTCGTAAAGGAACTGGAATCTCAAATCCTGTCCGGACAGCTTCCAATTGGAACCAGATTGCCTCCGGAACGGGAGCTGGCGGCCTCCATGCAGATCAGCAGATCCGTAGTCAACGAAGGAGTAATCGCTTTGGCAGAAAAAGGGTTTCTTGACATTCGCCAGAGACAGGGTATTTTTATAGCGGACTACCGAAAAGAAGGAACTATGGATACCTTTCTTTCTATTGTCAATTACAATGGAGGGGTACTGCGAAAAGAAGAAATCCGGTCTATTTTAGAGCTTAGAATTGCCCTTGATACCCTTGCTATCGATCTTGGGTCAAAAGACATCACAGATGCAGAGCTTTCAGAGCTGCGGAGTCTCACGGAAGCCATTGGCAGAGCCTCCTGCGCACAGGACGCGGCAGAATCCGCATTTGACTTTCATCATCATCTGGCACTGTTTTCCGGGAATACTCTTCTTCCATTGATAATCCGCTCATTCAAATCCCTGACCTGCACGCTCTGGCTTCGTTTCTGTGCCTTATATGGAATTCCAGCTCTTTATGAAAACACAAATGAGCTGTGTACCATGATAGAGGAACGGAACTTTAAAGGGGCTGAGGACTATTTAAAACGTTCCCTGTCAGAAAGCATAGATGGTCATCGGGAAATTTATTACTGAATATGTACAGAAAATGCCGGTTACATCAGCTTTCCTAAGAACTAATATAACCGGCTTTTCAGTCTGATTCCTTTCACCTTTCATCCATATAGATCTTTATGAATTCTGCCATAAGCATGACATAACTGAAGACGAATACAAAACCCGCCGCTGCAAGAGGCCACTTCCTCTTTTTTTCCGGAATGGAAAGACCAATTATTATGCCCACTGCACAAAGACAAATTTTTAATAATGCAAAATCCCTGATTCTGCACTGCCTGATATACTGGTCTGCACAGTCAATTAACTGTTTCATCTTTTTTGCCTCCTTTTTTCTTACTCGTTTGTACTTAGTATATACTTATTACTTATTTTTATTTAGATGGATCAGGAAAGGTTAAAATCTGTTTTACATCAACACCCATTTCCCGGAAGCCAGACCACAAAAATTCAATCTTTCTTATTTTAATTTTTATTAAATGAAGAGAGGAAGGAAGTTTCATCACATTTTCATACTTTAACTTTCTCATCGTGAGAAAATCACAGTACTCTTCGCTTCCCGTTTCTATTATTTCCGCCGTGCCTTTGATTTGCATCCCTCTTAACTGGTTCATTCCCTGAAACTCATTAAAAACTGCCACAGAGACATTGGGACTTAAAAGAATATTAGCAAACTTTTCTCCGCCCTCACTTAAAATATATAAAAATCCATTTTTATACCGATACTCGATGGGTGTAGCGCGAACCCTTTTCCCATATCCGGTTGATAATGAGCAGGTATTATGATTTAACAGGAATTCTTCACAGAATTCAAGAATTTTTTTTTCATCCATTGGCTCTGTGGGATTGTCCTTCCACTCCTTTATGCCAAGCAGTGTGTCAACATACCAGTTCTGATCAAAGCAAAGATAATCCTGCTCTTTAAGTCCTGCAGTTTTAAAAAATGATGCAGTCCGGACCCGATCTTCCTGATCCAGCTGTTTCAAAATCAGATTCCCTGGGATTCCTTCCTGAAATACAACGCTGCTTCCAAGGAGGTCGCTCACCGGCTGCAGATATTTTTTTGCATATTCTTTCACCAGACAGGTACAAAAAAGTACTATTTTTCCTCTTTTTAGCCGGTCAAGATTGTTTTTTATGCTTTCAACTGCTTCCTCATCCAGTTTTTCATAATAGACCGGAATCAGTAAAACAACAAGATCCCATTCCTGTTTATTATTGCTAAATTCAGAAAACCGCATACATTTCCCGGGACCCAGTACCAGAGCCGCCTGCCAGGCGGCCATTTTGGTAAATCCATATTTGCTTTCATATAGAACTAAAGTGATTTTCATTCCTCCACCTCCCCTTCTCCATTCATATGCATGAACTTGAAATTTTAGAATTTAAGAACTTCTTATTAACATACATCCAGTTGCTTTTTATAATAAAACATATTAAA
>SVDT01000359.1 GCA_015057775.1 Paenibacillaceae bacterium | reverse complement strand
GTGCCGATTTTATCTATCCGGCTTTTGGGGTTACACTTCGTAACAATCAAAGAGAATGGTATTACGACCGCTTAAGAGAGTTGTTTCCCGGGGAACATCTTGACGAAAAATATATGAAACAGTATAAGAATAATTATCATTGCACCAGTCCCAAAGCGCGTAAATTATGGCAAATATTTTCTGAAGAGTGTGAGCGCAACAGGATTCTGTATAAGATGCCTGATATCATTCATGCTTATAAGAAAAACTACCAGATAACCCAGTTAAGCCTGTTTGATTAAAGCATACCGTTCTGACAACCAAAACTATTTACAAATTCTCTGGCTATGTTTGAAACATAGCCATTTTTTTTATAAACTGCTGCAATCTGAGTGACTGTATCAGGAGAATCAATCTCCTTAAACATAAGGTTATCCTGCAACGTAATATCACAGATGGATTGGGGCACCAGTGCGATCCCAAGTCCGGCTTTTGCCCATTGAAGGCAGGTTCTTGCATCGTCATTACGGCAGAATATATCCGGTTCTATGCCGCTGTTTTGAAATGCAAGAGATATGATGGAATCAAATCTGCGGTAATAAATCAGAGGCTTTCCAGTTAATCCGGTAATTCTTACTTTGTTCTCTGATATCTCCGGAAAAAAATCTGGAATTCCCACTGCCATAATGGGTTCTTTCTTGCCATAGACACATTCCAGTCCTTCCGGATTAAAAGGTGTCCTTATAATAGAACACTCAACCAATCCGTTTTTCATCTTCTCCAAAAGCTCATAGGTGTTTCCCTCTGTCACTTCAAACCGGACACCTGGATGATCAGCTGTAAAATGTTTCAGAAAATCCACAAGAACTGTTCCCGCAGAGGAGATGACACCCAGCTTTAAAAGACCTCTGGCAGAAGAGGGAAAGTGTTTTAAATCTTCTGATACGGAGTCCATCAGAGATAAAATATCTCTTGCTTTAAAATATAAATAAGTGCCTGCTTCTGTAAGTTCTGTTTTTTTCGCTCCCCGTTCAAAAAGTTTAACTCCCAACTCCTCTTCCAAAAGCATGATCTGCTTGCTTAAAGGCGGCTGGGATATTCCCAGTTTCTTTGCGGCAGCTGTGAAACTGCCGGTCTCTGAAATGACTGTAAAATAATAAAGCTGTTTTGAATTAATCGGAACCATATGGTACATCCTCTATTCATAAGATTTTCAATTTGTGCTTGTATTATTATATCAAAATGGTATAATAATACAAGGCATTATTCTAAAAAAGTATTGATTACGGAGGAAAAGGAAAATGAAAAAGCTCCTTAAATATCTAAATGAGTATAAGCTGGAAAGTATTCTGGGGCCTTTGTTTAAACTTCTGGAGGCCAGCTTTGAGCTTTTAGTGCCTTTGGTTATGGCCAGAGTGATAGATATTGGAATTAAGAATCACGATCTCCACTATATTCTTTCTATGGGCGGATTGCTGGTGTTGTTAGGCATTATAGGACTTGCCTGCTCCATTACTGCCCAGTACTTTGCAGCAAAGGCAGCAGCCGGATTTGGTACATCAGTGAGAAATGATTTATTTGCCCATATCAACAGCCTGTCTTATCAGGAAATTGATACCGTAGGAACTGCCACTCTGATTACACGAATGACCAGCGATGTGAATCAGGTTCAATCAGGGGTCAATCTGTTTTTGCGGTTATTTCTCCGTTCCCCCTTTGTGGTATTCGGTGCAATGATCATGGCATTTACCATAGATTTTAAGGCTGCTCTTATATTTGCGGTTTCCATACCTGTGCTTTCTGTTGTAGTATTTGGCATTATGATTATAAGTATGCCTTTATATAAGAAAGTACAAAAACAGCTGGACCGGGTTTTACTGACTGCAAGAGAAAATTTAGGCGGAGTCCGTGTAATTCGTGCCTTTAACCGTCAGAATGATGAAATCAGCCGGTTTGATGAAGAAAATGGCATGCTGGTAAAATTTCAGGTATTTGTAGGAAAGATCTCTGCAATGATGAATCCTCTTACTTATGTCATTATTAACCTTGCAATCATAGTTCTGATTAACACTGGTGCAAACCGTGTTGAATCAGGTATCATTACCCAGGGGCAGGTGGTGGCTCTGGTGAATTATATGTCTCAGATTCTGGTAGAGCTGGTTAAACTGGCAAACTTGATTATCACCATATCAAAAGCGCTGGCCTGTGCCAACCGGATCAGCTCCGTATTTTCCATGGAATCGGGAATCAGGGAGACAAATCACGATATTGTGAAGGAAGAAGCAGATGTACCCAAGGTGGAATTTGATCAAGTCAGTCTTTTTTATCAGGGCGCAAAAGCAGAATCACTGGCCGGAATTAAATTTCTGGCTATGAAAGGTGAAACAATTGGAATTATAGGCGGAACCGGTTCGGGTAAAACTACTCTGGTAAATTTAATTCCCCGATTTTATGATGTATCTAAGGGAAGTGTTAAAGTGGGAGGGATTGACGTCAAAAATTATTCTCTCAGCCAGCTGAGAAATATAGTCGGAATCGTTCCTCAAAGAGCCGTATTATTTAAAGGAAGCATCAGGGAAAACATGCAGTGGGGGAAAAGAGATGCTTCTGACGAAGAGATTTACCGTGCTCTTACCATTGCCCAGGCGAAGGATTTTGTGGATGAGAAGGGCGAAGGTCTTGACTTTATTATAGAGGCAGGAGGTAAGAACTTATCCGGAGGGCAGCGTCAGCGTCTTACCATTGCCAGAGCGGTTGTCAAAGATCCCCAGATTCTCATTTTAGATGACAGCGCTTCAGCTCTGGATTTTGCCACAGATGCCCGCCTTCGTAAGGCAATTAAAGAAGAAACAAAAGACATGACAGTATTTCTGGTATCCCAGAGAGCTTCCACAATCAGGAATGCAGACCGAATCGTCGTTTTAGACGACGGACAGATGGCAGGCTGCGGAAAGCATGGTGATTTAATGGAATCCTGTGAAGTTTACCGTGAAATCTGCCTTTCCCAGCTGTCTGAAAAGGAGGTGCAGTAATATGAATATAAAAAAGCACAAGTCCACAATTAAGCGGATTTTAAATAAGATTGCAAAGTATAAATGGAGTGTTATGGCCTCTCTGTTCTGCGCATTTCTAACTGTGGTTTTTACTTTGTATGTTCCCATATTAATAGGACGTGCAATTGACTGTATTGTAGGAGCAGGACAGGTAGACTTTAGCGCCATGGGTATGATACTTTTGCAGATTGCTGTTGTTATACTGATTACTGCTGCAGCACAGTGGGTTATGAGCCACATTAACAATCAGATCACCTACCGTGTGGTAAAGGATATCAGGACCCAGGCATTTAACAAGCTGGAAATTCTTCCTTTAAAGTATATTGATTCTCATGCTCACGGGGATATCATCAGCAGAATCATTGCTGATATTGATCAGTTTTCAGATGGTCTGCTCATGGGATTTACCCAGCTTTTCACTGGAGTTTTAACAATCCTTGGAACCTTGTTCTTTATGTTTTATATTAACCCGGTGATTGCTGCCTTAGTTGTGCTTGTTACACCGCTGTCCCTGTTTGTTGCCAGCTTTATTG
>SVDT01000358.1 GCA_015057775.1 Paenibacillaceae bacterium | reverse complement strand
CATTTGATGGAAGTGATGGTTTTATGGTAAATGCAAGAATACCGATCCGGAGGGGAGAGACCTATGATTAAAGTATTGATTGCCGATGATCAGGAACTGATACGCCAGAGTCTGCAGATTGTCTTAAACAGCAGGAAAGATATGACCGTTACCGATGTGGCGGCAGACGGCCAGGAAGTGATGCGGTGCATCCGCAAAAACAAACCGGACGTGATCTTAATGGATGTACGTATGCCTAAAATGGATGGGGTGCAGTGCACGAAACTCATTAAGGAAAGTTACCCTCAGATTAAGATCATCATACTGACTACATTTGACGATGATGAATATGTTTATAATGCCCTGAAATACGGTGCAAGCGGGTATTTACTAAAAGGAGTCTCCATGGAAGAACTGGCCAATGCCATCACGACTGTTTACAATGGCTGTGCAATGATTAATCCGGATATAACAGCAAAGGTTTTAAGGCTGTTCTCCCAGATGGCAAAAGCCGATTACTCCATTACAGTCAAAGAAAAAAATATGGATGAGCTGACGAGAGCAGAATGGAAGATCATTGCCCAGGTTGAAAAAGGAGCAAGCAACCGGGAAATCGCCCGGACTTTAAACTTATCAGAGGGAACCGTACGAAATTATTTAAGCACTATTTTAAATAAACTGAATTTAAGAGACCGGACCCAGCTTGCAATCTGGGCGGTTCAGACCAACGTGAGAAATAAGGTGGAAGGGCGGTCCTTGGAAACAGAGGGAGCTTTATGAAAAAAAGGCGCTATCTTTTAAGTGGAATGATTGGCTTGCTTCTGCTTTCGGCCTGCTTCTTTCTCTACAATAAAAACAGCCGTCCCGTTATTCTGGAATTTGGTATGTTTACCGGCAGCAACTGGGATGTTGCCAGTGCCAACAGTTTTAAGATATTCGACCGGGCCATTGCTGATTTTGAAAAAAATCATCCCAATGTTAAGATTCACTATTACAGTGGAATTGCTAAAGAGGATTACTCCGAGTGGTGTGCAAGAAAGCTTTTAGAAGGAAAAACGCCGGATGTATTCATGGTATTAGATTCTGATTTTGATAAGTTTACTTCTCTTGGAGTGATGAAGGATCTGGAAGATTTAATGTCCTCTGATGACAACTTTCACAAAGAGGACTTTTTCGCTACTGCTTTGGATACCGGACGCAACGGAGGGCATCAGTATGCCCTTCCTTATGAAGTGGTACCCACTCTGATGTTTGTAAATAAGTCTCTTCTTGCAAAAGAAGGAATCGATATGCCAAAGGAAGACTGGACCTGGGAAGATATGGCTGAGATCTGTCAGAGGGTTACAAAGGATACGGATCAGGACGGACTATTAGATCAGTTTGGGACTTATAATTACAGCTGGCGGGATGCCTTATATACGTGCGGAGGCAATCTGTACGAGAACAATCAGGCTCAGATATCCTTTACTGACAGCCGGGTTTTAAATGCGGTTAAATACATCAAACGCCTGAATGATATTAATCAGGGTCAGAGCGTAACACAGGAAGATTTTAATGCTGGAAGAGTGGCTTTTATGCCTCTCACCTTTGCAGAGTACCGAACTTACAAAACCTATCCGTACCGGATTAAGAAATATACCAAATTTCAGTGGGACTGTATCACTTTCCCGGCAGATAAAGAAGGTGGGAACACATCCAAGGTAGATGCCCTGCTAATCGGAATCGGCAGCAAAACCAGACATGAAGCCCTTGCCTGGGAATTTTTAAAACAACTGACCTATACCGGTGAAATGCAGATGGATGTTTACCGCTATTCCCAGGGAGTGCCTGCACTGAGAGCAGTGGCCTCTTCCCAGGAGGGGGTGGATTGCCTTCAGGAGGACATGGATGAAGGGGAACAGGTTATCAGCAGTACTCTCTTGTGCCATGTCATTGAAAACGGAATCATCGAACCTAAGCTTCTCCCGTATCAGCAGGTCATGAATCTGGCAGATGGAGAGGTCTCCAAAATACTGCAGGAAAATAAAAATGTGGACAGCAGTATGAAGATCTTTCAGCGGACTGTGAGTAAATATTTACAGCAGCAGAAATAATCTGCTGTGATTAGCAGATTGTATATGAATAGAGTTGTTGTATGGGTAAATAATTAATTTACTGGTACAGCAGCTCTTTTTTTATAAAAAAATAGTTGACAAATAAATTTCATAGCTGTATTATTGTATTAAGTCATTAGTACAGTAATACAATTTGACCAGGAGGAGGAATAAAGAATGTCATGGGAACTTAAGAATGACCGCCCTATCTATATTCAATTAATTGAGCAGATTCATTTTCGGATCATATCCGGAGAATACAAATCCGGTTCCAAGCTTCCTAGTGTCAGGGATTTAGCTGCTGAAGCTTCTGTTAATCCCAATACGATGCAAAAAGCACTTTCAGAACTGGAGCACAGCGGATTGCTTGTCACCAATCGAACCAGTGGGCGTTTTATTACGGAGGATCAGTCAATGATACAAAAAATGAAGCTGGATCTGGCAAAAGAACAGCTGGAGAACTTTATGGAACAATTAAAAAAACTGGGTTTCAGCGATGAAGAGGTTAAAACATTTATCCTGGAATCGATACAGTAAATCAAATTCATATATGGGAGGTAATCAGTATGAATCCATTACTTGAATGCAATGCGTTAAGCAAACGCTATGGTAATGTAACTGCTTTATCAGATATCAATCTGACATTAGAACGAGGTAAAATCGTAGGTCTTTTAGGACCCAACGGAAGTGGAAAAACCACATTAATCAAGCTTATTAACGGATTACTGGTTCCGTCAAAGGGCCAGCTTTTAATCAATGGCACAGCACCTGGAACAGAGACAAAAAAAGTAGTGTCCTATCTGCCGGATAAGACTTACTTAAACAACTGGATGAAAGTGAAAGATCTGCTGAATTTCTTTGAAGATTTTTATTATAATTTTGATAAGAAGCGTGCCTATGACATGTTGGAAAAACTTCATATTAATCCCAATGATTCTTTAAAGACTATGTCTAAAGGTACAAAAGAGAAAGTACAGCTGATTCTTGTTATGAGCCGCAATGCTGATCTGTATGTTCTGGATGAGCCAATCGGCGGTGTAGACCCTGCCTCCAGAGACTATATTCTGGATACCATTATCAGCAATTATAATGAAAATTCAACCGTCCTCATTTCTACTCATCTGATTGCAGATGTTGAAAATGTACTGGATGAAGTGATTTTCATTCAAAATGGACGCATCAACCTTCAGTCATCAGTGGATGATATCCGTATGAAAGAAGGCAAATCTGTTGATGCATATTTCAGGGAGGTATATAAATGTTAGGAAAATTAATTAAACACGAACTAAAGGCAACAGCGCGCTATTTTTTACCCTTGTTTTTAATTGCAATTGTGCTGACGCCAATTACCAGATTTACACTCTGGATCGGAAATTACCCTAAGATTTTACAATTCATCCCAACTGTTATTGTTTTTGTATACGTAGCTTCCCTGATTATGGTTGCAAGTGCAAGTATACTGTTGATTATTTATCGTTTTTATAAAAGCATGGTAACTGACGAAGGGTATTTAATG
>SVDT01000357.1 GCA_015057775.1 Paenibacillaceae bacterium | reverse complement strand
CATTCTCCTCCTTGGCATCCAGACCGTTGGGCGTAATAAAATAAGTATTGCTGCAACCCAGCTCTTTTGCCTTCTGATTCATGAGTTTAGCAAACCCCTCCCGGCTTCCTCCTATATGCTCTGCTATCATCATGGCTGCATCGTTGTGTGATTCAAGCATCAGACTGTAGAGCAGATCCTTTAAATAAATGGTCTCTCCTTTATAGACTCCCAGATGAACCTTGGGCTGGTTAGCCGCATTCTGGGTGGCAGCAACCGGATCAGACAGATTGCCGTTTTCAAGAGCGATAATACAGGTCATGATCTTGGTAGTGCTGGCCATGGGACGCACCAGTTCCTCGTTTTTTCCATATAAAATCCGGTTGGTTGAGGCGTCCATTAATACTGCTGACTGAGCATAAAGATTGAGTTCGTCGGTTGTCTCAATTTGTGTCTTATGATCCATTTTTTCTGAAGTCACTGATGTATGGTTTTTAATAGTCTCTTTTTCTGCCAGCTTCACCGCAAACGTTCCCACAAAGGAAACAATGGCGATTCCTGCTGCTGCCAGGAGTATTCCTTTGGCATGCCTCATAAAAGAGCCTCCCCCTAGACTTTATTTTATCCTATTCCGCGTATTTTTTAATTATTCCCCTTTACATTTCGAACGTATTTTCGGTATAATAAAAGAAAAAAGGAGAATCGGATATGCCAACGGAGCCTCTTATTTTCCATATTGATGTTAACTCTGCATTCCTAAGCTGGGAATCTGCAGACCGCTTAAGGCAGGACCCGGATGCTCTTGATCTGCGCACCATCCCCTCTGCAGTCGGCGGAGATGCCCAGTCAAGACACGGGATCGTACTGGCAAAATCAACGCCTGCCAAAGAATATGGAATTACAACCGGAGAACCCATTGCCCAGGCTCTTCGCAAATGTCCGGGGCTTACAGTGGTTCCTGCCCGCTTTGATATCTATCTGGAATATTCCAAAAGACTGATGGATCTTTTGTCTGACTATACACCAGACATTGAACAGTTCAGCATTGACGAAGCCTTTCTCGATATGACTTCCACCATCCATCTGTTTGGATCTCCCATTGATACAGCCAATCTCATACGGGAGAGGGTCTTTCAGGAGCTGAAATTTACGGTGAATATGGGAATTGCGCCCAATAAGCTGCTGGCCAAGATGGCTTCGGATTTTAAAAAGCCCAACCTCTGCCACACGCTGTTTGCTCATGAGATTGAAACCAAGATGTGGCCTCTTCCTGTAGGAGAGCTGTTTTTTGTAGGACATTCCGCAAAGCAGAAGCTTGAGGGGATCGGCATTCATACCATCGGACAGCTGGCAGCCTGTGATGTTAAATATTTAAAACACCTGCTGGGAGAAAAGTATGCGGTATTAATCCACGACTATGCCTGCGGGATAGATACCTCTCCAGTTGGCTACCGGGAACCAGTGAATAAGGGATATGGAAACAGCACCACTTTGTCAAGAGACGTGGAAGACATGGAAACAGCCCGATCGATTCTTTTATCCTTAAGCGAAACAGTGGGGGCCAGACTGCGCAGAGATCATGTGTTGTGTGACTGTGTCTGTGTGGAGATTAAGGATTGGGATTTTCACACCACCACCCATCAGACTACCTTAAACTGCCCCACGGATTCCACCACTCTTATTTATGAACACGCCTGCAGACTGCTGGAAGAATTCTGGGACCGGACGCCCCTTCGTCTTTTGGGTGTGCGTGCCACCAAGATTTCCGATGAGGGATATTTGCAGATGAACTTATTTGAATCGGAACAATCAAAAAAGATGAAAGAGATGGAAAAAGCTGTGGATCATATCCGCAGCAAATTTGGTACTGACAGCGTAAAAAGAGCCAGTTTTTTAAAGAAAGACCGGATGGTGGATCATGCAGCTGGAAAGGAGAAGCATATGAAGCAGTGATGCGCTCCTTTCCACTCTGCTTATTCTCATTTAAAACTGTCCGCTTATGGGCTTAAAGCCTTCCCCATATACTTCGTTAGAATCAGTTATGATCAGGAATGCATCCTTGTCCGTTTCGTGAATTGCTCTTCGGATGGAGACCACCTGAGAATTGTTGCATGCGCACATAACCACATTCTTTTCATCTTTGGTAAAAGAGCCCTGGCCTTTTAAAAAGGTGCAGCCTCTGCCCGTTGCTTCTTCAATTTTACATGCTACCTCATCTTCCTGGGAGGTAACCACAAATACCAGTTTGCCGGCACCCAGACCATACATGATTTTATCAATCACCATGGTGGTCACGATGGAAGAAACCAGACCAAGTATGACAGCATCCACATTCCGAAACACCAGTCCGCCCGCTATGATTACTACGGCATCCACCACAAGGGAGATCTTGCCGATGGTAAGATGAGGAAATATCTTTCTGATAGCCATAACCAGGAAATCAGTTCCTCCAGTGGAACCGTTTCTTAAATATACCAGGGTTAAACCAAGCCCGGAAAAAATTCCGGTACACGCCGATGCGTAGAGAGGATTGCCCTGATAGGCAGGAAACATGGGAACAACATAATCCAGTACCAGTGCAAAGATCAGCATGCTTTTCATAGAGCGCAGAAGAAAGCCTCGTCCCAAAAGCTTATAGCTGACCAGTATAATGGGGATATTTAAAACAATGCTGGTGATACCCATAGGCAATCCGAACAGATAACGCAAAATTAATGCAATACCTGAGACTCCTACTGGTGCAAACTGTGCATTAACAGCAAAGTTATAGATTCCCACATTAAATAAAAGTGCTCCCACAAGATCACACAGCAAATCGATGCCAAGCTCTTTGGGGGAGTATTTATCACGGTCTCCCATCATGTTGTACTGCCTCCGTTTCTCTTTCGATTATTTATAGAAAATAATCATTGATTTCAAATTCTTTTTTGCCAATCTTTATTTGTTTAATTAAAACACTGACCTCGCCATCTTCGTCAGTGCAGATTCCGGTTGCATAGATCTGTGTCTTACCATAGGATTCCGTCAAATTCAATTCTTTATCCAGAATTTCCTTATCTGCCAGCGCTTCCGCCAGATCAAGCAAAACCTCCTCTACTTCTTCCTCAATATGGTATTTCTCAAACTCTGCTTCTAATTCCTCATACGTTTCTTCATTAAACATCTGATATCCCCCTTTCCATTTTTACAAATTAATTATACACGCAAGTTGCTTCTTGTCAATCATGTTCCCTCATGATAGAATCGGTTTATGAAAATGACCATAAATTACTTAATCACAGAAGCTTCTAACCCTAAAACCATAGGGCAGTTTCTATTAGACCAGGGATACTCCCAAAGCCTGATCCGGCGCTTACGAAATACAGAAAATGCAATCACAGCCGGAGGCAGGGCAGTATACACCACTTACAGACCTGCAAAAGGAGAGGTACTTACCATCACCTTTCCCGAGGAGAAAGATTCGGAAAATATTGTACCCACCGAGATGCCCATTGACATATTATTTGAGGATGAGCATCTTCTGGTTATTAACAAAGCGGCGGGCGTTCCCATTCACCCCTCCCAGGGAAATTTTGATAATACCCTGGCCAATGGACTGGCATGGTATTTCCAAAATAA
>SVDT01000356.1 GCA_015057775.1 Paenibacillaceae bacterium | reverse complement strand
AGCTCCATTGGCAGATGCGTAATAAACCGGTGAGCCTACGATAAGTCCATCTGCCTTCTTCATCTTTTCAATAAACTCATTGACTGGATCATCCTCAAATACACAGGCGCCAATTTTCATACATGTTCCGCATGCGATACAGCCGTGAATGGCTTTATTGCCCAAATGTACCATTTCTGTGTGAATACCCTCTGCATGTAAAGCCCCTTCTACTTCAATCAAGGCCCGATTGGTACAGCCCTCTTTATGAGGACTTCCATTTAACAGTAATACTTTCATGACTCACCCTGTCCTTTCTTTAATCCAGCAGCCCCAGCAAATCTTCTTTTGTCAGATTGCTTAAGGAAACTGTACCCTCTGTTATAATCTGCTCTGCCAGATCCCGTTTGGATTCCTGCAGTTTTAAAATATTTTCTTCAATCGTTCCTTTTGTAATCAGCTTAAATACCGTCACCTGTTTGTCCTGACCGATTCTGTGCGCCCGGTCTGTGGCCTGATTCTGTGCTGCTACGTTCCACCATGGATCAAAGTGAATCACCATATCTGCAGCGGTTAGATTAAGGCCGGTTCCACCTGCTTTTAAGGAAATAAGAAACAGGGGAATCTCATCATTTTTAAAGGAATTAACCATATGAAGCCGTTCTTCCTTGGGCGTTCCCCCTGTGAGCATATAACAGGAAATCCCTTCTCCCTTAAGTCTTTTTTCGATGATCTCAAGCATGGAGGTAAACTGGGAAAATAAAAGGATCTTATGTCCTCCTTCCACGCCATTCTTAATTAAATCAACACAGGTTTCCAGTTTTGCCGAATCACCTTTGTAATTATCATAGCATAAATGGGGATCACAGCAGATCTGACGCAGCCTTGTAAGCTCTGCCAGTATCTGTATGTTATCTCTCCCGCTTCTTCCTTCCCTGCTTTCCAGTTCTGTCTTTAAACGGTAGGCATTGGCTGTATATAAATCCTTTTGCTCTCTCTCAAAAGCAGAGTATACCACAGTCTCCAGCTTGTCAGGCAGCTCCTTTAATACGTCTTTTTTCAGTCTTCGTAATATAAAAGGACCGATCAGGCGGTGAAGGCTTTCTAATACCCATTGCTCCTGGTTCTTTACAATGGGCATTTCATACTCTTTCTTAAACTTCTGGTAATGGAAAAGTAAACCAGGCATCAGGAAATCAAAGATACTCCAAAGTTCAGAAAGGCGGTTTTCAATGGGGGTACCGGTCAAGGCAAACCTGCACACGGCATCCACTGTTTTTACAGCCTTTGCACTCTGGGTAGATGCGTTCTTGATGTACTGGGCCTCATCAATGATCTGGAAACGGAACGTAATTCCTTCATAAAGGCCGATATCTCGTTTCAGCAGATCGTAAGAAGTGACGACCACAGTTCCCTTCTCTAAATTCGCTAACTGTTCTTCTCTCTCTGGTGCCGTACCAGTAACAGTTATTACCTGTAACGACGGTGCAAAGAGATGGATCTCATTTTCCCAGTTATAGACAAGAGAAGCCGGACAGACCACCAGAAAGCTGGCATCCGGATTTTTCTGGGCTTCATCAAGGATTAATGTTATGACCTGAATGGTCTTTCCAAGTCCCATATCGTCTGCCAGTATTCCGCCGAATCCATATTTGTCCAGAGTCTTAAGCCAGCGGTATCCCGTCTTTTGGTATCCTCTGAGCACAGACTTAAGGGTATCCGGTATCTCAAACTCGCTGTCCTCTACGGATTTCATCCCCCGTACCACTGCTTTGTACAGCTGGTCCCTGTATAATGTTATGCCGCTTTCTTCTTTAAAAAGACCATCCAGATATAGAGCCCTGTATTTAGGCAGGCGGAAATTTTTATTCTCCAGCTCACCTGGACTCAGCCCCAGTCCCTCAACAAGCTTTGCGATAGTAATGAGACCATTATCTTCAAGATTAACGAATTCTCCGCTTTTTAGCCGGTAGTACTTCTTTTTTCTGCTGTATTCAGATAAAAGCCTGGCTAAATCCTGACCGGTTAATTCACCTGCATCCACATTAAGCTCAAGCCAGTTTCCTGTACTTTTCACACCCACAGAAATTTTAGGGGGCGGAAGCACTTTCAGTTTTTTAAATGTTTCAGAAAAATAAACCTCTCCTACAGTCATGAATTCTCTGATTCCTTCTGTAAGAAGACGGTATACTGCTTCTTCGTCATCCTTGATCGCCGGATAATCTGATTCATATTCCCTGTATTTAAAATACTTTGTGATCAACTGGCTGATACGGAATTCTCCCGGAACATCTCTGCAGACGGTACGGGGCAGTTTTTCATCCTCAACGGGCTGAAAGGAATAGGTGCCATAAGAAAGGGTGGGACGTAATATCAGCTTACTGGGACTATCGCTGTCAAAATCAAACCTGGCTCTAAGTTCCTCCGGTTTAAAAGACTCCAGATCAAGACTGCCCGAATCAATGGTGCAGTAAGAAGCGATCCTTTTTAATACCCGTTCATAAAAAAGAGGCATATCCTTGTTATTAATTACGGTTTCACACTCCATGCCATAACCGCTCATCATCTGGTCTAAAAAAACGCCAAGAGTCTCACTGCAAGGCTGATCACAACAAGACAGATGTTTTAAATCTCCAAGGTACAGACGATTTTCTCCCTTCACAACCAGGAGCTTTTTGTCCATGGATATACGGACTCCATCTCTGCCCTCACGGGCCGCCGTCACAGTCAGATCCGGATTACGGCCTGAGATCTTCAGCTGTCTTTTTTCCCCCCTGTGATCCTCAAATTCCAGAGTCGTGCCTTTCATAATTTCAAAGAACCGGTCTCTTGCTGTCTTACTTAAGTTTAAATAACGCATGACCGGGCGTGCAGAAAAGGAGCTTTTCTGCATCTGCTCATACTGTTCGCAGTATCCATTAATGGATTCCATCAAAAAGTCCAGAAGTGGACGGCTCTCCTTTACAAAGACAGACCGGTTATGATAAAAAGCAAGATTTTTGCCATATTCCACATAAGTTCCATGATCCATGGCATCTGCAAACGCTGCTAAATCCTTAATAAGATAAAGGCGGTCCCTGCCAAGCTTTACTTCCAGTTTCACCTCTCTGCGGTTAACCAGAACGGATACCAGAAGTGAAATCTGTTCTTCCTGGCCCTCACTCATAATTCTGGCAACTTCCCCGTTGGTATACTCACGGATCATGGCTCTCGCCTGGGCAGAAGTGGTAACCGGCTTTCCCTGATTCCCTGATTCCTGTTCTTCATAAGCCTTAAAAAGAGCCTGACAGTGAGAGCACATCCCACGGTAGGAATTCCCCTGAGCGCAGGAACAAGAGTAGTCAAATACCTGACTACCCTTGATATGAAGACTTGCTTTATATTCTTTTCCCTGATCTTCCACCAATGCCTTAACTCCGGTTTCACCCTTCCAAAAAGCATTGGCAGTTATCTGTGATACTTTCATAACGCTCACATCCGTTCCATTTACATACGTTCCGGCGCTTCAATACCAAGTACTCCGATGCAGCCATTCAGCACATCCTTTGCCAGACGAATGAGACTGATCCATGAGGCCTGCTGTTCTTTATTCTCTTCCAAAATGATTTTTGTATCATGATAGAAGCGATTAAATGA
>SVDT01000355.1 GCA_015057775.1 Paenibacillaceae bacterium | reverse complement strand
CATTCATTCTGCCATGCCGAATGGATGACATTCATTTCAAGAGTCATATTTTCATACATAAAATCAGCCAAAGCCCCACTATTTGCCATAATTCCGCCTACTTTAGCTGCTCCCAAAAACACATATTCTGGCTTTTCTTCTGCAAAAAATGTTTCAACTTCATTCTGTCGGCTTAAATCTAATTGATTATGAGTTCGTATAATCAGATTATCATAGCCATTACTTTTAAGGGCACGGCAGATAGCACTGCCTACCATACCACTATGTCCTGCTACATAAATCTTCCCGTTCTTTTCCATTTCATTACTCCATTCATCCTATCTATCAATCAATTCCCATGTCATGATTAACCATAATCCTGACCAGCTCCTCAAATGAGGTCTTCGTGGGATTCCAGCCCAGAACGGTTCTGGCCTTTGTGGGGTTTCCTAAAAGATTTACTACATCTGTAGGGCGATAAAACTCTTCTGATACTTCTATAAGAATTTTCCCTGTTTTTTTATCTATCCCTTTTTCCTCTAGTCCTTTTCCAACAAATTCTAATTCTATTCCTGCATAATGAAATGCCAACTGGCAAAATTCTCTTACCGAATGCTGCTCACCGGTAGCAATAACAAAATCTTCCGGTGTACCATGTTGTAAAATAAGCCACATACATTCCACATAATCCTTAGCATAACCCCAGTCTCTAAGGGAAGACAGATTTCCCAAATAAAGCTTCTCTTGCTTTCCCTTGGCAATGCGGGAAGCGGCCAGAGTAATCTTGCGCGTAACAAAAGTTTCGCCACGACGCTCTGACTCATGATTAAATAAAATTCCACTTGCTGCAAACATACCATACGCTTCTCTGTATTCCTTGACAATCCAGTAACCATATTGTTTTGCTACCGCATATGGGCTATATGGGTGGAATGGGGTTGTCTCACTTTGAGGAACTTCTTCGACCTTTCCGTATAGTTCAGAGGTGGAGGCCTGATAGATACGACATGTTTTTTCTAATTGGCTTATTCTAACAGCTTCTAAGATACGAAGAACACCAGTTGCAACTACATCGGCAGTATATTCTGGAACCTCAAAACTTACACCCACATGGCTCTGAGCTGCAAGATTGTAGATTTCATCTGGTTTAATAATGCCGATCAGACGTACCAGGCACATGGAATCACTTAAGTCTCCATAATGCAGATGAATTCTATGATTATTTACAAGATGATCAATACGTTCCCGTTTTTCCACAGATGACCTACGGACCATGCCATGAACTTCATAACCTTTATCTAATAAGAATTCCGCGAGATAACTGCCGTCCTGTCCAGTAACTCCCGTTATGAATGCCGTTTTCATACAGATTTCCTCCAATAATTCTTTTTCTTTATTATAAATGAATTAGCATTTATTTATAAGAGTCTCTTTTGACTATAACTAGAACTATATTGACATTTTATCAAATACGTATTCCTGAAATTTCCAATAGATATTTAACAAAAAGCAGAACTATATTGACTTGCAAATATGTTTAGTGTGTATTAAAATAATAGTAAACAGATAAGGAGCATTATAGGCTGTACGAAGGAATTTAGGACCTGACTTACGGGTTAGGTGATCATGTTAGCCATGAGAGGGTAGCAGCCATAGGGAAACACTGGGCACACATTTCGCATTCATAAATGGATAACGTTTTATTTGTGTACCTATCATCCATAAAAACAGACACTTTGAATTAGAATAGAAGTGGTTTTGGCTCAAAAAACTGCTTTGTCAGAGTAAAAAAACTTTTAAACCAATTTCATAAATTGGCTAGGATAAAGGCTTCTTATGAAAAATATATAAGAAAGTATAGAGAGGTGAATCTATGAGTGAACAGATATATCACGGCAAATTGGTAAACTCTAACAGGATTCTATATACTGCCTCAAGGTTTGCAAAAGAACATTTAGTATATTTGCAGGAAGTTGGTGAACTACATGCCTTAAAGCAGCACATCAGTCGACGTGAACAGCTTAACAGCTTTCTATTTTTTATTATTTTAGATGGAGAAGGAACTTTACAGGTTGAAAACGAAACATATTCCATTGGAAAAGGATACTGTGTTTTTATAGATTGCCAAAACCCATATAGCCATAAATCCTCAAAAGAACACCCCTGGCACTTATTATGGGTTCATTTTTATGGTTCTACAATGGAAGGTATTTACAAAAAATACATGATTCGAGGAGGCCAACCTTGTTATCAAACCGACGATATGGAAGCGTATAGAACTTTATTGCAGACGATCTATCAGACAGCAAAACTTGATAGTCACGTGAGAGATATGATTATTTTCGAGAAATTAGCTGCACTTCTTACAATGATCATGATTGAAAGCCATAAGAACGAAACGTACACCGAAAGAAATACATTGGCAAAAAACAGACTACTTGACATAAAAAGCTTCTTAGATACACATTATACGGAGAAACTCTCATTAAGCACATTAGAGCAAAAATTTTATATCAATAAATATTATCTAACAAGGATTTTCAAAGAAAATTTTGGGGTTTCCATAAATAGTTATATAATTCAAAAGCGTATTACACAAGCCAAATACGAATTACGTTTTACAGATAAAACAATAGAAGAAATCGGCCATACCTGTGGTATGGCCGATGCAAGCTACTTCAACCGAGTTTTTAAAAAAATCGAAGGAATCAGTCCACGAGAATTTCGTAAGTTATGGAGCAGGAGCTAAATTCATTTATCTGATTATTCGGGGACACTGGGCATCAGCTCCTTCGTATCGTAATATTCATTATCAATTATCTGATTAAGAAGCAATACAACAATTATGGTTTACCAGTAAAACAGATTAAGAAATTAGCCATATTTGCTGAATATCCGATACAAGCTATTTTAACAAAAACGAATAACATAGGTAATTCCTATTAAGTTTTTTGTTCCTTATTCCCATTCCACAATAGGGTTCCAGACATATAAAGCAATAATGGGTTCCATGTTGCATTCACTACTATATATTCCATGAATGCATATACAGCGATAATGCCTAAAACAATTACAACATAATACTCTTCTGCTTTACAGTAGTGGATGCACATTAGAGAATAAGCTAATACACATAATATGCAAACTACAACACCGCAACTAATTAACACACTTATATATGCATTATCAATAAAAATCCAATTCACCCACTTTCTATCAGTAGCCCCGAACCAACTTAATCCTGCATTCTCATATGCTTTGCTGGAAAGCATGATTCTTCCAGTCACAAAATGATCTAATTTATTAATAATCGAAATATTTCTATGATAATTAATCATAAGACCGTAGCTTAATACTAATAATCCTGTCGGAATGAAATTGAAAAGAATAAAGAAAGCTTTTTTAACATTATTATTTTTCATAATATGGAGTAATCCAATTATCATGCAAAGCAGCAAATAAATATAAAAACCAGTTCTGCTAAAAAAAACCTTATAGGCAGCAAACATAACAATTGTCATAATGCCATAATGATACCAGCGAATCCGTTCTTGCCACACCGCCACCATCATTAGTGCAATCATCATTAAATGGCTGTATGCACTGTTGGGGTGAGAAAATCCATAATCATTAATCTGATACTGTATGCCGTTTTTTGTAAGTGTATGAATTTCTCCCTGTATCTTACCC
>SVDT01000354.1 GCA_015057775.1 Paenibacillaceae bacterium | reverse complement strand
ACCAAATGAACCAGGTGTACTGATTGCTTCCTATAACTATCATTTAAATTCAACAAGAGTGGGGAATATGCTAGAGCCCCTTCGGTTTGAGTATATAAAAGAAAGTGTAGAGGAGGTTCATGGACTGCCAAGAGGATACTTAGATCCCATTGTGGCAGACCATAAGACCGTGGTCTGGGATAATGAGCCTTACAACCGGGGGGCTTTTGCTGAGTCACTCCCAGGGCAGAAACAATTGTTCGCTTATGAGATGCTAAAGCCTGAATTCAATCAAAGGGTTTTCTTTGCCGGCGAGCACATATCCACAAAGCACGGCTGGATGCAGGGGGCGCTGTATACAGGAAAGGAGGCTGCCAATCAGCTGGCCTATTCTATTTACAGTCAGCCAATGTAGTATCATTAAAAAGTAAGGGGCTGCCCTAATAGAATCTTCTATTAAATGCAGCCCCTCTTTTAATGGTCAAAAAATTTATTCATTTTTCACTCTGATATCTAAAATATCCAATAAGAACATAAACATGGGAATACCTAAAAGCAATCCCCACACTCCGATATAATGCTCACTGACTAAAAGAATAAGGAAAACCAGAAATACCGGCAATTTGGTTTTAGCCGACATCAATTTAGGATTGAGCACATAGGTCTCCAACGAATGAAGCACAAATATCATGATAATAACCTCTATAATTTTAAACGCACCTCCGATGTTAAACGCTATAATGGAAAGAGGTATGAGTGATATAATCACTCCTGCAACCGGAACCAGTCCAAGTATGAAAATCATAGCTCCAAGTCCCAGAGTCTGGGGAAATCCCATAATTGTTAATGCTATTACGGACAAGAAGGAATTAATAAATGCAATGACGATTTGCAATTCAATGACTTTTCCAAAGGAATTTAAAAACTTCTTTCCGTAAAATGTAAAATATTGATAGAGAAATGACACTTTACTGTGCTCCATATGTTTAAAAAATGCTATAATCTCTTCCTTTTCCAAAAGGAAGAGAAAGCTGATCAGCAGAGACAGCAGAATGTTGATGCTGAAAGTTCCTGCAGTCGTTACAAAGTCCAGCAGATGACTTTCTGCCATACGAATGTAGTCGCTGATCTGATCTTCCGGAATACTGCTTAACAGATTAAACCGGTCATAATTCTTTAACTGATTTAAGTCAAAGGTAGAAATCAGATTGATTACATCAATCAGCTGCTGTGTAACTTTAGGAATATAAGCAATCATGGTAATGATAAAAATAAGTAAAAATATAAGATACATTAAAATGGTAATAAGCTTCCGACTGATCTTTATATACTTATTAACCTTATCATATATAAATTTTTGAAGCTGACCAAAGATGAAAGTCACCATAAATATCAGCAAAAACTGATTAAGCATTCCTCTTAAAAAATAAAGAAAAACTGCCAAAAGAATGATACTGATTATTTTTTTCGCCAGTTCTCCGTTAATAAAATGATCCAATTTATCCATTGCCTGTGCCTTTCTGTTGTCAAATATTATTTTTGTCACTGTTAGTCATCTGACACACTATCTATGAGATTATAATATAGAAACAGGACAATGGAAATACTTAATAGAAAAAAATCCGGAAACTCCCATACATTTTAACAAATTCATAACTATCCCTTTTCATTCTGTCATATGGTGTTATAATTGTTTTTACAGGACTATTATTATTAGTCCCTGTAATTTTATGATTGATCGGAGTGATACATATGAATATCGTATTATTAGAATCTCTTGGAATTCCTGACAGCCTGTTAAATGAATGTGCAAAACCATTGATTGATGCAGGTCACACTTTTACAGCTTTTGAAAAAAACACAGATACCAAAGTTCAGATTGAACAAGCTGAAAATGCCGATGTCATTATGATAGCCAACATGCCACTAAACGGTGAAGTCATCGATGCCTGTAAGAACTTAAAATTTATAGATGTTGCTTTTACAGGTGTGGACCATGTAGATCTGGCAGCAGCAAGAAAAAATAATATTTCCGTCAGCAATGCCGCCGGTTACTCAACTGAAGCTGTTGCTGAGCTGTCTTTATGTCTCATGCTCTCCCTGTTACGCAATGTGATGCAGACAGATGCCCGCTGCCGGGAAGGAAAGACAAAGGAAGGTCTGGTAGGCTGTGAGCTGAGAGGAAAGACCATCGGGATTATCGGCGCTGGTGCAATTGGAACAAGAACTGCAGAACTTTGCAAAGCCTTTGGCTGCCGCGTTCTTGGGTATAAACGTACAATCTCTGGGAACGAACCGGATTTCATAGAATTTGTATCTTTGGATGAACTTCTTTCCAGCTCTGATATCGTGAGTCTCCACTGCCCGTTAAATGAAGAATCCCGCCATTTAATAAACAGAGATACAATCGCTAAAATGAAACAGGGTGCTTATATTATTAACGCTGCAAGAGGTCCGGTAGTGGATTCTGAAGCCCTTGCGGAAGCTTTAAATAACGGATATCTGGCAGGTGCTGGAATCGATGTGTTTGAGAACGAGCCGCCGATTGATACTTCCCACCCACTTTTAAACTGTAAAAATACCATTGTTACTCCACACATTGCTTTTGCCTCTGCAGAATCCATGAAATTAAGAGCCCAGATCGTATTCGAAAACCTGAAGAAATGGATGGAAGGCGACCAGATTAATAAAATTTTATAATTAGGAACCAGAGAGGCATCCCACAATTTGATGCCTCTTTTCTATGATATTACTGGAAGTTTTTTACAACAAAATCCACAGAAAAGAGCGAAAAATATTTTTCTATTTGTGCAAATAATACTTGTAATTCAGAATCTTCATGCTATAATTTAGACAAGGGGATATAGCTCAGCTGGGAGAGCGATGCGTTCGCAACGCATAGGCCACGAGTTCGAGTCTCGCTATCTCCACGAAATGGAAGTATAGCTCAGCCGGGATGAGCGTTCGCCTCACACGCGAAAGGTCATGGGTTCGAGCCCCATTACTTCCATTTTTCTATAAACAGCCAAAACACCGGAATCACTTGTGTATGCAGGGGATTCCGGTGTTTTTGTTTAGTAAGAATTTGCTTAATAAAGCATGAATATACCCATAAATACAACACGATATCACACGAAATATCACACGAAAATGCAGCCTGAAGATGAGATAATCTACTTCATTAAGGTGGGTCTATGAATATTAGATATCCGCCTTTAGTGATTTAAGATCACTCAGAGACTTGATAGATTTTATTAAATATGAAGTAAATGGGAATGCTTGACAATTCGAACAAACGTTCTTATAATTATCTCCAGGAGGTGATTATAAATGAAAGCGAAATGTGAACTTGAACCATTTTTAAATAAGTGCCCCCACTTTGATCCAGTGGAGCAGGAATGTAACTCTGATAATACCTGTTGTGGGTTTTATAGAATGCCCAACGCAGAAAGTATACCTCAGTATTTTAGGCAGCCTCGCTGGTATGAACAGTACTATAAAAAACGATAGTGTAAGGCGGGTCCGAAATTCCGGATACCCGCCTGTATTTAGTCTTAATTAATTGTTATATTCGTTCACCTCAAAATTTGAAATCTGCTCGTAAGCAATATAATCTTTTCGAGCAGTGAACGAAGCTTTGTTATATTCCTTCTCAATCACATAGGTGGGGCTGGAAGCTGCTTTGCTGTTATACCATGTAATGAAGTCATTAATTTTATCAG
>SVDT01000353.1 GCA_015057775.1 Paenibacillaceae bacterium | reverse complement strand
CAGTTTGCCGGATTTTCGGCAGATCTGAGCCGTTTCTATACTGTCAGGTATGGGGAAACCAGGGTCTGGCTTTCCTTCATGGATTCTGGTCATGATCTTGCGCCAGATTGCCTTGTGGAAGGAGGCACCTCCGTTTTGCTTCGTCAGTTTCTGGTTATCGTCGCATCCAGCCCAGATACCGGCAGTATAGTAGGGGGTATAACCTATAAACCAGATATCGTTGTTGGCTGTGGTAGTACCACTTTTACCGGCAGCAGACATTCCCGGTATTTTAGCAGCAGGGCTGGTGGAACTGGGACCGGAACTGGAAAATTTCCGGCTGCTTTCCATGGAAGCTGCCATTGCATCGGTTAAGAGAAATGCAGTGGAGTCTTTTAAAACACGATGGGTCTCGGGTGTATTATCAATTAAAACCTTGCCGTCGTGATCCAGGATCTTGGTGAAAAAGACCGGTTTTGTATAGACTCCGCCGTTGGCAATGGTGGCAAAAGCGCCGGTAAGCTCTAAGTTTGAAACTCCCTTGGTGATTCCTCCCAGTGCAAGAGCCGGATTGTAATCGGTGTCAGTCAGGGAAGTAATTCCAAAGTTTCTTGCGTACTCCACACCCAGCTGGGGTTTCACTGTTTCAACCAGACATCGCACAGCTACGATGTTCATGGAATAAATGATACCGTCACGGATACTTGAGTATCCCTGATATCCGGAACTGTACCAGTTGGAAAATGTTTTATTGCCAATCGTGTAAACAGAATCATAATAAACCGAACCCAGGGTAGCACCGCAGGTGTCCAGAGCCGGAGAAAATGCGGTGAGGATTTTAAAGGTAGAACCTGGCTGACGATAGGTATTGCTGGCACGGTTTAATGTCAGGCTGGCCAGTTTCTGTCCCCGTCCTCCGTTAATTGCTTTTACTTCTCCTGTTTTCTGATCCATAATGACAAAGGATGCCTGAGGCTGCAGGGTTTTATGAAGGCTTTCTCCAATTATGGTATCTCCTTCTTTCAGCTGATAGCTTTTATACCCCTGTATATCTGCATCCGCCGCTTCTTCGTTATTATATAAGCCATCATAGCCGTTATCCCCCATCTCCTTGTGATAGCGCTTGACATTTTCTTCGGAGTAGTGGGTGGTTGTTCCATCCTTGTGAGTGACGGACAGCCGGTATTCGATGGAATAGCGTGCTGCAGTATAATTTTCCGGATTATTGATTTCTTCATCTACAATGGTCTGGATTCCAGGATCCTGTGTTGTATAGATGGAGAGACCTCCGCTGTATAGCATATTATGAGCCTGAGTATCGGTATAGCCTAACTTTTCTTTCATGGAAGTAATAACTTCTTCCACCAGTTTGTCTGTAAAATAACTGTAAGGAGAAGCAGTTTCCTTGGTTGCAGTGTCAACATTCTGGATTCGGGAATAGACGTCATCTGCAAGAGCCTGGTCTTCCTCTTCCTTTGTAATATATCCCTGATCATGCATGTATTGAAGGATGACCTTCTGCTTGTCTGCGTTATTCTTCTGACCGGATATGGGGTTAAATTTAGATGGGTTTTGTGTGATTCCTGCTAAAACTGCACATTCTGATAAAGTCAGATCCGATACATTTTTGTTAAAATATCTCTTGGCAGCCACTTTGACGCCCAGGGTATTGTTGCCTAAGTTTATGGTGTTTAAGTAGTTGGTAATGATCTGTTCCTTTGACATAACACCGTCAAGCTTAATGGCCAGAAACCATTCCTGAAACTTTCGTTCCAGACGTTCTCCAAAACTTTTTTCCATACCTCCGCCAAACACACTGTTTTTGATCAGCTGCTGTGTAATGGTGCTTCCGCCTCCGGCTGTGGAATCGCCGGTCAGTACACCTCTTACCGCTCTCATAATGGAGCGCAGATCGATTCCGTTATGTTCCCAGAATCTGGAATCCTCATAAGAAACAAAAGCATTGACCAGATTTTTAGGAAGTTCCTCGTAAGTGGCTTCCTCTCTGTTTGAACCTGCAGTTACCAGGGTCTCGGTGACATTGCCCGCACTGTCGTAAACGGTAGTGGCATATTCGTTGGGGACAATGGTTGAGATGTCCACATCAGGAGCATTGTCTATGATTCCCTTTACCATGCCTAATAAGACGCTTGCAGCCACAATGCTTCCAAACAGGCATAGGATAAACAGACTTTTTAAAAAGGCAAGAAAAACCTTTGTGGTGTATTTCCTCGCTTTTGAATTGGCAGATTTGATCTTTCTCTCTGTCGCTTGCTTGCCGTAATTCATGGGAAACCTCCTTTACCGGTTCATTATACCAAAAATTGTCGTGCAATTCAACACTTACCATTTTTGGAACAAATTTATCCATTTATACATGGAACCTTGATCCTGCACCTTATTTTAGATATAATGGGAGAGGATTGTTTATATAGAAGAAATGAGGATGCGTATGAGAAAAGCCTATAAAATATTATACAAAGAAGGTACGGGAGAAATTGTTGAAAAGAAATCCCGTTTTATAGCCAGCTTCCGGCCTGTTAAAACAGAAGAAGAGGCTCAGGCGTTTATAGATGAAATAAGAAAAAAATACTGGGATGCCAGTCATAACTGTTATGCCTGGATTCTGGGTGAGAATGGGGAAGGGAAGCGCTGCAGTGACGACGGAGAACCCAGTCAGACTGCCGGAAAGCCCATGCTTGATGTTCTGGAAGGGGAGGAGATCGTGAATCTCTGCGTGGTAGTTACCCGTTATTTCGGAGGAACCCTTCTTGGTACGGGAGGTCTTGTAAGAGCTTATTCCGCAGCGGTAAAGGAAGGCCTTAAGTCATGCACGGTTCTTAAGCTGGTACCGGCAAAAAAACTTATTATTGACACAGATTATAATGGGGTGGGAAAAATACAGTATCTCTTGGGCCAGTCAAATATTACTACGTTAAACAGTGAATATACGGATCATGTCATGCTCACGGTGCTGGTGCCTGATGAGGAAGTTTTAAAGCTTCAGGCAGACATTACGGAGGCTACCGGTGGAAAAGCAAATCTTGAGACGGGCGACTGCGTATTTTTTGGTATCCATGAAAAAGAAGTCTTATTGTTTCCCGAAGGATCATAGTTTTGCAGAAAATAAAAAAAATCTTGCAATATTATATTTCAGGTGTTATACTAATAAATCGTGATAATGTAGATGAAACTAAGGGCATAGCAGGTCCTTAGTTTTTTATGATATGGGAGTGAATTACCTGTATTATGCTTGAATAACAGAAAGAAGAGTACATTTATGAAGATGAAAAGAGAAGACGTCAGGAATGTGGCAATCATTGCCCACGTCGATCATGGTAAAACTACGCTTGTGGATGCCCTGTTAAAGCAGAGCGGTGTGTTCCGTGAGAATCAGGAAGTGGTAGAACGCGTTATGGATTCCAACGATATTGAAAGAGAGCGCGGAATCACCATCTTATCCAAGAATACGGCAGTTCATTTCAAAGATACAAAGATTAACATTATTGATACTCCTGGACATGCAGATTTCGGCGGAGAAGTAGAGCGTGTATTAAAGATGGTTAACGGAGTTATTCTGGTAGTAGACGCTTATGAAGGTGTTATGCCCCAGACCAAGTTCGTATTAAGAAAAGCACTTGAATTAGGACTTTCTGTCGTAGCCTGTATCAATAAGATTGACAGACCGGAAGCAAGACCGGAGAAAGTAGAAGAAGAAGTGTTA
>SVDT01000352.1 GCA_015057775.1 Paenibacillaceae bacterium | reverse complement strand
TCAATAAGGATGCAAACGATCTGTTAAAGAAGATCCCGTTAGAGACCAATAAAGATACACTGAAAGAGTATTATACAGAACTGAGCAGAATTTACTTAGATGAGGTTCCTTCCTTCTCCCTGATGTACAGACCAATGGTGTTTCATGCGGTGAATGAAAGTGTATGGACCGGATTCCCGCAGCTAGATGATGGTGATAATATTCCGCCAACAGACTGTACCGATGGTTACGGAATCGCAGCGCTTTATAATCTGGTTAATGTAAAATAAGAGGAATTACAAAAGGGGTGAGACTTTGATGGGATATAAAAAATATTATACCAATAAAATCATCTGGTATCTGATAACTCTGGTAATTGCTGTGGTGCTGAATTTCATTCTGCCCAGACTGATGCCAGGTGATCCGGTCTCAGCCATTGCGGCCAGGGCGGTAGACGGTATGACCGATTCTACCGCAATCCAGGCCGTATATGAGGACTATGCGGAAAAATTCGGTGTGAATCTGCCTATGAGCACGCAGTTTCTTATTTTCATAAAGAATGCTTTAAGAGGGGATTTTGGAGTTTCTTTCAGCCAGTATCCAAGAACCGTTGGGAATATTATTGCTTCATCCGTATGGTGGACCGTCTGTCTTCAGCTTCCTGCAATTTTGCTTGGCTGGATTCTTGGTAATGTCCTTGGAGCGGTTTCTGCCTATAAGAAGGGTATATTTGATAAAGGAATTCTTCCTGCATTTTTATTTATGAGCAATGTACCGGCTTTTGGTATGGCGACTGTTCTTCTTTATATATTTTCACTGAAGCTGGGTCTGGCTCCTTCCAGCGGAGGCTATGGTTTTGATTTGATTCCCAGCGCAAGCATTACATTTTTCCGCTCTGTTCTGGCTCATTACCAGCTTCCATTCTGGTCTGTCGTGCTTATAACGGTTGGTGGTCAGGCCATCGGAATGCGTTCCATGTCAATCTATGAATTAAATGCAGACTACGTAAAATACAGCCGCTTCATGGGAATTAAAGACAGAAAAATTGTAGGATATGTATTTCGAAATGCCATGCTTCCCCAGATCACAGGTCTTGCCATGTCCATTGGAACCATGATCGGAGGGGCGCTGGTTGCGGAAATTATCTTCAGTTATCCGGGTCTTGGAACCACACTGCTGGCGGCTGTCAAAGGAAGGGATTACCCTTTAATATCTGCCTGTACACTGATTATAACAATCATGGTATTACTGGCTAATTTATTTGTAGAGCTGATTTACGGTGTCATTGATCCCAGGATCAAGGCAGCACAGCAGGATTAGGAGGGCGAGTGATGAAAAACCAGATCAGACAGATTTTCCATTCCCCTAAATTTACAGTGGGATTTATCATATTTGCAGCATTGCTTGTATTAACCGTTTTTTATCCTTTGATTGTGACCAATGATCCTTTGGAGATGGTAGGACAGGGGAACTTTTTTAAGCCTGGAACCTATATCTCAGTCTCAGAAGCGGTAAATACAAATCCATATACCTTAAATTTAAATGCGTCCTCTGGCAGGCTTGAGCAGAATTTAAGCATGGAGGAACGTATGGCTATGGCTGACTGGCTGAATCAGTTCGCTGGTCTCTCTTCTAAGGATATCGATGTAACGGATGCCGGGGGGCTTGTTTCACTGTGGAAAGACCATTATGATTCTGCCAGTGAGCAAAAAGGTCTTATCGCTGCCAGAAAAAAGTATTTCAGCCGTCTTGACAAAAAGATTACAGGTCTGCTTGAGGACAGAGATGTCCTTCTGGCTGAAAAGAATCAGGAGACGGGGGAAGTATCGGTGAAAAAGACCATACCATCAACCTCTTATGTCAATGTTAAGGATGTAGGAAGCAGACGGGTATTCATACTGGGGACAGATAATTTCGGACGTGATGTATTGACAGAGCTGGTGGCAGCCATTAAAACCTCTTTAAAAATAGGATTTATTGCAGGACTGATCGCCACAACCATTGGGCTTTCTCTGGGTCTGATTGCCGGGTATCTGGGGGGAATCATCGATGACTTTATTTTGTTTATTACCAATCTGTTTACTGTAATCCCCAGCTTTATTCTTCTTATTCTCATTTCCTACAGCATAGGTAAAAATGCCAGAGGGGTGATGATGGTGGCAATTATTATCGGACTTACCTCATGGACCTGGACTACCAGATCAGTTCGTTCCCAGGTGATTTCTCTTCGAAACAGAGATCACGTGAATCTGTCAAAGCTTTCCGGGCACAGTCTGTTTCGGATTATTCTGACAGATATTCTTCCATACATAGCATCTTACGTTGTAATGGCACTGATTTTACAGATTTCCTCCGGGATTCTTGCAGAAGCGCAGTTATCCATGATCGGGCTTGGTCCTGCCACAACGACGGTATCCACTCTTGGTCTTATGATGAACTGGGCGATGTCTTACAGTGCACATTTGAATGGGGACTGGTGGGCTTATTTTCCTGTCATCATTTCCATCGCACTGATTTCATTTTCCTTAAATCTGATGAATACGGGCCTGGATCAGATATTTAATCCGCAGTTAAGAGAGTGAGGAGGATAAAACGTGGGAAAGACAATGCTGGAAGTGGATCATTTAAAAACGAAATATATTACCAGATTTGGAGAAAATGTCTTTGCAGTTGACGGTGTATCGCTTAAAATAGAAGAAGGGAAATCTCTTGGAATCGCAGGGGAATCAGGCTGCGGAAAATCCACACTGGCACTGAGCCTGATGGGGTATTATTTTGCGCCCCTTCATTATCAGAGCGGGACCATAAAGGTGGATGGAGTGGATATAACCGGAATGAAGCCGGATGAGATCCGTAAGAAGGTACTTGGCAATGAAATTGCTTATATCCCTCAGGCTGCCATGAATGCCTTAAACCCTACACAGAAGATTATTTCTTTTATCGAAGATGTCATACGGGCTCATGACCCCGGTGCTTCAAAAAAGGAGATTTATGATCTTGCAAGGGAGCGGTTTGAAATTCTGGGACTGCCGGAAAGTGTCTTAAAGAAACATGCAGTGGAACTGTCCGGAGGCATGAGGCAAAGGACAGTCATCGCCATATCCACTATTTTATCACCCAAAGTACTGATTGCAGATGAACCTTCCTCTGCTCTTGATGTGACTTCCCAGAAGATGGTAATCAAGATGCTTCGGAACTTAATGGAAAAAGGCTTTATTAAATCCATGATATTCATTACCCATGAGCTTCCTCTCCTTTATAATGTTACGGATGAGATTATGGTGATGTATGCGGGGCAGATCGTGGAGCATGCAACTGCGAAGGAGATGGTTTTTGATCCTCTCCACCCATATTCCAAAGGCCTGATGGGTTCCATCCTGGTTCCGGAGAAGGGGGCAAGAGATGCCAAGCTGACTGCCATACCCGGTACTCCGCCTAATTTAAAAAATCCACCCAAAGGCTGCCGGTTTGCTGATCGCTGCCGTTATGCCAAGCCTGCCTGTATGCTTCACCCAATTGCGGAAAGCCGCCTGGAAGATGGCCGGATGTACCGCTGCTATCTGGAAGAAAAGGAATTAAGGGAGGTATATCAGGATGAGTGAAGAAAAAAAGCCAGTACAGAACGGTTCCTGTTTAAGCGGAACTGGTGTGACGAAGATCTTTGGAATGGGTAAGGAAAAAACAGTGGCGGTGGATCATGTGGATTTTCAGTTTCGGGAAGGTGAG
>SVDT01000351.1 GCA_015057775.1 Paenibacillaceae bacterium | reverse complement strand
TCTTCAGATTACCCAGGTTGAGGATTTGGTCTCACAGAAGATTGATGCCATGTTTATGAATCCGGCAGAAGCAGAAGGAATTCTTCCCGCTCTGGACCAGTTAAAAGAAGCAAAGATTCCAACGGTAGGCTTTGATACGGAAGTTGCTGATATGTCCTATCTGATTTCTTACACCGGCTCTGATAACTATAATGCAGGTTTCGTATGCGGAGAAGATTTAGTAAAGAAATGCCCCAATGGCGGAGACATCATTGTTCTTGATTCCCCAACCATGAATTCCGTAACAGACAGAACAAACGGATTTTTGGATGCCATTAAAAACCACAACTTCAATATCGTTGCCCAGCAGGATGCAAAAGGAAATTTAGAGGTCTCCATGGGGATTGCAGAAGATTTACTTCAGGCTCATGGCAATGTAGTTGCCATCTTCGGCGGAAATGATCCCACTGCATTGGGCGCACTGGCAGCTGCAAATGCAGCAGGCATTAAGGACTGCAAAATCTATGGTGTAGATGGTTCTCCTGATATTAAGGCAGAAATGGCTTCCGGCACTTCTCTTATTGAAGGAAGCGGCGCTCAGTCACCAGTTAAAATTGCTCAGTCTGCAGTTAACATTATGTATTCCTACTTAAACGGGGAAGAAGTCGCTGACCGGTATCCCGTGGAAACATTCCTCATTACATCTGAGAATGTAAAGGATTATGGCACAGACGGCTGGCAGTAAATACAGATAAGAGGAACATGCCTCCTGGAATAAGCGTGTTACATGCTCCGGGAGGCGGTGCCTTTTTTCCAGACTGACGTCATAAATGGATAACGAACAGGCAGGTGAATATATGAGTGAAAAAATTCTGCTTCAAATGAAAAACATACATAAATCTTTTCCAGGAGTTAATGCATTGCAGGGAGTGGATTTTGAACTGTTCCCTGGGGAAGTTCATGCCCTTCTTGGTGAAAACGGGGCCGGAAAATCCACGTTAATCAAGGTATTAGGCGGAATCTACATTGCAGAAGAGGGAGAAATTTTCATTGAAGGACAGAACGTGGTCATTGACGGAGTAAATGCTTCTCATGCCAACGGAATTTCCATCATCCATCAGGAACTGGTACTGGTCCCTCATATGACCGTAGCAGAAAATATCTTTCTTGGACGGGAACCTGGGAAAGGCGGTTTTATAGATCATGAAACAATGGAGCGGGAAGCAGGTAAGCTCTTAGATGATTATCATATGAGCATCTCTCCGGGAGCCTTTGTCAAGGATTTAACCATTGCCCAGCAGCAGATGGTAGAAATCGTAAAAGCCATTTCCTACCGTTCAAAAATATTGGTCATGGATGAGCCAACCTCCTCCATATCGGATAAAGAGGTGGAGTTCCTGTTTCAGACCATGCGTATGCTGACCCAAAAAGGTGTGGGAATTATATATATTTCTCATAAAATGGATGAGCTTGAGCAGATTTGCGACCGGGTGACTGTTTTAAGGGACGGTACCTATGTGGGAACAAAAGTTGTGAAGGACACTTCAAGAGACCAGTTAATCTCCATGATGGTTGGGCGGGAACTGACAAAATATTATACCCGGGATTATAAGGAACCGGGTGATGTTGTATTAAAATGTGAAAACATAACAGACGGCAGGATGGTAAAAGGAGCCAGTTTTGAACTGCGTCAGGGAGAGATCATCGGCTTTGCCGGATTAGTGGGAGCAGGCAGAAGTGAAACCATGAAATGTATTTTTGGTCTGACCCCATGTCTGTCCGGGGAAATCTATGTAAATGGGAAACCGGCAAAGATTAAATCTCCTTTGGATGCCATGAACTACAAAATAGCACTGGTGCCGGAGGACCGGAAGCAGGAAGGCCTTTATCCGGTGCAGAGCGTGCGCTTTAACTCCACAATAGAAGTGCTAAAATCTTTTATCAAAGGCATACTGGTCAATCTGAAAAAAGAAGAAGAAATAACCGGAAAATATATTGAAATGATGGATACAAAGACACCATCCCAGGAACAGCTGATTGGAAACTTATCCGGCGGAAACCAGCAGAAGGTTATGATCGGAAGATGGCTGGCCACTTCTCCTGACATCCTGATTCTCGATGAGCCAACCAGAGGCGTGGATGTAGGGGCGAAATCTGAAATATATGCAACCATGAATGAACTGGTCAAAGAGGGAATGTCAATTATCATGATTTCTTCCGAACTGCCGGAAATTCTTAACATGAGCGACCGGGTATATGTCATGTGTGACGGAAGAACCACCGGCTGTTTCCACCATAGCGAAAACATAACCCAGGAACAGATTATGAAGCTGGCAGCCAAGTAGGAAAGAGGGAGAAATCAGATGACAACAAGAATTCAAAAAAATGTAAAACAGTATTTAAAAGATAACATCGGAATTATCGGTGCACTGCTGATTCTGTGTATTTTCCTGTCCATATTTCCAAAGACCAGCGGTGTATTTCTCACACATAAAAATATATTTAATGTACTTAGGCAGATTTCTTCCAACTTATTCCTTGCATGCGGAATGACCATGGTAATTATTTTAGGAGGAATCGACCTGTCCGTAGGTTCCATTATAGCCCTGTCCGGCTGTGTTGCCGCAGGCTGTGTGGCACGTTACAATCTTCCTATATTTGCAGCCATATTAATCGGCATTCTCATCGGTACGGCAGTTGGTATGGCAAACGGTGTGGTTATTTCCAAAACAACCATTCCGCCGTTTATCGTCACACTTGCCACCATGAATGTGGCAAAAGGTCTGGCTTACGTTTATACCGGCGGCTCTCCCGTAAGAGTCGTTACGAAGAAATGGCAGTTTCTTGGTGCCGGCTACATTGGAGGAGTTCCAACCCCTGTTATAATCCTGGTATTTGTATTAATCATCACCGCAGTTATTATGAATAAGACAAAGCTGGGGCGCCACATCTATGCAGTGGGAGGTAATTCCCAGGCCGCCAGATTCTCCGGAATCAGTACGGCAAGAGTAAAATTACTGGTACATACCTATTCCGGACTTATGGCAGGTCTTGCAGGTGTTGTTCTCGCTTCCCGTATGTATTCCGGCCAGCCCACTGCAGGAGACGGAGCAGAAATGGACGCCATTGCGGCAGTTGTGGTTGGAGGAACTTCCATGGCAGGCGGTTCCGGTAAAATCGGAGGCACCATTATCGGAGGACTGATTATTGGTGTATTAAACAACGGACTGAATCTTTTGAATGTCAACTCATTCTGGCAGTATGTGGTAAAGGGTATTGTCATTCTATTGGCAGTATTTGTAGACTACCTGCGGAACAAGAAAAAGGGCTAAAATTCTGCTAAGAGCAGGGAGCGTTTCCTTAACAGTGAAACGCTTTTTGTGGTATAATAAATAAAAAAACACGGGGGTGTTTATACATGAAGAGAAAGGCTGGGGTATTTCTCTTAATTGCACTGACTATAGCTTTGTTTACCGGCTGCAGCAGGAGGAAGGACGAAGCACCTCCTCACGAAGCTCTCATATTTGGTGCCACCTATATGACGCGGAATAATCCCTACTTTAATGTTTTAGGACAGGGGATTGAAGAAGTGGTGGAAGCCAATGGAGATATTCTTTTAACCAGAGATCCCTTGCAGGATCAGAAGAAGCAGAATGAACAGATTGAAGAACTAATCGACGAAGGAATCAGCATGCTTTTCTTAAATCCGGTGGACTGGGAAGAGGTTCGCCC
>SVDT01000350.1 GCA_015057775.1 Paenibacillaceae bacterium | reverse complement strand
CAGCTTGTCATTGCCTTAATGAGAAAAGGGCATTTTACTCAGCAAGGACACTTTATTATCATAACAGGTTATTCTGCGGACGGATCCTTTCGTATTGCAGATTCTAATAATTATGATAACACGAAGTACAATTGGGATCCTACCGTAATACTTCGTGAATTGAATTACCGTGCCTCCAATGGAGGGCCGCTTTGGGCTATTGCTCCTCCAAACTAAAATCTCATTTATTTATAAAAGGAATGGGTACCCGCAATACGCGTATTGATGAATCTGTCAATCTCAATCGTACGTTTTAGTATTTGTTGGATATTCTTTCCTTTTTCTATTACTTTTTCTGATATTTGACTGTCTGGATTCCAGTTTTCCTGCCCTTTCACCCAATCGTCAACTTTTACAGCCTCCTCGGAAGATAATACAGATATAAGGCAATTTATATTTCTATTAAAAACATCAACCTTATCCATTTCATCCTGGCGCATTCCCAGAAGCATCTGTACCGATGTCTGGTCATTGCGTGAAAGGAAATCGCCCACTTCACGGGTTATCCTCTCTATCTCTGCCATACACTGATATTTCTTCTGCATCTCTTTTAAAATCTCCAAAAGCACGGAATCTTCCATGTGTGAACCCTCCTGATTGCAGATTATTGATAAACGGCTGGAGAAAATATTCCTCTCCAGCCCGAAAAAATCAACCGCCGATCCGTTGTGCCTCTCTAAAAGAATCTCTCAGATCCATAATTAAAGGTCTTATTTCCGCTATTATAGCAGAATTTCTGCCTGCCTTAATACGTACTAATTCATATATGAAAAAATCATAAAGGCGTTTTAATTCATTGCTTATTTCATATTGAAAATTAAGGGTATCTTTTAAATATGTAACTATATCCATAGACCGTTGAATTGACTGCTCAAATAGCTCATAATCTTTATTTTCCAATGCTAATTCAGAACGGGTCAGCCGCTTTAATAATTCATCATATAGAAGGTTAAGCATCTCCCCCGGCGTCATCGTATTCACAGTCTGTTCCTTGTAATGCTGATATCCATTTGCTGCCATCTTACACTCCGATCCTTATGAACCTAAGGATGAACTCAACCAGCTACTCTGAGAATTCATCTGGGAAATTAATGTTTCCAAACTGGTAAACTGCTTAATATAACGGTCTGTCTCTGTCTTCAGCTGTGCAGTCAGCCGCTCAATTATCGTATCCTGGCTATCCATGGACTTCTGTAAAGAATTCTTGAGAATACTGGTAGGTGCATATACAGACCCAGCTTTTTCGATCAGAATACCCTTCGTCGCACCAGTTGTGCTAGCATACTTTTCAGTAATCTCAGACAATCTTGCCATGACACCACCTTTGTCACCAGTTGATGTATCTGCAGATCTTGTAAACAATTTCTGTAAGTCAGCTGAATTTGATTCCAACGATGCCCTAAACTTTGTTTCATCAAGAACCAATTTACCATTATCTCCGTAATTAGTGCTTGTAGATAAGCCAAAAGAGGCTAAAGTAGCTTTATCCTCAGAACCGCTATCAAAAATAAACCTCATGCTATCAGAAAGGCCGCGTAAATCTGAATCATTAAAAAGCAAACCTGCTTTCGCCTTTTCTTCCCACTTCTTAATCTGATCCTCAGTCATCTCCTCTTTTTGTTCATCTGTAAGAGGTTCATAGCTACGGTTTGGTTTTGTAGAAATCTCTTTGTTTACCAGTTCAATCATGTCATTGTAATCTTTAACCATATCTGTGACAGCTTTTACAATACTGTCAGAATCCGTCTTGGAATTAAATTTAATTGGATCTGTTCCTTCAATTAATGTATTTCCGCTGTATCCGAAAGTACCATTAAGAGTAATATTCAGACCATCCATGCTGAATGCATTGCTCTCACGGGTCAGATTTACCACATCATCTGAACCTGCATATTTAACACTGACAATCGCGTCTTGCCCATCTGTTACAGTGTAGTTTGTATCCTTTACACCAAACAGCATCTCTGCGTCATCACCCTCGATTTTTACATCACCGGCTACGCCTCCCACATTTGACTGAATTAAAAATTTATCTGCATTCTTCATATAACTGATTGTAACTTTGGCATCTGAGCTGTTTATCTTATTCATAATGTCGGAGATTGTGGAATTATACGTTAAACCTTTTATCTCCTTATCATTAATCGTCAGTTTCATCTCCCGGCTGCTTACATAGGATTTCATCTTGTCCTTTAATTCACCAACATTGGTTGCAGACTCATTCTTATTAAAATAATCAATAGCATTATTAATGCTGCTTAAGTCCTGATCTGACATAGATGAATTTTTAGTAGCGATTAATTTCTTCAAATCGTCAAGTGTGGTAGCGTCAGTAACCAGACTTCCAAGTCCTTCAATTGCCTCCTGAGCTTTTAGGGATCCTGCAAAATATGTAGTATCCTGATTCAATTTTCCTTTTGTTTTCAGGTTTTGTTCTATGTTTTTTAATCCGGAGTCTGCCAAAGACGCACTCGTATTCAAGCGGTTAGATTCTCCGCTTGAAACCCTTAATGCCCCATTTTTTCCAAGCACACCATTATCTGCGTATGATAAGGATAGAATTGATGATGTATCATCTAAACCAGTGGAAGCATCTTTTGTTTTAAATACAAGCTGATAACCATCAGCCACAGCGTTTTTCTGAGTTCCAACTTCGATTCTTCCTGCGCCAAACTGCTGATTCAGCTTTTCTTGCAGATCTTTTGCAACGGTTTTTAGTTTCGCTTCATCATCAGTTGCTCCATCTATTTTAGCCTGAATATCTGCTGCGCTGGCAAAGTCTATTGACTTTGTTGTTCCGTTATAAGTAAAGCTCATATTCAATCCGCCAACACGCTGGGCAAATGTCTTAGGTTCAAAAAATTTCTGCTTACTCATAAAATCTTCGGTAAAGCCTTCGGTTTTAATCTGTCGCGCCTCTTCGCTTAAATTATCGAAATTTGTAAAACCAAGAGCTTTAAGGGCTGTTTCACTACCACCATCGAAAAGAATTGTATTGTTCGCTGTATCAGTAGATTTGAAATTCAGTTTAAAGGAGGTACCTTCCGGGTCTGTAGCATTATACGGATCAGCTGTTACTTGAATCACATCTGCAAGAGTTTTTCCTCCACCAATGGATACCTCTTTTAATGACCTTGTAATGGAATCCTGTGCATTTTTACCATTGGAGTAATCATAAGTATAGCCATCTGTGGTGGTACCGCTTTTTAAAGAGACTGAATATGATTTGCTTCCAACCTTAAAATATACATATTGACCTTCCAGATTGCTTACCTGGCTTTCTCCAAGGTTAATGCTGCCAGTTATTAAACTGCTATCTGAAACCCCTGTTTTAGAGACCATAGAAGAATTTTTAGCGAGCTGTTTAACTCCCACTATAGACATCGTATCTGAAAGAGAGGAACTTCCTGAAACACTGACATAGCTACTATTAGCACCTACCGGTGTAATACTACTTTTAGCCCAAAAACTGGGACTGGATAAATTAGTAGACTGATTTGTATAAGAGGTGTATTTTTTAGAAAACTCCACAAGCTTTGAGCTGATGGAACGATATGCCTCCTGCTGCCACCCGTACGTCTGTTTCTTTTTCTGCTGCTTTGCAATCTTTGCCTTTGTGGCTGCTGTCATTCCCTCAATCAGAGTATCTCTGTCCAGACCACTTGCTAAACCGCT
>SVDT01000349.1 GCA_015057775.1 Paenibacillaceae bacterium | reverse complement strand
TAAGGAAATCTATCTGGCCATTGAGATGCACAGCTCAGTTGCAGCACGTAAAGCGATGCGCCAGCATCTTGATTACACCAACAAGTATATTAAAATGATCTGATGATAAGGAGAAAAAATATGTTGGAACTATACAAAGCCATTGCAGACTGCGATCCCAATAAAAGAAATATGGTTGCGACAGTGATCGATGGAGAAGCATTGGGGCAGAAGGCGTTATTTTCTGATGGGATGCTTATTTGTGAGACGAAAGAGTCCGGTTATTTTTCTGGTCATGCTGAAATGGTATGGAACGTGGCAAGTGATAAAGATCAATGCAAAAAAGGGTTGATTACTCTTGATGGCAGGCATATTTACTGTGACTGGCTGGGCCGGGAGATTCATCTGGTGATATGCGGTGCGGGTCATGTCTCAATTCCGGTAATACAGATTGGTCTCATGATGGGATGTGAAGTCACCGTACTTGAAGACCGCCCCCAATTTGCAGACAATGCAAGGCGGGCAGGAGCGACAACGGTTATTTGTGAACCATTTGAGCAGGGACTGAGCCAGGTGGAGGGAAGCAGCAATACGTATTTTGTTATAGTAACAAGAGGCCACCGCTATGATCAGACGTGTCTGGAACTGATTGCCAGGAAAAAACATTCCTATATTGGAATGATTGGAAGCCGGGCACGGGTGGCAAAGGTAAAAGAGACTGCATTGCTAAACGGGTGCGATAAGGCAGTTCTTGATCAGTTATACAGTCCCATAGGCCTGAGTATCAATGCGGAAACTCCAGTTGAAATCGGAGTTGCAATTATGGCAGAAATCATTGAAGTGAAGAACAAGAAGATGCGCTCCAGCGGATATTCCAAAGATATATTGCATGCCATTTTGAAACCGGAAGAAAAAACAGGACGAAACGTTCTGGTTACCATTGTGTCAAGAAAAGGGTCAGCTCCCCGGGAGGTTGGCACAAAGATGCTGGTAACGCCGGAAGGAAGGTGTATTGGAACCATCGGCGGCGGCTGCATGGAGTCAGAGGTTCTTCAGATCGCATTCCAGATGCTTCACAGTGACAGGGAGAAGTCTCAGCTTTTCCATGTGGATATGACCGGAGCAGATGCAGAAGAGGAAGGCATGGTGTGCGGTGGGGTTATTGATGTATTGCTAGAAGTGATCTGAATCTGACGGTACAAGGTCAGAACGGCTTAAAATCAAAATGATGAGCCGCTCTGACCTTTTTATTTTTATATTTTTACTAAAATTTTTGAAAATGTATAGATGTTTTTTTTAGATTGTGATATTATGGCAATAAGTGGTCAGACCATTATACCAATAAAGCAATACAAATCCATATTACGTTTGTATGATTTGCCACACTATATTTAATACATAGAAAGAGAGGGATACGTATGGATATTTTAGTCTGTATCAAGCAGGTTCCGGATACATCAAAAGTTGAAGTGGATCCGGTAACTGGTGTTTTAAAAAGAGATGGTGTAGATTCAAAAATGAACCCCTATGACTTGTATGCTTTGGAAACCGCACTGAAAATGAAAGAGCAGCAGGGCGGATTGGTAAAGGTGATCAGTATGGGACCGCCTCAGGCGAAAGAGGTAATTAAAGAAGCATATATGATGGGAGCAGACGACGGAGCATTAATAACGGACAGAAAGTTTGCAGGAGCAGATGTACTTGCTACCTCTTATACCATTTCCCAGGGCGTGAGAAAAATGGGGGATTTTGATCTTATCTTATGCGGAAAGCAGACAACAGATGGTGATACCGCTCAGGTAGGACCAGAGATGGGGGAATATCTTGGAATCCCTCATATTACCAACGTGCTAAAGATTGTAGAAATAAAAGAAAAATCAATCATAGTAGAAATGGATATGCCGGACACCATTGAAGTCGCCGAAATCCAGTTTCCATGTTTAATCACCGTTGAAAAAGATATTTTCCAGCCAAGACTGCCATCTTATAAGAAAAAATTAGAGGCAAAAGACAAGGAAATCAAAATCCTGACCATCAATGATTTTGAAGATAAAGATGAGATGAAATATGGGTTAAATGGTTCCCCCACACAGGTAGAGAGAATATTCCCCCCATCCGTCAACAATGACAGAGAGATATGGACTGGAACCGGCGATAAACTCAGCTTACAGATGGCATCAAAACTGAAAGAGTTAAAATTCATATAAAGAAGGGTGGGGATTTTATGGGCAAGTTAATATGTAACCAGGAGAATGTGAATGAGTCAAATATTGAAGAATTATTAAAAGTCTGTCCTTTTGGAGCAATTGAATACACAGACGGAAAAGTGCAGGTGAATGCAGGCTGTAAGATGTGTAAGATATGTGTGAAAAAGGGTCCGGCAGGGGTAATGGAATTTATTGAAACAGAGACAAAAAAGGTTGATAAGAGCCTGTGGAGAGGGATTGCCGTCTATGTTGATCATGTAGAAGGAACCATTCATCCGGTGACAATGGAGCTGATCGGAAAAGCCAGAGAGCTTGCTTCAATAGTTGATTTTCCAGTGTATTGCGTTTTTATCGGCCACAATATAAAAAAGAAAGCAGAAGAGCTGCTGCATTACGGTGTGGATGAAGTCTTTGTATACGATAACAAAGAATTAAAGGATTTCAGAATCGAAACTTATACGGCAGCCATGGAAGACTTTATAAATAAAGTAAAACCATCTTCCATACTGGTGGGTGCCACCACCACGGGAAGATCTCTTGCTCCCAGAGTAGCTACCAGATTCAGAACCGGATTAACGGCTGACTGCACCATACTTGAAATGAAGGAAAACACAGATCTTGTTCAGATCAGACCGGCCTTTGGCGGCAATATTATGGCTCAGATTATATGCCCCAATACAAGACCCCAGATGGCAACGGTAAGATATAAGATTATGAATGCACCAGAAAGACAGAGGGATCCAAAGGGAACAATAACGGTATGTGAACTGGAACCGGAAAAATTAAAATCCCAGATAGAGGTTTTAAAGGTTACAAAGAAAAAAGTTGAAGAAAACATATCTGATGCAGAGGTAATCGTTGCAGTAGGCAGAGCTATAAAATCCGAAAAAGACATGGCGATGGTGCAGGATCTGGCAGATCTTCTCCATGCCCAGATTGCTGGAACAAGACCTCTTGTGGAGGCTGGGCTGATTCCGGCAAAGAAGCAGATTGGTCTTTCCGGAAGAACGGTGAAGCCAAAACTGATCATTGCCCTGGGAATATCCGGTGCCGTTCAGTTTGTGGCTGGGATGAATCACTCAGATCGTATTTTTGCTATCAATAAAGACGAAAACGCTTCGATTTTTCATACTGCACATTATGGAATCGTGGGAGATATTTATGAAATCGTTCCCCAGCTTGTGAAAGAATTAAAGTGTACAGGAGCGTAGTTAACAATTATTACATAGAATGCGGGTCGATTTGCTGATAGAAAAATTACGAATCAAGGAGGGAATAAATGTGATGGATTATAAAAAAATTGATACCGGAGACGTGGAATATCTGGTGACTCTGCTAGGCAGGGACAGAGTATTTACCGATGAAGAAATTAATGATGATTTCAGCCATGATGAAATGGGCGGAATAAGCCGGAAGCCAGATGTCCTGGTGGATGTTCTTACAACAGAAGAAGTATCAAAGATCATGAAATATGCCTATGACCACAGGATTCCCGTTGTAGCCAGAGGTTCAGGTACTGGTTTAGAGGGAGCATCCGTTC
>SVDT01000348.1 GCA_015057775.1 Paenibacillaceae bacterium | reverse complement strand
CAATGTGACTTCTTAAACGGACCGTCTCTTCATCCACACAGATCTTATCTGCATAAATGGTTACTTCCGCAGCGATTCTGCCTTCATCAATGGCAGCTCCTGCCAGAAGCTCTTTCACCTTATCTTCCAGCTTCGCCCGGTATTCCACAAGAATCTTTGGAGATCTCTCTTCAATAAATTCCAGAATATCATTCATCAGGTTCAGCTTACCTAGAAGATCCGCCTTTAAGTTTTCGCCTTCTGTTAATCTTGTTTCCACAAAACGCTTTGCAGCTTCTTCTACTGTTTCTGAAAGAAGCTTCCACATCTGATCCTCATCTTCCGGTACTTCTTCCATAATAAGTACTTCCGGACATCTGGCGAGTGCAGAAACCTTAATATCGTTCTGAATTCCGAACTGCTCTTCCATCTTTGCAAAATATCCCATGTATTCAGCAGCCAGCGCACTGTTATACTTTAAACACAGCTTGTTTTCCGTATAATCTTCATAACTGATAAAAACGTCTACTTTACCGCGCTGAATATAATTCTTTAACAGATTTCTGATCCCTGCTTCAAAGAAATTAAACTTTTTCGGCATCTTTATGCTTAAATCCAGATATCTGTGATTTACAGCCTTCATCTCGACGGAAATTTTATATTCATCCGTGACGGTTTCGTACCTGCCGAAACCTGTCATGCTCTTAATCATTACAAATGCCTCTCTTTCGCCATAGATATAAACCATTATAAGTCATAATAAAAAACAAGTCAAATGGTTTTAAATTTTACATAACCGTGTTTCTGTGGTATACTATCTCCATCTATAAACCTTACCGGAGGACACAAACAATGGCATTAGATGGAATTGTTATGGCAAATCTCACGGCAGAAATGAAAGACCGGCTGGAAGGCGGAAAGATCTCTAAAATCGCCCAGCCGGAAAAAGATGAACTGCTGTTTACTGTTAAAAATCAAAAAAATACATGGAAACTTTTAATTTCAGCCAGTGCCAGCTTACCACTGGTTTATTTCACGGAAAACAACAAGCAAAGTCCTCTGACTGCTCCTAATTTCTGCATGCTTCTGAGAAAGCATATCGGCAATGGCAGGATCATGAGAATCAGCCAGCCTGGTCTGGAACGAATCCTTTGCATGGAAATAGAACATTTAGATGAACTGGGCGACAGACGGACGAAAAAACTTATGATAGAAATTATGGGAAAACACAGCAACATCATCTTCTGCAATGAAGAGGATATGATTCTGGACAGTATTAAACACATCTCTGCCCAGGTGAGCTCCATTCGTGAGGTATTGCCCGGAAGAAAATATTTTATTCCCCAGACCATGGACAAGAAAGATCCCCTGACCATTACCGAAGAAGAATTTATTTCTACAATCAGACATGCGGCTGCACCAGTACAAAAAAGTCTCTATTTAAATCTGACCGGTATCAGTCCCATCATTGGCCATGAACTTTGTCATCTGGCCTCTATTGATGGAGATCATTCTGCTAATGAGCTGTCAGAGACAGAACTCTTACATTTATACCGCATGTTCTCTTTTATGATGGAGGATATCAAAAAAGGATCTTTTAAACCAAATATTATTTATAAGAATGAGGAACCGGTAGAATTTGCTGCTGTACCACTTACCTGTTATGAAGGAAGCGATTATGAAGCCACAACTTTCGAATCCATCAGTACTCTTTTAGAGACCTACTATGCTTCTAAAAACGCAGTAACAAGAATTCGTCAGAAATCCGTTGATCTAAGGAAGATTGTACAGACAGCGTTGGAACGAAATTACAAAAAATACGATCTCCAGGAAAAGCAGTTAAAAGATACGGAGAAAAAAGATAAGTATAAAGTATACGGAGAGCTTTTAAATACCTACGGCTATGAACTGACGGGAGGTGAAAAGAAGCTCACCTGCCTTAATTATTATACCAATGAGGAGATTACCATTCCATTAGATGAACAGCTTTCCGCAAGGGAAAACGCCCAGAAATATTTTGACAAATACAATAAATTAAAACGAACCTTTGAAGCCGTTACAGGGCAGATCAGCGAAACCCGGCAGGAAATTGACCATTTGGAGTCCATCAGTGCAGCACTGGATATTGCTTTGCTGGAAGAAGATCTTGTACAGATTAAAGAAGAACTTATGGAATATGGCTATGTCAAACATCGCAGAAGCGGAGACAAAAGACCGAAAATAACCAGCCGCCCCTTCCATTATATATCATCTGACGGCTTTCATATGTATGTAGGAAAGAACAACTATCAAAATGAAGAATTAACCTTTAAGGTCGCAAGCGGTAATGACTGGTGGTTTCATGCCAAAGGAATTCCCGGCTCCCACGTCATTGTCAAATCAGAAGGAAAAGAACTTCCTGACCGGACCTTTGAAGAGGCAGGTGCTTTGGCTGCTTACTACTCCAAAGGCAGAGATAATGATAAGGTTGAAGTAGATTACATTCAGAAAAAGCAGATTAAAAAAGTTGCGGGAGCCGCTCCTGGCTTTGTGATCTATCATACAAATTATTCTATGGTTGCAGAACCAGGAATTCAATCACAGGAAGAAAAATGATACTAAGATATCCTTATTAGCAAAGATTGCGGATCCTTATGGGTCCGCTTTATTTCTATAAACAAAAAAGAAGCGTTAAAGCAGACATTTTCATCTACCTTACAACGCTCCATTTATGTACTATTTAATCTATTAATTCTACAATGTTTTTTCTTTCAGGAATTGTGGTTATAATTTCAATACAATACTCTTGAGGGATAATCCCACTCATATTGCGACTTGGTAAAAAACCAGCTTTTTTAATCATGCCTTTTTCAATAATATTATATTTCTTTTTTTCCGTCTTTAATATTCTAAAAAATAAGTTTTCTTTCATATATCTTTCTCCTAACACTCTCATTGGCATACGTAGGAAAAAACTACATGTTACAAAATAATGTTATAAAAACATAAATCTGCTGCCTTTAAAAATCGAAAGACAGCAGATACTCCCCTTTTTTGTATAAGAGTACCGAAGTAATCCTACACTATATGCTTTTTCATTAAACAACGCTTTTATAATTCGTTGAATTACTCATACCGGAATTTCTGATGATGTCTTCTCTTCTTAAATTACTTTGCATTACGCATTTTTAACACTTCTTCTGGAATTTTTCTTTCATAAACTCCAGCTGGAATGCTTCTCCCTACAGAATTAAGAGATACTTTAACCAATGCTTTCTGCAATTCTTTTACTACTTCCTTCTTCATCATCCTCAATCTCCTTTTTATTTGTTTTGTTTTTAGGAAATAACGTAAGTATTTCCAAAACAACCGGATAAATAAGTAGTTCTACCAGCGACGGATTCAGATATGCAACCGTCATGATAACAGTTAAAACAGCAATAGAATACAGCTTTTTCTTCAGAATATCTTTTGGAGTAAAGTATTCTATGTTGATGGTTCTCGGTGCCAAAAGTAAAATTACTATTGACGAAATAATATAGATATACGGCAGAAAAGAAAGTCTGATTGGCAAGTAAATATGTCCCGCTAATGATAAAGCCCATATAACTAACATACTAAGCCCACAACCAGTGCCTGTTCTTGCATGTATTCCGCCTGCCTGTAATCTTAATCCGCAGAAAGCTAATAATATAAGAAGAGTCTCCATACCTTGTCCAATTATAATACCGATAATCTGTATAAATACAAACTTAACGATATTATCTAACAATAACTCAATTCCATATTGGATTACATCGCTCTCTTCTTTACTTT
>SVDT01000347.1 GCA_015057775.1 Paenibacillaceae bacterium | reverse complement strand
TAGATGACGTCGTTGACGTTATAGAACAGGAAGCGACAGAGGACTTTGAAAAAATGGCTGCGATGCTGCCAAGTGAAAAGCCTTATTTAAAGACCAGTGTATTTCAGCTGGCAAAAAATCGGATTGTCTGGCTTCTGGTTCTGATGTTAAGCAGCATGATCACAGGAGGGATTCTGGCAAAATACGAGAAAGCATTTGCAGTAATTCCTCTTTTAGTAACATTCATCCCTATGCTTACCGATACCGGCGGAAATGCAGGAAGCCAGAGCAGCACCATGATAATCCGCGGTATGGCAGTAGGAGAGATCCATACCAGAGATATCTTTCGGGTGGTATGGAAAGAACTGAAAGTCGCCATACTTGTGGGATTTGTTCTTGGAATGGTTAATTATATCCGCCTGATAATTCTATACCCAGGTCAGGAGATGCTTTGTCTGACTGTTATGTTAAGCCTGATGGCTACCGTTATTCTGGCAAAAACAATCGGTGCCATGCTTCCCATCGGCGCAAAGGTATTTCACATGGATCCGGCTATTATGGCAGCACCTTTAATTACTACCATAGTGGATGCTATAAGCTTAATTATCTATTTCCAGCTTGCCTGTTCTCTTCTTCAACTTTAATTGTTCTGGAAAAATGCCGTTAAGTCATTGTTTTTTCCGGATGTTCGTTATATAATAAAATTTGTCTGAAACATCACGAGAATGAAGATATAGGAGTGTGTTTATAATGAATCGAATTAGAACCAGATATGCCCCAAGCCCCACAGGCCGCATGCACGTAGGCAATTTAAGAACAGCCATGTATGCGTACCTGATTGCAAAACATGAAGGTGGAGATTTTCTTCTCCGTATTGAAGATACCGATCAGGAACGTTTTGTAGAAGGTGCTGTGGAGATTATTTATAGAACGTTGGAAGAGACAGGACTTGTTCATGATGAAGGCCCTGATAAGGATGGCGGTGTGGGTCCTTACGTTCAGAGTGAACGTCATGCTCTTGGCATGTACCTTGATTATGCTAAGATGCTGGTGGAAAAAGGAGAGGCTTACTACTGCTTCTGTACCCAGGAACGTCTGGATTCTTTAAAGAAAACCGTAGACGGTCAGGAGATCATGGTTTATGACAAGCATTGTCTTCACCTTACGAAAGAAGAGGTACAGGCTAATCTGGCAGCAGGAATGCCATACGTAATCCGCCAGAATAATCCGGTTGACGGAACCACCACATTCCACGATGAAATTTACGGTGATATCACAGTCGATAACTCAGAGCTTGATGATATGGTTCTGATTAAATCCGATGGATATCCAACTTACAATTTTGCCAATGTAGTGGATGATCACCTGATGGGAATCACTCATGTGGTAAGAGGTAACGAGTACTTATCCTCTTCTCCCAAATATAACCGCCTTTACGACGCGTTTGGCTGGGAAGTTCCGGTTTATGTACATTGTCCTCTGATTACCAATGAGGAACATAAGAAATTAAGCAAGAGAAGCGGCCATGCTTCTTATGAGGATTTAATTGAGCAGGGATTTATTTCTGAGGCAGTGGTCAATTATGTGGCTTTGCTTGGCTGGTCACCAGTTGGAAATCAGGAGATTTTCTCCCTCAAAGAATTAATTCAGGAATTTGATTTCCACAATATCAGTAAATCCCCGGCTGTGTTCGATATGACCAAGTTAAAGTGGATGAACAGTGAATACATGAAGGCCATGGACTTTGACAGATTTTATGGAATGGCAGAACCTTTCATCAGGAAAGTCATTAAAAAGGATCTGGATTTAAGAAAGATCGCTGCCATGGTTAAGACCAGAATCGAAGTATTCCCGGATATCCAGAATCATATTGATTTCTTTGAGGAGCTTCCGGAATATGACTGCTCCATGTATTTTAATAAGAAGATGAAGACGGACAGCCAGACCTCTCTTACCCTGTTACAGGAGATACTTCCCATTCTGGAAGCACAGGAAGACTACAGCAACGATGCACTCTATGCTGCGCTTTCCGCATTTGTTTCTGAAAAAGGATATAAAACCGGCTATGTTATGTGGCCTATCCGCACTGCAGTTTCCGGCAAGCAGATGACTCCGGCTGGTGCAACAGAAATCATGGAGGTCCTTGGAAAAGAAGAATCCTTACATCGAATCAGAAAAGGAATCGAACTTTTAAGCAAAGAGACTTTATAGAAAAGAAGATGAAAGCAGGGGAATGGCAGAAAACCGGACTCCTGCTTCTTTGTTTGACTTGGAGGATAACATGAAACAACAAGTGACCTATGAAGGCGCCCAGAAAGAAGCAATTCTTCACCGGGATGGACCTATGTTAGTGCTGGCAGGGCCGGGATCAGGAAAGACATTTACCATTACCCACAGAGTCTGCCATCTCATTGAGGAGTATCATGTGGATCCGTCCCGCATTCTGGTCATCACATTCACCAAGGCTGCAGCCACGGAGATGAAGGAACGATTTGATGCATTGATGGGAGATCCTGCTCCCTTTGTCAGCTTCGGCACCTTTCATGCCATATTTTTCCGCATTCTCAAATTCGCCTATCGCTATGATGCCAGAAATATTATCAGGGAAGACCAGAAAACCAGATTTGTAAAGGAAGAAATGGACCGCTGCAGCGTGGAAGTGGAAGATGAGGGGGATTTTATTACCTCCATTTTATCAGAGATCAGCTCCGTGAAAGGAGATATGATCTCACTGGACCATTATTACTCCAAAAACTGCTCAGAAGAAATATTTAAACAGCTTTATCTGGGGTATGAGGACAGGCTGAGAAAAGCAAATCTGATTGATTTTGATGACATGCTGGTAATGTGTCACGAACTTTTTACCCAGAGAAAAGATATACTGGCAGCCTGGCAGAGAAAATACCAGTACATTCTGGTGGATGAATTTCAGGATATAAACCGGGTACAGTATGAAATTGTCCGTATGCTTGCGGCGCCTGAGGATAATCTTTTTATTGTGGGAGACGATGACCAGTCCATCTACCGGTTCCGGGGAGCCAAGCCGGAAATCATGCTTGGTTTTGAAAAAGATTATAAAAATGCGAAGAAGGTTCTTTTAAATATTAATTTCAGAAGCACCAGAGACATTGTGGAAACAGCAGGGAAGCTGATCGCCCACAATGAAATGCGGTTCCCGAAGAAAATTGTAACAGACAAAGGCTCTGGAAAACCAGTGGTTACCAGACTGTGGAAGGATCCCCAGGAAGAAACCATGGAAATTGTGGAGGAGATTCTAAATTACGGGAAAGCAGGATATGCACTCAGTGATATCGCTGTTTTATACCGGACTAATCTGGGCCCCAGACTTTTAATCGAGAAATTTATGGAATATAATGTTCCGTTTATCACCCGGGATTCTGTTCCCAATCTATACGATCACTGGATTGCCCAGAATCTGGTTTCCTATATGAAAACGGCACAGGGTGACTGTCAAAGGGCCAATGTTCTCCAAATCATCAACCGCCCCAACCGCTACATAAGCAGGGATTCGCTGGAAGGCAATCCGGTAAACTTTGAGTCTGTAAAATCCTTTTACCAGGATCGCAGTTTCATGGTGGAGCGGGTGGAACAGCTGGAATATGATTTGCGAATGATAAAAAACATGGCACCAGTTGCAGCGGTTAATTATATCAGGAAAGCAATTGGGTATGATGATTATTTAAGGGAGTATGCCCAGTACCGGAGGATGAAGCCGGAGGAACTCCTTGAGGTGGCAGATCAGCTTTCAGAAAGTGCGGCAGGATTTCAGTCCTTTGAC
>SVDT01000346.1 GCA_015057775.1 Paenibacillaceae bacterium | reverse complement strand
GGCTGCCCTACTTTCACCTTGCCGATGGAATATTCACTTACGTTAATTTTCATCTCGAGGACATCCAGGTTATTAATGATAAACATGGGCTTATCATCATCGGTTTTATCCGCAAAACGGCCCACCTTGCAATTTACCCTTACTACAGTTCCTGCAATGGGGCTGGTTACTTTTGTATTCTCCAGTGCTTCTTTTTTCTGCTCCAGCTCAAATGCTTCTTTTTCAATCTGCAAAGAATAGGATTCATTGGCTACTGGTTTTCCATCCTTAATCGTATAGGTGGTAAGCTCCCTGGCAGCATCATTCATGTTATTGGTAGCTGTCTCCAACTCAACTCCTGTGGCACTTCCACCCTGATAAAGAAGAAGGGTTCTGTTATAATTTGCTTTTGCCGTCTCAAACCCCTGCTTTGCCTTGGCATAACCGTTTTCTGCTTCCAGCTGTTTATCTTTATATGTACTGACAGCAAGATCATAAGCATTCTGGGCTATATCCACACCTTTTTTCGCATCCTTATCATCAAGAGTGGCCAACAGCTGCCCCTTCTCTACCTTGTCACCCTCTTTTACCCGTAGTTCCAGGATCTCAGCATGTAAATTGGAAACCACCTCCACACTGTCCGTTCCCTGAACCGGACCGCTTACAGAAAGAACTTCCGTAACTTCACCTTTTTTTAATGGTGTTGCTGTAACCGGCATAACCGCACTTTTTCCGCCCGCTACACTTTTAAAGGCAATAAAAAGGAACACTACAGTAACTGCAGAGCCCACAATAATTTTCTTTTTTCTGCTCCATTTTTTCTTAAGAAGCTTTTTCTTCTTTTTACCCCCGTGCTCCTCAGTCATCAGATGCTCCAATTCTTTTTCAAAGTCATCATCCGCCATAGGACCGGCTTGCGCCACTTGCATCTCTTCTTCTATTTTCTTCCTGAAAAATTTCATGCTCGTACCCTCCATATCGATTTCTGTCTCTATCCTATTATAGCGGGGTGTTATAATGAATTAAATATAAAAATTCTTATAATTTTCTAAATTTTTCCAAATAAATCGTAAAAACTGCTGTAAGTACGTATTTTCCTTACAGCAGTCTCCTGATAATCATTGTAAATTTAAAATTTTTATCATCTTTTTAAGAAATAGTAATGTAGCAATCAGAAAAAGGATACCCATTCCCTGATTAAGATAAGGGATTGAAAAAAAGCTTAATGTCCATAAAAGAAAAAGAAGAAATGCATCTGCCCTTAAATATGTTCCAAAAGCATAACTAATCCATATCTCCTTCTGTGTCAATTCCTTCTCTCCTGCAAGCAGCCGGCATAGACCGGGGCGGCAAAAGCACTGGGAAAGAATAAAAAACAACACAAAAGAAAAAATCATGATACCAGCCCGCTTTCTCTTAAGAAATCTTTAGCCACATTTTCCGGGGTCTGCTGCAGTTCATCCACTTTATAGTTTAGTTCCACCATAACATCGTCTGTGAGTAACTCTCCCAATTCTTCTAACAATCCTGGTAATTCCGGACACTCTTTCAGTGCTTCTTCCCTTATCACAGGCATTGCAAAGTAAGGAGGGAAAAAATGTTTATCATCGGTCAGCGTCTTTAACTGAAATTTCTTTAAAAGTCCGTCCGTGGCAAATGCGTCCACTACATCCACCTCTTTGCCAGCCAGTGCGGTATAGCGGGGGGAACCGTCAATGGTAAGTTTGTTACCCATTTTAAATCCATAAGCATTTTCTATTCCTGTCAGTCCGTCTTCTCTGTTGGAAAACTCAAACGTGGTGCCAGAAGTCATAGTACCTGCTATCCTGGATAAATCACTGACTGTCTCCAGCCCGTTTTTTTCAGCAGTTTCCTGACTTACTGCCAGTACATAAGTATTGTTAAACTGCATCTGTTTTAAAACAGCAAGATCAAAACGCTCTCCATATTCCTTTTTCACAGTTTCATAGACCTGCTCCATATCACTGATTGGCGGATATTTTAACATATCCGTATATGCTGTCCCGCTGTATTCGATGTAAAGATCAATATCTCCGCTCTTTAGCGCGCCTGCACAAACCTGAGTTCCGCCCAGGCTTAACCTGCGGTTCACTTTAATATCCGTTCTTGCTTCTACCAGATCCGCCACCAGATTTCCCAATATTTCCTGTTCCGTAAAATCCTTAGATCCGATGGAAATGGTCCTGCCCGCCTGATTGCCCGTGCCGATTGAAGTAAATAAAAACACGGCTGCAAGCAGAACTGCCGCTACACCAAGACCCGCTTTCTGAACGGTTCTTTTCTTTATCTTCTCTGCCCTGTCTCCCTTTTGCAGACTGATAGGGGTAACCAGTTTTTCAACCAGTCCGATAATAAAGTCAACCGTTAAAGCCAGCATACACGCTGGAATCGCTCCTGCCAGAATCTGGTTGTTATTCACTGTCCTGATTCCGGAAAAGACCAGATAACCCAGTCCGCCCGCTCCGATAAATGCAGCCATGGTCATAAGTCCTACTGCCGTGACAGATGCAATTCTCACGCCTGCCATAATTACCGGAAGTGCAAGAGGGATCTGAACCTTTGTCAGAACCTGTAAGGGCGTTAAGCCAATTCCCCTGGCTGCTTCAATTGTCTGTGGATTTAAATTTTCGATACCTGTATAGGTGTTTTTTATGATGGGAAGCAGAGAATAAAGAACAACCGCAACAATTGCGGGAACGGTACCAATACCAAGCAGCGGAATCATAAATCCCAGCAATGCCATACTTGGAATGGCCTGAATAATATTAGCTGCTGTCAGCACTGGTTTATTGGCTTTTGATGCATAGGCGATTAATATTCCAAGAGGCACACCAATTAATATTGCAAGTCCTACGGAAATTGCTGTCAGCTTCACATGTTCAATCAGCAAGGTTATGATCTGCGGGTAACTGTCTCCAATATAAGTCCAAAAATTCATTTACGCATCTCCTCCTTCATACTCAAAATATTGCTGACTTAATGTGGTCACCAGACTGCTCTTTGTAATAAGACCTTTTAAACGTCTGCTTTCATCCACAACCGGGACGGCAGATACTTTATAATCGGTAACGATCTTCAAGGCATCCAGAATATTCTCATCTGGCTGCAGTACTTTAAAATCCTGGGTCATATATTCTTCTGCCTGTTTTGACTTATCTTCCACGCTTCTTAACACGCTGGCTTTTACCATGCCTTCCAGGCGCCGGCTTTCCCTGTCAATAATCAACAGCGTGTCTACTTTATTCTGGCGCATCTTATCCACACATTTTAATATGGAAAGATCTTTTGCTGCTGTAACCGGCTGGTCAATCATAATATCAGATACCCGGATAAATTCCGGAGATGACCAGATTCTGTTTTTACCTACAAAGTTTGATACAAATTCATCTGACGGATTATTTAATATATTCTCCGGTGTATCATATTGTAAAATGTCTCCGTCCTTCATAATACAGATCATGTCTGCGATTTTAATGGCCTCATCCATATCATGTGTAACGAATATTGTTGTTTTTTTCAGCTTGCCCTGAAGCAGCACCAGTTCATCCTGTAAATCGGAACGGGTCATGGGATCCAGTGCAGAAAACGGTTCATCCATAAGAATAATGTCCGGGTCTGTGGCAAAGGCTCTGGCTACCCCCACACGCTGCTGCTGCCCTCCACTAAGCTCCGTAGGATACCGGTCTAAAAACTCACTGCAATCCAGCCCGACCATCTGCATCAATCTTTTTGTATTCTCTTCCCTGTCCTTTAATGGCATCCTCTCAAGCCTGGGGATCAGCTC
>SVDT01000345.1 GCA_015057775.1 Paenibacillaceae bacterium | reverse complement strand
AGCACTTTTTATATTTCTTGCCGCTTCCGCAAGGACATGGATCATTTCTTCCGATTTTAGCACCCTTTACAATGGTTCCGGAAGCCTTCTGAGTCTTATAGAGTTCCTTCTTCTTTTCCTCTGTCAGGATCTGATCCCACTGGGGAAGGCTGTAGAGCCATTCCGCTTTTGCTTCTACCATATTATAATAAAGCTTTTCGGGATCGATCTCAATTTTAACAACGGTATTCTCGTCCATCGTCTCAACAGGATTCTCGTAACCCTTTAAGCTTTCATTGATACCATCTAAAAATCCGGTCATAGTCTGCACGTCTGTGCCATATCTCTTAGCCAGTTCTTCAACGGTTCCTTCCACTACTTCTTCCGGCTTAGACAGAATATGTTCGTAAATTCCTTTTTCAACCTTAAAATACTGGGTCCATAATTCTTCTTTTTCTTTATCATCCAGACCTTCGCCGTATGCCAGATTTCTCCAATTTTCTAAAATAGTCATGATTAAAACCATCCTTTTGTCTGTTCTTTCTTGTAATACTCCATCAAACAGTATATAACATATTGAAAAATTTTGCAATGCAGCTTTTAAGAAAAATACAAACTGCCTTCCATCCTGAGGAAAAAGGAATCGAAGGCAGCTTACACTTATCAAATTTTATACATATCCAAGAAGTCCCGGCAGCCATAAGGACAATGCTGGAATATACGATACCATAAGAAGTACGATAAAAATTGCCGCAAAATAAAGCAGTAATGTCCTGATTACATTTTCAATCTTTGTCTCCCCTACCTTTACACCTACAAACAGGGTTGTTCCAACAGGAGGTGTTATGGTTCCAATGCATAAATTAAAGATCATCATGATACCAAAATGTATGGTATTCATTCCAAGTGCCTGGCAGACTGGCAGAAAGATTGGTGTGAAAATCAGGCAGGCTGGTGTCATATCCATAAAGGTTCCTATCAGAAGGAGTAAGATATTTATAATGAATAAGATAACATAGCGATTGCTGCTGACTCCCAGCATTGCTTCTGAGACTGCAGTTGGTATGCCGGTAAATGCCATAACCCAGCTCATAATGCTGGAAACACCAATTAAAAATATAATAATTCCTGTCATCTGTGCACTTTCCAAAAACAGTTTTGGAAGTTCTGAAAGCTTTAATGACTTATAAAAGAATAAAGATAAAATTAAACTGTAAACTACGGATACCACGCTTCCTTCTGTAGCCGTAAAAACTCCTGCGATAATTCCTCCAATTACAATTACAATCATAAGGAGGCAGGGAATCGCCTGAAGGCACACACGGATTTTTTCCTGAGTGGTGAAGCGTTTGTTACTTTGATATCCTTTTTTCTTAGCAAGAAAATAAATAACCACCATACAGGCAAGTCCCCATAAGATACCTGGAATATAGCCTGCCATAAAAAGGGCAGCAACAGAGGTTCCTCCGCTGACAAGGGAAAACGTAATCATAACATTGCTTGGTGGGATTAACAGCCCGGTTGGTGCAGTGGCAATGTTTGCAGCTGCAGAGAAGTCTCTGTCATAGCCTTCCTCTTCCTCAATCGGACCAATGATTGCTCCCATCGCAGAGGCGGCTGCCGTTCCGGATCCTGAGATAGAACCAAACAGCATGTTAGCCACAGCATTTGTGTGAGCAAGGGATCCTGGTATTCTTCCTGTAAAAAGTTTTGCGAAATTAATGAGGCGGATTGCTATGCCTCCTTTGTTCATAATATTACCTGCCAATATAAAAAACGGAATTGCCAGAAGACTGAATATGGAGATTCCGGAGAAAATTCTCTGAGCTCCTGTGAGCACTGCTGCGCCAGTATTCAAGATGGGCAGAATGGCACATATGGATGAAACAGCAAGTGCAACGGCAACCGGCACGCCTAATAAAAGCAGGACCACAAGGACCACTAAAATGATCAGTCCGCAAAGTATGGAAATATTCATTTATGCTTCCTCCTTTTCTTTGTAATCCGCATGCAGCAGATCGATTGCATTTACCAGACAAAATAACATAATCAACACACCTGTAACCGGGACTGCTGCATACACATATCCCATGGGAATCTGTAAGGATGCCGTTGTCTGAATCATTGTAAGCTTTGTAATGGAACTTCCGCCATATACCATCACGACTCCGGCAAAGACAAATGCCAGAATTTCAATGGCAGCATCTAACCATTTCTTAGGAGTACCGGTTAATTTATCGGCCAGAAATCCAATTCTCATATGATCCCGTTTTCCAAATACATAGGCAGAGGCGAACAAAGCCATCCATGTAAATGAATAAGTCAGCAGCTCTTCTGAAATAGTACTTGGTCTGTTAAAAAAATATCTGGTAATAATCTGATAACTGCCAATTACCGTCATAGCTGCAAAAAGAACAATAATAACGGCTCCCAGAGCCTTCATGATCCAGTCTTTTACCTGATGCATCACTGACATTTTATTGTCCTCCTTTATTTTTATTATTTTCATCCTGAATATGCTGATATAAATCTCTGATTTTTGGATTTTCACTGAGCATTTTTTCATGAAGCGGAAGCACCTTTTCTTTGAATGCCTCTACATCCACATCAATAAACTCCACACCCATATCTGTTTTTGCTTTCTCCCTTGCTTCATCAATACTTTTATCCCATTCAGCAAGTTCTACCTCTGTGGAATATTTGGCTGCATCTTCAAAAACCTGATATTCTTCAGGGCTTAAGCTGTTTAAAAACTTTAAATTGCCTACCAGCATGTCTGGTACCATCTGATGCTTGTTGTAGGAATAATATTTTGCTACTTCACCATGCTTGTTATTGGTCAGAGCCAGCTCGTTATTTTCCGCTCCATCAATAACGCCCTGCTGGATCGCTGTGTATACATCACCAAATCCCATAGGTGCTGCTGCCGCTCCAAAAGAATTTACCATTGCTACACTGGCAGGACTTTGCTGAACACGTATCTTCTTCCCCTTTAAATCATCCGGAGTGCGAATTGGTGTCTTTGCATAAAAATTCCTGGTTCCTGCATTGTACCAGGTAACAACCCGAAACCCGGCTTCGTCTGTGGAAGCATAAACTTTCTGCATATAGTCCGTATCTTCCATAACGGAGCGATACACTTGCTCGGAATCAAACAGATACGGCATACTGAAAATTTCATAAACATCTGCAAATGTTTCTAAATTTGCAGTACCTGCCACAACAAAATCGATTGCTCCTGTCTGTGTAAGCTCGATTGCTTTTTGGGCAGACCCAAGAAGCTCATTGGGGAAAATCTGTACCTCATACTTGTCTCCCAGACGCTCCTCCACATACTGTTTAAATGCAAGAAGCCCTAAATGCTCCGGATGTGTTTCAGACTGGGCATGAGAGATCCTGATGATCCGTTTGCCGGAAGTGGCCGTGCCACAGCCGCTAAGTCCCACTGCCATTGCTGCTGCCAGAATGCCTGCTGCCAGTCTTTTTAAGAATTTCTTCATATAATTTTCTTCCTTCCCACTCATTTAAGATCGATTACGGCAAAAAAATAAGCCCCGGGTGATATGATTGAGTAAATCAGTAAAGGGGCAATGCCTGCCTTAATGCTTTCTCAATTATATAACCTGAAGCTTTTTTTTGTACCGAAGAGAATTGTCCTCCAAGGAGAATATTTTAACATCCTCCTTGGAGCTTTTGCCAATTTGCATAAATAAAACATCTTATTTTTGTGTATTCTGACTATCACGAAATTCAGAAGGAAGCTGTCCTGTCAGTCTGCGAAACACTTTAGCAAAATAGTTAGAATCGTAATATCCTACCTGCATGCTCACATCTTTTACACTGGCAGTTTTGTTCATAAGTAATTTTTTTGCTTCATTGATTCGGACTTTCGTTAAATAAGTGGTAAAATTCTGGTCA
>SVDT01000344.1 GCA_015057775.1 Paenibacillaceae bacterium | reverse complement strand
AGAACATTAAAATTAGGGCGGTCTTCTGATAACAGTTCTCCGGCCTGAAATCCGTAAAACCGCATCAGCCAGTCTGCCTGATAAAGTCTGTGTTCTCTTAAAAGCGGCGGACCTCCCGGAAGTGCAGGCAGGCTGCTGTCCTGATTAACTGGAACAAACGCAGAATAAAACACCCTTTTTAAGTCATAGTTTTTGTACAATGCCTCTGACACCATCATCATCTGGTAGTCATTCTCTGGTGTTGCACCCACAATCATCTGAGTACTTGGGCCTGCCGGTACGAAGGCAGGAGCTTTTTTATATTCCATTAACTCAAAGCGGTTGGTTACAATCCCGTTCTGAATCTGCTTCATGGGTTTTAATATCTTGTCACGATTTTTACCTGGAGCCAGTTTTTTTAATCCTTCTGCAGTGGGAAGCTCTAAATTAATACTCATACGGTCTGCGAGAAATCCTGTCTTTTCAATTAACAGGGGATCTGCACCGGGAATGGCCTTTACATGAATATATCCATGAAAGTGGTACTCCTCTCTCAGCTTTTTTAACGTCTGATAGATAAGATCCATGGTATAATCTGCACTGGTCAGTACACCAGAGCTTAAAAATAAGCCCTCAATATAATTGCGTCGATAGAACTGTATGGTAAGCTGGCAAACCTCCTCAGGAGTAAACGCAGTGCGGACCACGTCATTGGAAGATCTGTTGATACAGTATTTGCAATCGTAAATACACTGATTTGTAAATAATATTTTAAGCAAAGAGATACATCTGCCATCTGCTGAAAAACTATGGCAGATACCTGCTTTACTGGCATTGCCGATGGTACCCGCCTTCCCCTTGCGGTCCACTCCGCTGGAAGTACATGCCACATCATACTTGGCTGCATCCGACAATATCTCTAATTTTTCCTGAACACTTAATGATTCCTGTATTAGCATCTATTCACCTCGAACATTTGTTCTTGCTATGAATATTATCATATATTTTAAATTATTTCAAGTATTTCTCGAATATATGTTCTCTTTTTCTGGTGATTTCTATTCTTGCTTCTTACAGGAAACAGGCAACAGAAAAAGACGGCGAAATTCCCCGTCTCTGTCTGTTAATTAAGCCCGCTATTTAAACTTATTTTTCAAATCCACCTGGATTATTCTTCTGCCAGTTCCAGGAATCGCGGCACATCTCAATAATTCCCCGCTCTGCTTTCCAGCCAAGTTCCTTCTCTGCTTTGGCCGGGTCAGCGTAGCAGGTGGGAATATCTCCTGCCCTGCGATCCATAATTGTATACGGAATCTTTAAATCATTTGCTTTTTCAAATGCGCCGATTACATCAAGAACACTGTACCCGATTCCTGTTCCTAAATTATAAATCCGCACGCCGCCTGACTGCTTTGACATGGCTTTTAATGCCTGCACATGACCTAATGCCAGGTCAACAACATGAATGTAGTCACGGACACAGGTTCCATCCGGAGTATCGTAATCCTTTCCAAACACTCCAAGACGTTCCAGCTTTCCTACCGCTACCTGAGTAATATAAGGAAGAAGATTGTTAGGAATACCCTTTGGATCTTCTCCGATCCGGCCGGATTCATGAGCGCCAATGGGGTTAAAGTAACGTAATAGCATAACATTCCACTCTGGATCTGCGGTATTTAAATCTGTCAGGATCTGTTCTAACATTCCCTTGGTTCTTCCATAAGGATTGGTGATTTCTCCCTTGGGACAGTCTTCTGTAATGGGCACGAATTCAGGATCTCCATATACTGTTGCGGAAGAACTAAATACAATGTTCTTCACTCCGTGCTTTCTCATAACATCACAGAGTACTAACGTTCCTGTAATGTTATTATGATAATATTCAAGAGGCTTATAAACTGATTCACCAACTGCCTTCAGCCCTGCAAAATGAATGACGCCATCAATTGTTTCTTTATTAAAAATCTGTTCCAGCGCTTCCTGGTCCAATAAATCCGCCTCATAAAAATTCAGTTTTTTTCCTGTTATTTCCATAACACGATTCATGGACTCCCTGCTGGAATTGCACAGATTGTCAACTACCACTACCTCTAACCCGGCATTCAGCAGCTCTACGCAGGTATGACTTCCTATGTATCCAGCTCCACCGGTCACTAATATCGCCATGTTAACTTCCTCCTTTTAAATGTCCTGAAACTATTATAAGCAGGAAATCAAAAAATAACAATGTAGAATTTCTTAAAAACCTATGATTTTTATCTGATTTCTTCTATTTAAATATAGAAGTAAAAAATCCGAAAATGTTTTTAAAAATATTTCCTATGCGGTGAAGCACATTACCATCGGGATGAAAATCTTCATCTACTTTATTATCCTTGTCTTCTTCGTCCTGTTTAATTTCCCCTGTTCTCAGTATGATCTGAATGCTCTTTGGTGATGGGTTCTTTACCGACGTCATGGAAACCGGCTTTGCTTCTAAATCAATATTTAGCAGGGTTGTATCCTCAGTGGTATATTCATCCCACTTATCATCGATCATATTTTTAATTGTATCCTTTGCATTTCTTAACACTTCAGTCTGATCAAGTCCGTTTCCTGCAATATCCAGGGTATCAGCCAGCCCGTTTAACGTCTTTTGTGTACTGCCGTTTAACGAGTTTCCCACCGTCTTTAACTGACTCTCCAGAGAGCGGAAGAATACATTCATGGAATCAATACTCCTTGATGCACTGTCTGTCATTTTCCCCATATCTGTCAGCGTATTAAGCATCTCATCATGATGACGGTTTAAAATTCCATTAAGTTCCTCTGCATTTCCAATCAGATCATCCGCAGTATCACAAAGTTTCCCAACGGCATCCGTGGTTTTTATTACCCCGTCTGTTGCCCCGTTAATATGATTTCCTTCCGCATAAAGATCACCAAGTAGTGCTTTTGTCAGACCAAGGAACTTTGACATATCGTCGGAGAGTCCTGCCCCGCTTCCTGCCAGCTGGGGCAAAAGCTGTGCCAGTGGCGCTGCGGCCTGCATGGCAGCCTTTGTTGCAGCATTTGTTGCAGAGCTGGGGGAAGCAATATTCCCGGCTCCCAGTGCAGAGGATAAGTAATTGGTTAATGCATTGATTTCTGTGACAGAATAGCCTTTTTCATTAAATAAATAAGAGGAAATCTCGTCACTGTCTGCCAGATCTTCTGCCTTGATATCCTCAAGTAAGTCTTCCAGATCCTCATCTCCAAGTGCCTGTGCCGAAGCGCTTAGTGATCCGCTTAAAGACACCATCTGGGGAAGTATCTTAGCCAGCTGTTCCAGCTCCTTCGCCAGTGTCTGCTGTTGGTTTGTAAGTGTGTTTAAATGGTCCTGTGTTTTATCAAGCTGCTTTAAAACCATCTGGGTCTTCATTCCTGTTTCCGGAGAATTCACCAGTTTCTGCAATTCCTTCAGTTCATCTCTTAAATCTCTTACTCCTTCCTGAAGATCGTTTAAATCCGGAGTAAGATCACTTAGGATTTCAGTCAGGTGATTCGTCTGGCCTCTTAAATCATTTAACGCTGTCTTTGCATTCTCCGTGTGATTGTAAAACGGCCGCAGTGTCTGAGACAGTCCATCCAGTGCATTAAGGGCTTCATCGGCGTTTTGATAAACCGTTCCTTTGGAATCTGCAACAATCTGTCTGGTTTTATCAAGCCCTCTGATTCCATCTGATGTGTTGTCAATACTGTTCTTCATCTGGTCCATGGTATTTAGCACCACATCCAGGCTGTCACTGATTGCGTCAGCGGAATCTTCCATGGTTTCCTTTGCTTCCCGCAAATCTTTAACTTTGTCGAGCTGACTCACTGTCAACGGAACCATGGCAAAAACTACGCCGGAAAATTTAAAATCATCAGTTCCAATGCGGATGGAATAATGACCATCTTCTCCTGGAAGCGC
>SVDT01000343.1 GCA_015057775.1 Paenibacillaceae bacterium | reverse complement strand
AGTCCCTTCAAGCACTGGAATGGTTCCCCATAGACCGGGATTTAAGCTATAATGATGTGGTGAGATGGATGTATGACAGTCTCTATGAATTAAATATGGAATGTGATGTAGTGGATGTCAACGGTCTGGATCCTTTTAAATACCAGATGATTGTAACACCTGCTCTGTACTGCATTACAGAAGATAAATGTAAGCAGTTAAAAGAATTCGTTTCAAACGGAGGAGTATTAGTCAGCACCTTTAAATCCTTCGTTTCCAATGAATATTTAAGTGTTTATCCGGACACACAGCCTCATCTGCTTCATGAATGTTTCAAAATTCACTACAACCAGTTTACGGAACCTGGAACTGCAAAAATCAAAGACAGACCGGTTCAGTACTTTGCAGAACTGCTTCATACAGCCGGAGCCAGGGTGCTGGCGTCCTATGAGCATAAATACTGGGGAAAGTATGCGGGAATTACCCAGGCAGATTACGAAAAGGGCAGCACCTATTACATCGGCTGTTATACAGATAAGGATATTGTAAAAGAAATATTAAAGATGGCTGTAAAAGATGCAGGTCTTTCTGATTCCATACCGGATGTATGCTTTCCGGTGATCATTCGCAGTGGAGTGAATGGGGATCATAAAAAAATACACTATGTACTTCACTATTCAGAGGAAGAAACCACCATTTTCTGCCCCTATGACCAGGTGAAAAATATATTAGACGGAACGAGTTATAAGAAAGGTGACAGGATACCCCTGAAAGACTGGGAAGCTGTCATTTTGGAGGAAGAATGATGAATGGACAGGACAATATGATAAAGAACCCCATTCTACCGGGTTTTAATCCCGACCCATGCATTTGCAGAAAAGGGGATGATTATTATCTGGCAGTATCAACCTTTGAATGGTTTCCCGGAATCCCCATATACCATTCGAAAGATTTAAAAAACTGGGAGTTGTACACCCATGTTCTGACAGACGATGAAACCGTTGATCTAAAAAAGCTTCCATCTGCAAAAGGTATCTGGGCTCCATGTCTCACGTACTGTGAAGAGGAAGATCTGTTTTATGTGATCTACGGAGTCATGAATTCCATGAACGCAAGATATTTTGATGTAAACAATTATCTGATTACTGCAACAGATATCAGAGGACCCTGGAGTGAACCAGTATATCTTCATTCTTCCGGATTCGATGCCTCAATCCTGCATGATAACGGCAAAAAGTATATTGTATCTCTGGAATGGGAGACCAGGGAAGGCTATGAAAAGCCTGGTGCAATCTGTATGGTGGAATACGATCCCGAAAAAAAAGAAATTATCGGTTATCCCAAACGCATCTGGAACGGCGGAACGGACCGGGGCTGCATTGAAGCACCCCATCTATACAAACGGGGACAATATTATTACATCATGTGTGCAGAAGGTGGAACCGGCTATAATCATTGTGTAACCATGGGAAGATCCAAAGAAATATGGGGACCATATACAGCGGACCCAATGAACCCCATCGTAACCTCTGTCCCAGGAGAGTCCAATGAGCGCCACGATCCGGATCATTTAAAACCAAGATATTATAATCCTGATTCCATCCTTCAGAAATCCGGCCATGGCAGTGTGGTGGACACCCAGAATGGGGAAACCTATCTGGTACATTTATGTGCCCGGCCTTTTGTACCAGAACTGCGATGCACTCTTGGAAGAGAAACGGCCATTCAGAAAATGATATGGACTGACGATCATTGGCTGCGTATGGCAAATGGGGGTAATTTAGCGGAAGTTCTGGTTGAAGCAAGTAACCTGCCTGAAGTGCCGGTTAAGCAACTTCCTTATTTTGATGATTTTAATGAAGAGGAACTGGGACTGCAGTATTACGCACCCAGAATCATGCCCCAGCGCTTTGCCGATTTAAAAGCCCGTCCGGGATATGTGCGGATTCGTGGTCAGGAATCAAGAACATCCTTGAATCAGGTGAGCATTCTGGCGAGAAAGCTGACCTCTGTCTATGCAACAGTGACTACAAAGATGGAATTTGTACCGGAAGTTCATCAGCACAGTGCCGGATTGATTTTATATTATGACAATATGAATTATATTAATTTAAGAAAATATTACAGTGAAACCCTGGGACAAAGTGCACTTTCCATTATCCACCTGGAGAACGGAGAGAAGACCGAATTTTTAAATACCAGGATACCGGTAAGTGATGAACCCATTTATCTGCGGCTTATAATTGAAGGCCGGAAGTCTTATTTCTCCTGGTGTTATGACGGAGTGAATTATCAGAAGATCGGACGGGTCTTTGACACCACCAGATTTTCTGATGAATACTGTAAGTACGGGGAATTTACCGGTACTATGGTCGGCATCACCTGTGCGGACAGGGTAAAACACAGTCACTATGCAGATTTTGATTTTTTTGAATATTGTGCAGATGAATATAAAACTGTTGACTAAGTTTGAAAAGTATTCTTTGAAAAATCAGGTTGGAGATCCTTATAAAAGGATCTCCAACCTGATTTTTCCTATACTCTGCTCCTGATTTAGTTATAGTCATTCATATAAGAAGTACCGTTATAATTGGTAACCAGCAATTTTGTGCGGTGGCTGTTAATCAATTCATGGTTTCCTCCAATTGACTGAATGGTAACAATGTAACTTCCAGAAGATAACCCATATATATCTGTCCAGGTTTCGTCTGGATTTGAGGTAATTGTTTCTCTTATTGGATAGGATCCTCTTTTATTTAGTCTCTCAACGGTGAGATAGTAGCCGTGAACAGAGCGGGAATCCTTATCCCATTGAATATCAGTGTTGTATTTATATCCGCTTAAAGTAGTACCCTGACGAGCTGGATTGTTGTACACCCAGACATTTTTAGTTGTAACAACGGGAGCATTTAAATATACAAATCCGTAAAAACTAAGACCCGGACGGTTTTTAAAATTATTCAGGGTCATAGAGCCCTCATGAAAGCCTTTAGTTGGGATATATCCCCCTTCAGTAAAATAAACAGTATTGTTGCTGTAGGATTCTACATAAGCAGTATGTGTAATATTACCGGGAGTGCCCCAAAAGGCTATGGAGTTTGCTTGTGGGACTTGGTATAAATCTTTACCCTGATACCATTTTGATACACTGGAAGATAAGCTGATACCAACTTTCTCATGTACTCTTCCCCAGGTATAAAACATACAATTCAGTATGCCGTCATAGTTGTAATAAGGCATTGGATTATAACCGCCTTCATTCGAAGGAATGTAATCTTTAGACTGCCTTTCTGTAAAACCATAAGAAGTGATCAGGAATGAAAAGCTTAACAGTACTACCAGCATAATACTAATTACTCTTTTTCGTTTCATATAATTCCTCCTTTTTAACTTGACCCACTATTTATTTGTTACTTGTACTATAAAATAAACTATCAATTCAGTCAATGTAATTAACAGAAAATTTGATTATCTATCAAACATATTATCGCAAAAATGGACATATAACAGATAATAATGACGAAAAATTAAAATAAATTGTCGTAATATGACGATACTCTTTTTATCTGTAATAATGTCACGGAGTCTTTATATTTGTTTAATTATGTGAAGATATAAAAGTTTGTTATAAAAATACATTGACAATAAGTGAATGATCATTTATTATAAACCTATAGAGGTGATGAAATGAGAAGAAAAGACGACGAAAAGGTGAGGAATATCAAGGAAGCAGTAATAAAGCTGATCCTGCAGGAGGGCTTTCACGGCACTTCTGTCTCTAAAATAGCCAGATTGGCAGGGGTTTCGCCGGCAACGGTTTACATCTATTACGAAAATAAAGATGTGATGCTGCATGACATTTACCTGGAATATTCAGAAGAGATTTACGACTACTTATTAGACAGCATGAAGCAGGAGTTAGAAGGGCGCAGGCAGATTGAGCTACTGATC
>SVDT01000342.1 GCA_015057775.1 Paenibacillaceae bacterium | reverse complement strand
TGATTTATGTATTTTTGGGACATGCATTTTTCCTTCCTGTTACGGGGTTCCTGGGAAGAAATGAAAACATGACACCTTATGTGAAAGAATATGGAAGAATCCTGATATCAGGGGCTCCCGCCTTTTTATTTGCTTCTTTTTATCAGGTATTTGTACGAAATGATAAAGCTCCCCGCCTGGCTATGACTGCGGTGGTTTGCGGAGGAGTTTTAAATATTATTCTGGATTATATATTGATGTTTCCCTTAAAAATGGGAATGGCAGGGGCTGCTGCGGCAACTGTCATCGGAACCTGTGTAACACTCTTAATATTGCTGACCCATCTGGTTTCAAAAGGGAATACTTTAAAATTTGTTTCTGGCTTTCATCTCAGTCAGGCTGTGGCTGTAGTGAAGAATGGGTTCTCCAGCTTTTTGCTGGATATGTGCAATGGAATCGTAACCTTCTTATTTAACCGCCAGATTCTTTCTATTGCAGGGGAACTTGGTGTGGTGGTATACGGTATTATCTCCAACAGTGCTTATATCGCATCATCTGTTAATAACGGTATTTCACAGGCAGTCCAGCCCATACTGGCGACAAATTACGGTGCAGGAAAAAAAGACCGTTTAAAGGAAGTAAGACATCTGGCAGAGCGTACCGCCTGTTTTTCCGGTGTGTTGTTTGCTGTAACAGGACTTTTGTTTCCGGCTCTTGTGACAGAAGCATTTGTCAGACCTGAAAAGGAAATTCTGGCTATGTCAGTTCCAGCCATTCGGATCTATTTTCTGTCTTTTGCAGCAATGGGACTGAATGTGCTTTATACCACCTGGTTTCAATCCGTGATGGAACCGGGAAATGCATTAAAGATCTGTCTGCTTCGGGGAATTATTTTAAACAGTATTCTGGTCTTTATTCTTCCGATTTTTATGGGAGTTACCGGAATCTGGACGGTCATGCCTGTGACGGAGATACTGACCCTTGCTGCATGTCGAATTATGTTAAAGAAACAGAGCTTTTGTCGAACATGATTTCGTATATACGAACGCAAATCGCATATCGGAAAAAGACAGACTTTGTAAGTGCTTTCAATACAATTGTATTTAAAAAAGAGATAATTACTTTAAATAATCTATGAAAACCTCTTTACTACCCCTTTAATTGTGCTATAATACTTTCAGGGCTTTTCCGCAATGGAAAGCGCGGGGGAGCAGCATAATTTACACATTTGAGGAGGATTTTACTTATGGCAAGAAAATGGGTTTATTTGTTCACTGAGGGTAGTGCAGATATGAAAAACCTGTTAGGTGGTAAAGGGGCGAATCTGGCAGAGATGACTAATTTAGGGCTGCCGGTTCCTCAGGGATTTACGATTACGACTGAGGCATGTACTCAGTATTATGAAGATGGGGAAACGATTAATGACGAGATCATGGGGCAGATCATGGATCATATCGAAAAGATGGAAAAAATCACCGGCAAGAAATTTGGTGATAATGAAAATCCTCTTCTGGTTTCTGTTCGTTCCGGAGCGAGAGCTTCCATGCCTGGTATGATGGATACGATTTTAAATCTGGGACTGAATGAGAACGTAGTGGAAGTACTTGCTGAAAAATCAGGAAATCCACGCTGGGCATATGACTGCTACAGAAGATTTATCCAGATGTACTCCGATGTAGTTATGGAAGTAGGCAAAAAATACTTCGAAGAACTGATTGATGAAATGAAAGAAAAAAAGGGTGTTACAGAGGATGTGGATCTGAATGCCGACGATTTGAAAGAGCTTGCAAGACAGTTCAAAGCAGAATATAAGGAAAAGATTGGTTCTGATTTCCCAACTGATCCCAAGGAGCAGTTAATGGGGGCAATCAAAGCTGTATTCCGTTCCTGGGACAACCCAAGAGCTAATGTTTACCGCCGTGACAACGATATACCTTATTCATGGGGAACCGCTGTCAACGTTCAGATGATGGCATTTGGAAACATGGGTGAGACTTCCGGTACAGGTGTTGCATTTACCCGTGATCCTGCAACTGGTGAAAAGCATTTAATGGGTGAATTCTTAATGAATGCCCAGGGCGAAGATGTAGTTGCCGGTGTTCGTACTCCCCAGAAGATTGAACAGTTAAAAGAGGTTATGCCTGAAGTTTATCATAAATTTGTAGGAATCTGCAGTATCCTGGAAGATCACTACAAAGATATGCAGGATATGGAGTTTACCATTGAGGACAAGAAGCTTTATATGCTTCAGACCCGTAACGGTAAGAGAACAGCAAAAGCTGCTTTAAAGATTGCCTGTGACTTAGTAGACGAGTTTATGATTACAGAAGAAAAAGCAGTTAAGATGATTGATCCAAGAAACTTAGATACTCTGCTTCATCCTCAGTTTGATGCAGAAGTATTAAAGAAGACAGAACCGGTTGGAAAGGCACTTGCTGCTTCTCCTGGAGCTGCCTGTGGTAAGATCGTTTTCACCGCTGATGATGCAAAGACATGGAAAGAAAGAGGAGAAAAGGTGGTTTTAGTACGTCTTGAAACCTCTCCTGAAGATATTGAAGGAATGAAGGCAGCTCAGGGTATTCTGACTGTAAGAGGAGGAATGACTTCTCACGCAGCTGTAGTTGCAAGAGGAATGGGAACCTGCTGTGTATCCGGCTGTTCTGAAATTGCCATGAATGAAGCAGCAAAGAAGTTTGTTCTTGCAGGTAAGGAATACCATGAAGGAGACTGGATCTCTCTTGATGGATCAACCGGTAAAATCTACGACGGAATTATTCCCACTGTTGATGCAACCGTTGCCGGTGAGTTTGGAAGAATTATGGCATGGGCTGATAAGTATAGAAGACTGAAAGTCAGAACCAATGCAGATACACCTGCTGATGCAAGAAAAGCAAGAGAACTTGGTGCAGAAGGAATCGGTCTTTGCCGTACCGAGCATATGTTCTTTGAAGGTGACAGAATTGATGCATTCCGTGAGATGATCTGTTCTGATACTGTTGAGGAGAGAGAAGCAGCTCTGGAGAAGATTCTTCCAGTACAGCAGGGCGATTTCGAAGCTCTTTATGAGGCACTGGAAGGAAATCCAGTTACCATTCGTTTCTTAGATCCGCCTCTTCATGAGTTTGTTCCGACAGAGGAAGATGATATCAAGAAGCTGGCTGATACACAGGGCAAGACTGTGGAGCAGATCAAGACAATTATTGATTCCCTTCACGAGTTCAACCCAATGATGGGACACAGAGGCTGCCGTCTTGCCGTCACCTATCCGGAGATCGCAAGAATGCAGACAAAAGCAGTAATCCGTGCTGCAATCAACGTTCAGAAAGCACATGCAGACTGGAACGTATGTCCTGAAATCATGATTCCTCTGATCTGTGATGAGAAGGAATTAAGATTTGTAAAGAAGATTGTTGTTGAGACTGCAGATGCAGAAATTGCAGCAGCAGGCAGCAGCTTAACCTATCAGGTAGGAACCATGATTGAGATCCCGAGAGCAGCACTGACAGCCGATGATATCGCAAAAGACGCAGAATTCTTCTGCTTCGGTACCAATGACTTAACTCAGATGACCTATGGTTTCTCCCGTGATGATGCAGGAAAGTTCTTAAATGCTTACTATGATACTAAGATCTTTGAAAATGATCCATTTGCAAAACTGGATCAGACTGGTGTAGGCAAGCTGATGGAGACTGCTATCAAGTTAGGCAAGGGAGTTCGTCCTGACATGCATGTTGGTATCTGCGGCGAGCACGGTGGAGATCCATCTTCCGTAGAATTCTGCCATAAGATTGGTCTTGACTATGTATCCTGTTCCCCATTCCGTGTGCCGATCGCAAGACTGGCAGCAGCACAGGCGGCGTTGAATAATAAATAGAGTACACGATAGCAATGAGTCGTGCAAAAATAAGTGTCATAAAGTCCGGGGGAGAGCTTGCTCTCAACCGGACTTTATGGCACTTAT
>SVDT01000341.1 GCA_015057775.1 Paenibacillaceae bacterium | reverse complement strand
GTTGGAACGCACGAAAAGCTTACATCCTAATTGATGCTCTAAATTATTTATGAAACGTGAAATATTGGACTGGTTGGCTGAAAGGAGCCCGGCGGCTTTGGAAAAGCTTTTGCATGTAGCCACATAATAAAAAATTCTGTAATAGTCATATGTAATATCCATAGTTCCCCCTTTTATCTGCTATATAAATATTAGATAACTGACATACAATATATACATTTTACATATATTAACAGCTATTATATACTTCTATATATAAGAAGTAAAGTGTATCCCCATATTTTACCACAAGACCAACGGTATTCCGGTCTTTTATTAATAATACGATTTTATATCGTTTCGTTCATAATCCACATATCACATCCGTCTTCCCATAATAACCTTCCTTATCCGTTTATTGTATCTCTTTATATACGGTTTTTTTATCGTTTATAAGTTAATAAATTAACGAATGATTTTGCGGTTTAATCTTTTGAATCATACGATTATTGCCGGAATCTATTATTTTATTGTTAAAAGTGCCAAAAATGAACCATAAAAAATCCTATTGTTTATGATAAGTTATTAGTATTTTTAAATACAGGCAAAAGGAATTAGAATGAACCATAGAAACAATGTTAAAAAAATCACTATCAAAGGAGATAACAAAAATGAACCAATTAATCCAATCATTAGTAGAACGTTCCAGAAATGCACAGCAGGTTCTGCGTTCCTATGACCAGGAAAAGACAGATGCCATTGTAAAGATGTTTGCAAAAGTTATTTTTGACAATGCAGAACCGCTTGCAAAGCTTGCTGTTGAGGAAAGCCGGATGGGTGTTTATGAAGACAAGGTCACTAAGAATAGAGGAAAATCCAGAATCATCTGGAATGCATTAAAGGGCAAAAGGTCCATTGGCGTCATTGGAACAGATGAGGAAGCAGGGCTGATTGAGGTGGCAAAGCCAATGGGTGTCATTGCAGCTGCCACACCCTGTACCAACCCCATTGTTACCCCTATGTGTAATGCCATGTATGCCGTAAAATGCCAGAATACGATTATTATTGCACCTCACCCGCGCAGCAAAAAATGTGCCATGGCAGTAGCTGAACTGTATTACAAAGAGCTGGACCGCATGGGTGTTCCAAGAGATATTTTCCTGGTAATCGAAGAACCGTCCATCGAACTTACCAATGAACTGATGGCTGCCTGTGATGTTGTACTGGCGACCGGCGGTGCTGGTGTTGTAAAGTCCGCTTATTCCAGCGGTAAACCAAGCTATGGCGTGGGACCAGGCAATGTACAGGGGCTGATTGATGAAGGAATCGATTACAAGGCTGCAGCAGGAAGAATGATTGCCAGTCGTATCTTTGACAATGGCATTATCTGTTCCGGAACCCAGACGATCATAGCACCGGAGAAGGATTACGATACCGTCATAAAGGAATTTGTATCTCAGGGAGCATACTACATTGATGATAAAGCGGTGATTGATAAACTGGCAGAAGTGGTATTCCCCAATGGAGTCATCAACAAAAAAGTGGTTGGCCAGTCAGTCAAAACCATTGCAGACCTTGCCGGGATTTCCGTTCCCCAGGACACAAAGGTCATAATTGTAAAGCCTGAGAAACATGGGGCAGGAGTTGTATGGAGCAAAGAGAAGATGTGTCCGATGATGGCTGCATACAGCTATCAGACATGGGAAGAGGCAGTTCAGATCGCATATGACAACCTGGTATATGAAGGTGAGGGCCATTCAGCAGACATTCAGTCCAACGATAAAAATCACATTGAATATGCAGGATTAAAGCTTCCTGTAAGCCGGGTGGTAGTCAATCAGACCTGTTCCAGCATGGCAGGCGGTGCGTTTGCAAACTCTCTCAATCCCACTACTACACTGGGATGCGGCAGCTGGGGCAACAATGCGATCAGCGAGAACCTGTTCTATACCCACCTGATGAACAAGAGCCGGATTGCATTTGTAAAAAAGGATTGGAAACAGCCGACGGATGAAGAGATTTTTGCATAGGGAGGCTTGAAATGAAAGAAATTATTTTAAAATCCCAGATATCCTACTACGATACCTGTAAAGAATTTGCCAGTGAGTTCCATCTTGGAAACGGTGATCTCATACTGACCAACGAATACATATACAAACCTTATTTCGGAACACTTGGGCTGAATGTCCATACCATTTTTCAGGAGGAATACGGAACGGGAGAGCCCACAGATATCATGGTGGATGCCATCCTTGAAGCAGCTGCGAAGACAGACTGCAGGCGGATTATAGCTATAGGTGGCGGCACTGTGATTGATATTGCCAAGGTTATGGCGGTGTCTGCAGGGGACCCGCTGGATTCCCTTTATGCTGAACCTGAAAAAATCCAAAAGAAACGGGAACTTGTGATTCTGCCCACAACCTGCGGAACTGGAAGTGAAGTCACCAATATTTCTATTATCAACCGGACCAGGCTGGGAACCAAGGTAGGACTGGTGTCACCCCATATGTATGCGGATGAGGCGGTGCTGGTTCCGGAACTTTTAAACGGGCTGCCATTTGCCGTGTTTGCCACCAGTTCCATTGATGCTCTGGTTCACGCGGTGGAGTCCAGCTTATCCCCCAAGGCAACGCCATTTACAAAGCTATTTGGTTACAAAGCAATTGAAATGATCATCAGGGGTTATCAGAAAATTGCAGCTGAAGGAATCGATGCAAGACTTCCCCTTATGAAGGATTTCCTGATTGCAAGCAACTATGCAGGGATTGCATTTGGAACGGCCGGTTGTGCGGCTGTCCATGCTACCAGCTATCCGTTGGGAGGAACCTATCACGTTGCTCACGGGGAGAGCAACTATGCCATGTTTACAGGGGTGCTTAAAAATTATATGGAGATCAGGCAGGACGGCGAGATTGCAGTGATGAATCAGTTTCTTGGAAGTCTGCTGGGCTGCCAAAATGATGTGGTTTATGACAAGCTTGATGAACTGCTTGGAACAATTCTTACCAAAAAGACTCTCCGCCAGTATGGTGTGAAGCAGGAAGAGCTTGCGGTATTTACAAAGAGCGTTATGGAACGGCAGGGTCGTCTTATGGCAAACAACTTTGTACCCCTTGATGCGGACCGGGTGCTTAAAATTTATCAGGAACTGTATTAATCAGACTGTCAATGATGGAAATAAAACTGCGCTTCCAGATGGGTGACGAGGGTCGGAGCGCATGAAAAGGAGAAGAAGATTATGGCATTAATGACTGGTGAAGAATATGTGGAAAGTATGCGGAAACTGAAACTTAATATTTACATGTTTGGGGAGAAGATTGAAAACCCCATTGACCATCCCATTTTAAGACCGTCCCTTAATTCTGTGAAAGCTACCTACGATCTGGCTCAGCTTCCGGAATACGAGGATCTTATGACAGTAACTTTAGAGGATGGACGTAAAATCAACCGTTTTGCCAACATTCACAGAAGCACGGATGATTTAATTAAAAAGGTTAAAATGCAACGGCTCTGCGGACAGAAGACGGCTGCCTGTTTCCAGCGGTGTGTGGGAATGGATGCCTTTAATGCGGAATGGTCAACTACCTATGAAATTGATGCAAAATACGGCACCAGTTATCATGAGAATTTTAAAAAATATCTCCGTATGGTACAGGATAAGGATTTGACTGTAGACGGAGCAATGACGGATCCAAAGGGCGACAGGGGTCTGGCACCTCATGCACAGCCAGATCCGGATATGTATTTAAGAGTTGTGGAACGAAGGGATGACGGAATCGTAGTCAGAGGCGCAAAGGCACATCAGACAGGTATCATCAACTCACAGGAAGTGATTGTCATGCCTACCGTTGCCATGGGACCGGATGACAAGGATTACGCAGTATCCTTTGCAGTTCCTGTGGATGCAGAAGGAATCGTGATGATTATCGGAAGGCAGTCCTGCGATACCAGAAAGCTGGAAGGGTCCCAGATGGATGTGGGCAACAGTGAATTCGGAGGCGTAGAGGCACTGGTTGTATTTGATGACGTAT
>SVDT01000340.1 GCA_015057775.1 Paenibacillaceae bacterium | reverse complement strand
GCTTCTTCTACAGGAACTTGACCATCTAATTAATGACTTCTGTGCAGACGTTCAGGTAAAGGGAAGTTATCCCGGATATGCACTGCGCTATCTGGAAGAGAATCAGATTCAGCTGGCTGTTGAACCGGAGGATGAGGCTGTATTAAGAAATGGATGCGTTGACTTTTATTCATTCTCTTATTATATGAGCAACTGCGTTACTACAGAGGAAGGCCATGCCACCACTCTGGGCAATCTGTTAGGCGGTGTAAGAAACCCCTATTTGGAGACAAGTCAGTGGGGCTGGCAGATTGACCCCAAAGGTCTCAGGTATACGCTCAATAAGATTCAGGACCGATACGGGATTCCGATTTTCATTGTTGAAAACGGACTTGGTGCGGTTGATCAGCCGGATGACAACGGATTTATTCGTGATGATTACAGAATTAACTATTTAAGACAGCACATAACTGAAATGGAACGTGCTATTAACAGTCATGTAAATCTTATGGGATATACCGTATGGTCAGCTCTTGATATCGTAAGCTCGGGTACTGGAGAAATGAAAAAGCGGTATGGCTTTATCTATGTGGATAAGGACGACCAGGGAAATGGAACAATGAAACGGGTCAGAAAAAAATCATTCTACTGGTACAAAAAAGTAATTGAAACCAATGGGGGAGATTTAACGGATATAGAAGTATAATAACAGGGACATGCCGGAGTTGTTTTTCTCCCGGTATGTCCCTGTTTTGTAATAAAATGCCAGGAAATAAATGAAAAGATATTATTGACAGAAATTCAAGTCGGGAGTAATATCTATTTAGAAAAATATCTAAATAGATAGGAGGATCATATTGGGATTTCCAGATACATTTAAGGCTCTCTCAGATCCCGCCAGACGGGAGATTCTAATGATGTTAAGAAACGGCCGTTTATCAGCGGGACAGATTGCAGAAAAATTTGATATGACCAATGCCACGATTTCATACCACCTTACTCAGTTGAAAAAGGCAGATCTGGTATTTGAATCAAAGCACAAAAATTTTGTTTATTATGAACTGAATACATCTGTTTTTGAGGAGCTTATGCTTTGGCTGTCTCAATTTAAGGGAAAGGATAATAATGATGAAGAATAAAAGAACAATTATTATAACCTCTGTTTTGTGTTTGCTTCCGGAGATCCTCTCTATAATACTCTATAAAAGGCTGCCGGAGCAAATCGCGGTACACTGGAACAGCGCAGGTGAAATTAATGGATATCTTCCAAAAGCCATGGCTGCATTTGGAATGCCATTTGTATTTCTGCTGCTCAATATCTTTGCAAACATGCGTCTCCTCTATGATCCCAAATGGAGGGGGCAGTCCAGGGCACTCCGCGTAATTGGTATCTGGATGGTACCTCTTATTTCCCTGATCATGATACCCGCCACACTGCTTATGTCACTTGGTTTTAAATTTCCGATTATGTCATTCTCCTTCTACTTGACTGGCATTGTGCTTATTATAACAGGAAACTACTTACCAAAGAGCAGAAGAAACTACGTGATGGGAGTGAGACTTCCATGGACTTTAGATAATCCGGATAACTGGAATAAAACAAACCGGCTGGCAGGTCATATGATGGTGGCGGGAGGTCTCCTCCTCCTGGTAAGTGGATACCTGCATCTGACTGCTGCTTTCCATGGAGTCTCTGTCATTGTCTTTATAGTGGTATTAATCGTTGTTATTCCTTCTTTTTATTCCTTTGCCCTATATAAAAAAGAGCAGGATACAGGTGGTAAAATATAAGCTGCAGAAAAGGATGAAAATTATGTCGTCTTCCCTTATTACCAAGAATGCCCTGGCACAGGCATTAAAGTCTTTGATGATGCATCACTCTTTGAACAAAATATCGGTGAAAATGGTGACCGATGCCTGTGGTGTGACAAGACATACCTTTTACAATCATTTTCATGATGTTTATGAGCTGTTAGACTGGATATTTGAGAATGAAGTAATTGATGAACTGGATGATCACTGCCGTTTGTCCAACTGGAAGGAAGGGCTTATGATTGTACTCAATTATACTCATGAAAACCGTGTAATCTGCACCAATACCTGCAGATCCATGGGACGTGAGCATCTGGAACTGTTTTTATATAAGACTTTTACGCGGGCACTGACTGGAGTGATTGAGGATATTTCGAAAGACTTAACCACAGTTGTGGAAGAAAAAATCAAAAAGGAAGTATCGGAATTTTATTCCTATGCAATCACTGGTGAATTTTTAAAATGGATCAACAATGGTATGAAAGAATCAAAGGAAGATGTTGCAGACAGAATTGCCAGAATGCTTGACGGAACGATTCTTTATATGATAAAGAAAACAACAGCCTGACGATCATTTTTTCACACTTTTGATAAACTGTGAAAAAATGATACAGATAAAAATTTTGTTCATTGAAAGAGAAGGCTGAAATAAGTAAAATCACCTTGTAAATGATAATCAAACGAGCATCACTGATTTATTAGGAAAGGGGATTTTATTATGAACAACTATCAAAGAATCAACCCAAAAGCACCCCATAATATTGAAAAAAGAAATGCCTATTTATTGGGCGGCGGAATTGGTTCACTGTCCGCAGCCGCATTCCTTTTAAGGGATGCTCATATGCCAGGAAAAAACATTCATATACTGGAACAGCTGGAGGTTTCGGGAGGCTCTATGGACGGGGCAGGTACTGCTGAAACCGGGTATACGGCACGAGGCGGAAGGGAAATTGAAGAACATTTTGAATGCTTCATGGAACTGTTCAGCTTTATTCCTTCTATAAAGGATAAATCAATCAGCGTTTTAGATGAATTTGTTCAGTTAAATAAAGAGGAGCCCATCCTGTCCCATTGCAGATTAGTGGAAAATCAGGGCCAAAAAGCGGATTTTTCTGATTTGGGCTTATCTACACCGAATGCCATGGAGCTGGCAAAACTCCATATGCTGACGGAAGATGCACTTGGTGCTACAACCATTGAAGAGTTTTTTAGCGAAAGCTTCTTTGAAACAAAATTCTGGTATTACTGGGCAACCATGTTTGCATTTGAAAAATGGCACAGCGTAGTAGAAGTTAAACGCTATATGGAGCGGTTTATGCACCTGATTGGAGGTATGAACCGGCTGGATGGGATACTTCACACAGAATATAACCAGTATGATTCTCTGATTCTTCCGTTAATCACCTGGTTGAAGGAACAGAATGTTTCCTTTGAATATGGCTGCAAGGTGACTGACATTGATTTTAATATTTCAGGAAATGAAAAAACAGCTACTGCAATTCATCTGATCAGAGCCGGAAAAGAAGATGTGATTGAAGTAGCAGAAGATGATTTAGTACTGTTTACAAATGGCTCCATGACTGAAAATACCACCAGAGGCGATTTAAACCACCCGGCTGTGCTCAATCGTTCCGAGGATAAGGGCTGTTTTAGTGTATGGAAAAAGATCGCTGCAAAATCACCGGATTTCGGACACCCAGAAAAATTCTGTGAAGATATTGATAAATCCAAATGGATGTCCTTTACTGTAACATTAAAAGACGATGATACGGTATTTCCTTATCTCTACCAGCTGACTGGCGATAAACCAGGAATGGGAGGTCTGGTAACGATTAAAGATTCCAGCTGGTTTATGAGCTGGGTTGTGCCAAAACATCCCCATTTCATCAATCAGCCAGATGATGTCAAGGTTCTCTGGGCTTATGCACTGAATATGGACGTTCCCGGGGATTATGTAAAGAAGACATTTTCAGAATGTACCGGCCGTGAGATGTTTGAAGAGCTGCTGTATCATATGGGCTTAGAAGAGAAAATACCAGAGATACTGTCTCATACAGTGAATGTCATACCAAGCATGATGCCTTATATAACCGCTCAGTTTATGCCCAGGGTTGCTGGTGACAGACCGGCGGTAATTCCACAGGGAAGCAAAAACTTTGGATTCCTCGGGCAGTTTGCAGAAGTACCCGGCGATTGTGTGTTTACTGTGGAATACTCAGT
>SVDT01000339.1 GCA_015057775.1 Paenibacillaceae bacterium | reverse complement strand
TCCCATATAATATCGGTAATTGTCATACTCATATGTGGAGAATTCCGGCTCTGCCTCATCAAGCCAAAAGGTTTTAATTCCGTAGTCATAATAATTCTTTCTGCATAAATTCCATACGTAATCTCTGGCTTTTGGATTGGTCGCATCAAAGAACGCATTCTCCCCCTGGAACCGCATTGCTATGGGAACTCCACGTTCTGATTTTACAAGCAGTCCTTTCTGTTTCATTTCCTCATAATTTTCACTGGTTAAATTCACCTGTGGCCAGATGGAAACCATTAGTTCCATTCCATAACTGTTTAATTCCTCTACCATCGCTTTGGGATCGGGGAAATCATTTTCATCAAAACGATAGTCACCGCACTTCGGCCAGTGGTAGAAATCAACCACGATTACGTCTACGGGAATTCCTCTTTTATGATATTCTCTTGCGACGTTTAAAAGTTCATCCTGATTCCAGTATCTTAACTTGCACTGCCAGAATCCAAGACCATGTTCGGGCATGGGAGGCGGTGTTCCAGTGGCTTTGGCATAGGCTCCCACGATTTCTTCGGGGGTATCCCCTGCTGTGATCCAGTAGTCCATCTGCCTGGTGCTTTCTGCATACCACTGGGTAATATTCTTTCCAAAGGAGACGGTTCCCACTGCAGGGTTGTGCCAGAAAAAGCCATATCCTTTATCAGAAAGTACAAAGGGAACAGAAGCCTGGGAGTTTCTATGGGCAAGCTCTAAAATACAGTTCTTAACATTTAAGACTTCCTGCTGGTACTGCCCCATTCCGTACAGCCGTTCCGACTGGTCGGATGCAAACGTGACTGTCAGTTCATAGTCACCTCCCAGTTTTGGTTTAAAATTTCTGGTCTTTTTATTAAGGGCTCCCCCGGCTTTTTCTTCCTCCAGGAGAAGTTCTCCCTTCTGGTTAAAAAAGCTTATCCTGCATCTTTTGTGCCAGTCGTCTACTGATAAAACTGCGGTGATTGCTCCGTTGGTAATTGAGCCGTTAAGCTCATCTTTTATTATGATTTCGGCTGGTTTAAATGGCTCTGGAAGAAGTGCGTAATCCGTATTCTTGATATCCCCCATCATCACGGCGCGCACCCGCAGGGAGTTTAGTCCCCACGGCTCGATACGGAGGGTTTCCCCATCATTTTCAAAAATAATAGCTCCCTGATCTTCTCTGATATAATTCATGCCTGCTTTACCCCTTTCTTTTGGATTCATATTATTATTTTAGTTGTATACACATGAAGTTACCCTGTTTTTATTGACCTCTTTTATTAAAAAAGTGACTTTATAAAAGAGCGGATGTGAAAGGAGAGGAGCTCCGTAAATAATTGGGGCTCCTCTCCTTGTGGGATGGGTGCTGTGTGATTAAATATTGACTTCATTCCGGTATTTTGTAGGAATCATATGATAATGCTTCTTAAAACTGACGGTAAAGTAATTGGAATTAGAAAAGCCGGTGCGAATTGCAATCTCTTCCATACCAAGGCGCGTGGTGCGAACCAGATTCTCAGCTTCCCGCAGCCGTACATGAGTCAGGTACTCATGAAAAGTCATGTGAAACGCATGTTTAAAATAGCGGCAAAAATACCCCTTGCTCATGGAAACGTGCTTTGCTGCGTCACTTAGTTCGATTCTGTTTGTGTAATTTTCTGTTATGTAATGATTGATGTTTTTCATAAACAGGCCAATTCCTGCATCTGTCTGTTCCTGGGTTTGTGATATTTTTCCAATTTTTACTACCTCATAGAAGAACTCCATTATTCTGGCTTTTAAAAGCAGCTCAAATCCTTTTTGGCCATTTTCATATATGGCGTATGCTTCATTTAAAAGCTGGTACTGTCTTTCACTCTCCTGCTGCTCGGATGACAGAAAGATATAAGGTCCGGTTGTTACGGAAAATAGGGGGTCAATGTAATTTTGCCTGATGACGTCATTTTCCATACTGCCTACGAACTCATAGCTGAATAGGATTGTCCGGTAGATGAGGTCTTCTTTTAGATTATCATTGGAGCCGTGGATTCTGTCTGGGCGTATTAACAGAACGTCTCCTGCACGGACTTGAATCTCTTCATATTCTACGCTGATTCTGGCAGTTCCTTTGCATACCCAGAATAGCTCCAGTTCCCTGTGACAGTGGAAATATAGGGGAGGCTCCTGACCCAGACCAACCAGACCTCCAAAGTTCTCTCCGTTCATAATGTAGGTGTGAAAGGTTTTTCCTTCCCTTAGCCTGATATCGGTTTCGTGGGTGCTGAATGGGAAGAAGGCGTTTCCGTGCTGGATTGGCTCTTTGTATTTTGATCTTCTGGTTGAGTCCACTGGTTTTCTGACCTCCTTTCATCTACATCAATTAACTGTTATTAACGGAATATAGTCCTTTTGATTTCACTTTTTCATCGACAATAATCGTGTAAGACATAAGCCTGTTTGTAATGCGAAAGCTAAGAATTGTTCATTATAAAACTAAATTAATTACTTAATAAATCTGCATAGCTTACTTTTTATCAAAAGGCAGGCAAGTATTGGACAAGGTAAATCAATCCACAAGTATTCGATGCCTTTCCTTCCTAATGCCTGCACTTTTTTCTCCTCCCTTTTGAATTTCTTCAATTATGCTGCGCATGGATCGGTAAATTAATTGATTATTTTCTTCTATCTCCATCCTTATTCCACTCCGATTACTAATATAAGAGATTAATACATGAGCTGGAATTGTCCCAGGCTGTGTCAGGCAAAGATAAGCAAATGATCGGTCCTCTAACTGGCTGTTTTCACTTTCCAAAACAATTTTTGCAAAATATTTTATAATTGCAGGAGAAAGCGTTTTTCCTCCCAGACCTCCCCATTCTGAATAAATGAGACAGACTGTATCATATTCTGTTTCCATATCTCCAAAATCCCTGTATTGATCCCTGAGCCGTGCGCCGCTCCGCAAATGAAAGCGGCAGAGTTCGAATTCATTTTCTTCCTTCTTTTCATCTGTTGTCACATAATACTCCATTTTGTAAGCAATATAATCCTGAGAAGTCCTGTCGATTTCCACTTTCATTCTTAAATACTGCAGCTGTTCCTTGGGTGAATAAGGTATCCGTTCCTCCTCTGTCTGAAGACATACAAAATTTCCGTATTTAAAGATCCCGGGACCAATAACCAAATCGTTCTCCCTGACCTTTATCTCATATCCCCTCAGAATGCCCTGGTCGTATTCCTGATATTCCAGTTGAATATGGGCAAAGGAATAATCTCTTAAAGACCATAGCAGTTCTTTCTTCAATATTCGGTTCCGTTCAAATAGCGGGTATAAATTCTGCATCTGCTGGTTCCTCCCTGATCTTTTATCTGCTTTTCGATTCTTCTATATGAACTTTTTTATTTCAGCCCATCATTTCATCCCATCAAAAAAGCTTTGAACCCAACCGTCATTTTCAAAAGAAAATTTCTCCTCATTTCCAAGATACAGTTTTTTCTCCTTCCGGTACACCGGCACCACAGTAAAGGCCCCTTCCATAGGGCTGGCCCATACAAAAAACTTTACTTCCTGTTCAATGATATCATCTGTATCTGCCTGTAAAATGTGTTCTCCATACAGCTTTCGAATCTCCTCATATTCTTTCTCTTTAAAATCCTGAGGATTACTGTAAGATGTGTATTGATACCGTTCCTTTCCTGATAAATCTTTTAAATGAAGCTTCAGGGTTAAATCCTCCATATTTCTGGATATCATTCCACTGGGACTGTTCCGCTTCAACGGGTGGATTAATACCACCTCATCTCCATTGTGAGTAACCGCGGTGATCTGATACGGCAGTGCTGGCTCTTCTGTGCGGATGGTCACATCTGCAAATCCGTATTTTTTGTCCTTTAAATATTGCAGTGCTCCATCCACACACGCCATCTTCAGTTCGAAATCTTTAGTCATATCTCCGCTTCTGCGCTTAAACCGAATTGCCTTTCCAGGAACAAACTCCTTTAGGGCATCCCGGAAGAGTTCAATCTTGCAGGATTGTCCAGTAAGTCTGATAATGGAATAATCATCTAACACA
>SVDT01000338.1 GCA_015057775.1 Paenibacillaceae bacterium | reverse complement strand
GGAGACAGTAGAACCGGGTGAAATCTACAGAGAGCCGGGGAGGGTGGAAACCTGGTGAGAGTATTATGGATTCGAACATCACTCCGGAGTTGCCGGCTGAATACATTTAGTAGGTCAGGACGTAATTTCTGCGTTAAAGAATAGCATATGTCAGTATGCGGTATTAGGTGGTATAACGAAGAATGAATTCAGCCTTCGTCCTGATTACAGGATGGAGGTTTTTTTGATTAAAAATTTTAATGGAGGTTATAAAGATGTACAGAAAAGTCCCTACAGATTTAAACTTTGTGGAGAGAGAAAAGGAAATTGAAAAGTTTTGGGAAGAACATGACGTGTTTCAGAAGAGTATGGATAACCGGAAGGACGCAGAAACTTATACCTTCTATGACGGACCGCCTACTGCCAATGGAAAACCCCATATCGGTCACGTTTTAACCAGGGTTATTAAGGATATGATCCCCAGATACCGGACCATGAAAGGATATGACGTTCCCCGTAAAGCTGGCTGGGATACTCACGGACTGCCGGTAGAGCTTGAGGTTGAAAAGAAGCTGGGACTTGACGGCAAGGAGCAGATTGAGGAATATGGTCTGGAACCATTTATCAAATACTGCAAGGAAAGTGTATGGCAGTACAAAGGAATGTGGGAAGATTTTTCAAAGACTGTGGGTTTCTGGGCAGATATGGACGATCCCTATGTTACCTATGATAATAATTTTATTGAATCCGAATGGTGGGCTTTAAAACAGATCTGGGAGAAAGGGCTTTTATACAAGGGCTTTAAAATCGTTCCCTATTGCCCCCGCTGCGGAACTCCTTTATCCAGCCATGAAGTTGCCCAGGGCTATAAAGATGTAAAAGAGCGCTCTGCAATTGTAAGATTTAAGGTGAAAAACGAGGATGCATTTATCCTTGCATGGACCACAACTCCATGGACCCTGCCTTCCAATGTGGCACTTTGTGTGAATCCGTCTGAGACCTATGTAAAGGTACAAAGCGGTGACTATACCTATTATATGGCAGAAGCACTCTGCGAAAAGGTATTGGGAGAAGAGTTTCAGGTATTAGAGAAATTTACAGGTAAAGATCTGGAATTTAAGGAATATGAGCCTCTCTTTGATTTTGCTCAACCAAACAAAAAGGCATTTTACGTTACCTGTGACAATTACGTTACCTTAACAGATGGTACCGGTGTGGTTCATATTGCACCTGCCTTCGGTGAGGACGATTCCAAGGTTGGAAGAAAATACGATCTTCCTTTCGTGCAGCTGGTAAATGGTGCAGGAGAGATGACAGAAGAAACAAAATGGGCTGGCACCTTCTGTAAGAAAGCGGATCCCCTTATTTTAACAGATTTAGAAGAGAGAGGTCTTTTATTTGCCGCTCCGGTATTTGAGCACAGCTACCCACACTGCTGGAGATGTGACACTCCTCTCATCTACTATGCAAGAGAATCATGGTTTATTAAGATGACAGCGGTAAAAGAGGATTTAATCCGCAATAACAATACTATTAACTGGATCCCTGAGAGCATTGGAAAAGGCCGTTTCGGTGACTGGCTGGAGAATGTTCAGGACTGGGGTGTGAGCAGAAACCGTTATTGGGGAACTCCTTTAAATGTATGGGAGTGTGAGTGCGGACATCAGCATTCCATCGGCAGCATCGAGGAATTAAAGAGCATGTCTGACAACTGCCCGGATGAAATTGAGCTTCACCGTCCATATATCGATGGGGTTACCATTACCTGTCCTCAGTGCGGCAAACAGATGAAGCGTGTGCCAGAGGTAATTGACTGCTGGTTCGATTCCGGTTCCATGCCATTTGCACAGCATCATTATCCATTTGAGAATAAGGATTTATTTGAGAAACAGTTCCCTGCAGACTTCATTTCAGAAGCAGTGGATCAGACAAGAGGATGGTTTTACTCCCTTCTTGCCATCTCAACCCTGATTTTCAATCAGGCACCATATAAAAATGTAATCGTACTTGGCCATGTTCAGGATGAAAACGGTCAGAAGATGAGTAAATCCAAGGGCAATGCGGTAGATCCGTTTGATGCACTGGAGACCTATGGAGCCGATGCAATCCGCTGGTATTTCTATGTAAACAGTGCACCATGGCTTCCAAACCGGTTCCATGGTAAAGCAGTTATGGAAGGACAGCGTAAATTCATGGGAACTTTGTGGAACACCTATGCATTCTTTGTGCTCTACGGGAATATTGATGAATTTGACCCTACCAAATACAAACTGGATTATGAGAAGCTGCCGGTTATGGATAAATGGCTGTTATCCAAGTTAAATACCTTAATCAAACAGGTAGATTCTTACCTTGGCAATTACCAGATTCCGGAATCAGCAAGAGCACTGCAGGAATTTGTGGATGATATGAGTAACTGGTATGTACGCAGAAGCAGAGAGCGTTTCTGGGCAAAGGGTATGGAGCAGGATAAGATCAATGCCTATATGACCCTTTATACCGCCCTGGTTGACGTGAGCAAGATTGCTGCTCCTCTTATTCCATTTATGACAGAACAGATTTATCAGAATCTGGTTTGCAGTGTGGACAGTTCCGCTCCGGAAAGTATTCACTTATGCGATTATCCGGCAGCTAATGAAAACTTCATCGACAAACAGCTGGAAGATAATATGGATGAGGTTTTAAAAATTGTAGTTCTGGGCCGTGCAGCCAGAAATACTGCAAATATCAAAAATCGTCAGCCGATCGGCCAGATGTTTGTAAAGGCGCCTCATACACTTCCTGTCTTCTATCAGGAGATTATTGAAGAAGAGCTGAATGTGAAAACAGTTGTATTTAAAGATGATGTAAGAGACTTCACTTCTTACAGCTTTAAACCACAGTTAAAGACTGTTGGTCCAAAGTACGGCAAGCAGTTAGGCAGCATTAAAAATGCGCTTACAGAGATAAACGGCAATGAGGCTATGGATACCCTCAATGAAAAAGGTGCTCTTACCTTTGATTTTGATGGAACGGAAGTAGTGCTTACAAAAGAAGATTTACTCATTGATACCGCCCAGATGGAAGGATATGTATCAGAGGGAGACAACGGCATTACCGTTGTTCTGGATACCAATTTAACTCCGGAGCTTTTAGCAGAAGGATTTGTACGTGAGTTGATCAGTAAGATCCAGACGATGCGGAAAGAAGCTGGTTTTGAGGTGGTAGACCACATCCGGGTATACAGCAAAGACAATGAAAAAATCGAGAGTATTTTAAAGGCTCATGAAAATGACGTTAAGAACGAGGTCCTTGCAGACGATATCATATTAAATGAAGCTGCAGGTTATGTAAAGGAATGGAATATTAATGGCGAGAATGTAACCTTAGGCGTGGAGAAGATCCAGTAAACAGTCAGGAGGTCTTGTGGAATGAGCATGGGATTTGATAAGGAAACCTTTAAAAAAAGTGTCTTGTTTAATATGAAGAACGTGTTTCGTAAAACAGTAGATGAGGCAACCAAAGAGCAGATGTACCAGGCAGTCGCCTATGCAGTAAAAGATGTGATCATAGATGAATGGATCGCAACCCACAAAGAGTACGAAAAGCAGGATGTAAAAACCCTGTATTACCTGTCCATGGAGTTTTTAATGGGCCGTGCTCTTGGCAACAGCATCATAAGTTTCATGGCACAGTCGGATGTAAAGGAAGTGTTAGAGGAACTTGGGTTTGACTTAAATGCAATTGAAGACCAGGAGCCGGATCCGGCTCTTGGAAACGGAGGGCTTGGCCGGCTTGCGGCATGCTTTCTTGATTCACTGGCAACACTGGGATATCCGGCTTACGGCTGTGGAATCCGATATCGTTACGGCATGTTCAAACAGAAAATCGAGAACGGTTACCAGGTGGAAATCCCGGATGACTGGCTGAAAAACGGATATCCCTTTGAGATCCGCAGGGCAGAATATGCTACTGAAGTTAAATTCGGGGGATATGTAAAGGTGGTACGGGAAAATGGTAAGGAGCAGTTTGTTCAGGAGGGGTATCAGTCCGTCCTGGCGGTTCCTTACGACATGCCCATCATAGGATATGGCAATAACGTAGTAAATACTCTGCGTATCTGGGATGCCCAGGCCATTAACACCTTCAGCCTGGATTCCTTTGACAA
>SVDT01000337.1 GCA_015057775.1 Paenibacillaceae bacterium | reverse complement strand
GCAATATCACCTCCCATGCTGCAAAGGAAGCTCATAAAGAGCAGATATATCTTGCACTTTATAAATATGTATCAAAACAATGGGTTGAAAATGATATATTCAATCATTTGTGGATGTTCTTCGATCAGGATATAAGATTAAAGACATTTTTATACGATATGGGGTTTGGGTCATATCTTGCTGATTCCTATTCGCGATTAAACTCATTAGAAATCTTGCAGAGTTGTCCGTATCAAATACGACTTGCTGCTTCAGATGATTTAGAGGAAATGCAGTCACTTGTTGATGAATCTGTTCAATATTACAATATGGAGCCGTTGTTCTTAAAACGGGAATCAGTTTCCAGCGAAAAACTTTGTGAATTAATAAGTCGTGATAACATATTTATTGCATGTGACGGTAATAAGATCATTGGATTTATGAACATAAACATAGCCTCAGAAAATGATTTGGAAAATTTAACAGTAAAGAACTGTGGTCTGATCGATGAACTTGGGGCATATATAAAGCCTGAGTACAGGGGAAAACAGATAGGTGTACATTTGTTAAATACAATAGGGGAGTATTGTGGCAGTCATTTGGTTGAGTTGATTCACGTTGATTTTGAAACGGCTAATCCATTTGCCAACAGGTTTTGGAGAAAGTATTTTACGCCAATGATTTCATCGGTTCGCAGATCGGTCAATAAAGATGCAAATAGTTAAATAATAATTTTGTTCTTTTTGGTATAAAGGCTTACAGCTTGAAAGAGGTGATACAAAATGAGTAAATACAATGCTTTATGGGAATATGTGCAGAAAAATGGCAGTCCGTCCTTTAAACTTACGTTTGATGAGATCGGCGAGATTGCAGGAATTCCTTTAGACCACTCTTTTTTAACATATAAGAAAGAACTGGCTGAATATGGATATCAGGTAGGAAAGATATCCATGAAAGAAAAAACGGTTATCTTCAATATTTTGTAAGTGAGGGGGAATCTTCTGTGGAGGAAAAAGCAAAATTTATTGGAAAATTTACGGATGGTAATCTTTACTGGATCAGAGAACTGAAAACCTGCGAGATTTCTGATGACAGAATTGAACTGATTACGGAGCCTGGAACCGATTTATGGCAGCGCACGTATTATGGATTTCAGAATGACAATGCTCCGGTTCTTCAGCTGAAGACAAAAGAAACGTATTTTTCCTTTGTTGTAAAAACAGAGTTTGCAAGCCACCACCGCTTTGATCAGTGTGGCGTAGTCATGTATCTGGACAGTGAGAACTGGCTGAAGGCATCTGTTGAATATGAAAATGAAAAATTTCAGCGGCTTGGTAGTGTTGTCACAAACCATGGTTACTCAGATTGGGCAACTACAGATATTGATGCTTCTATAAAAGAAATGTGGTATCGGTTAAGCCGGCGGGAGTCTGATTATTGCATCGAATGCAGTCTGGACGGAGTGAACTTTAAGCAGATGCGAATCTGCCATATGTGGGAAGGTGCAGGAGAGATATCTTTTGGGATCTATGCCTGCAGCCCGGAAGACTCTTCCTTTAAAGCATTGTTTACACAGATGAATATCACGGAATGTATGTGGAAGGAACACAAATAAGTTGATTTTGAGAAAACCTTGAGTGGATAGACTCCGGGTTTTCTTTTTTTTAGAGGCGACTGACATGAAATTAGTGGAATTAATATCCCCTCCCCTGGCTTGTGGGTAAATCCACATTAAAGTATAATTGCAACTATGTGAAAATGGTACATTTGCGTAGTTTTACATTGTACAGACAGAACTGGGGGCAGAATTATGAACAGAGATGAACGACAGAAACCATGGGGAGATGGGGAGGACTATAACCGTTACATAGTTTCAGAGCTGGCATCCTTTCGAAAAGATGCATGGAAAAGACAGATTGGAAAACATCTGAATGGAAGAAAAGGGTTAAAAATATTGGATGCCGGCACAGGACCCGGCTTTTTTGCGTGTATTCTTTCCGAGGAAGGACAACAGGTGACTGGAATTGACTATTCGGACGGAATGATAGCATGCGCCAAAGATAATGCAGAAAAACTGGGAGTGTCAGCAGATTTTAAGAAAATGGATTTAAATCAGCTGGAGTTTAAGGACGAAGAATTTGATGTGATTGTTACAAGAAATGTGACTTGGACATTGGAGTATCCCAAACAAGTCTACAATGAATGGAAGAGGATCTTAAAGCGGAACGGAAAGCTCATAATTTATGACGCCAACTGGCATCTTCATTTCTTTGATGAAGAAAAACTTAAGCGTGTCAGAGAAAGAGAAGAACGTCACTTACATAAATATGGACAAAAAGAGGTAGTAGCAATTGAAAATATGGAATTCTTTGCAGCCTCTCCGCTGACAAGTACACTGCGTCCGGTATGGGATAAACAGACACTTGAGAATATTGGCATGAGTGTACAGATTCAGGATAATATTGGAGAAAACGTGTATGAGGAATGGGAAAAGGATCTCTACGGTGAGTCTCCCTTATTTGAGATTTGTGCCACAAAATGTTGATGAAGGGATTGTATAAAAGGTGACAAAGAAAACCATAGCCAGTCGTATCTTGCAGATTATCATCGTATTGTTTGGAATTGGGTTCTTGACGTTCGGCCTTACATATCTTGCGCCCGGTGATCCTGTAAAGGCAATGTATGCCGCAAACGGAAGTGTTCCCAGTGAAGAAGTGATGGAGGCTATGCGGGAGAAAATGGGTTTAAACAACCCTTTTCCGGTACAGTATTTCAACTGGTTATTCAGTAGTCTTCACGGAGATCTGGGTACTTCCTATTCACTGAATAAACCGGTTGTGTCTCTGCTGCTGCAAAGACTGTGGCCCACATTAAAACTTACTCTATTTTCAATGATTCTCATGCTTGCAGTTTCCGTTCCATTTGGTGTTCTTTCAGCAGTAAAACACAATAAGACGGCTGACTATATCATACGAGCCTTCTCATTTGTGGGAGTTTCATTGCCAAGCTTCTGGCTTGGCGTGATGCTCATTTACATTGTTGCACTGAAGTTTAAGCTGCTTCCTGTCATATCATCTGACACTGGGTTTAAGAAAATGATTCTACCGGCTGTCACTCTGGCTTTTCCCATGACAGCAAAATATACAAGGCAGATACGTGCTGCCGTATTGGAAGAATTACATCAGGATTATGTTGTAGGTGCACGGACCAGAGGGTTAAAGGAAAGTACGGTTCTCTTTGGACATGTCCTTCCTAATGTACTGCTTCCGTTAGTTACTTTGCTGGGATTATCCTTTGGATCCCTTCTTGGAGGAACCGCAGTGGTAGAAGTCATCTTTTCTTACCCCGGGTTAGGCAATCTGGCTGTATCTGCAGTAGCCGCCAGAGATTATCCACTGATTCAGGGATATGTTCTATGGGTTGCCCTGATCTATATGGTGATTAATCTGATTGTTGATATTGCCTATGAGAAGCTGGACCCCAGGACGAAAGTGAGGTGAGAAACATACAGAAGATACTTACATTTTGCAAAAATCATAAACAGTTTACGGTCTTTTGTATCTTAGCTCTTGTTGTTATTGGGACAGCTGTTTTTGCTCCTTTTATAGCCACCCATAATCCGTACGAAGCGGTGATAGCAAACGCAGAACAACCGCCGAATGCAAACCACTGGTTTGGAACAGATAAACTGGGACGAGACCTGTTTTCCCGAGTTATATACGGAACACGAACATCTTTGACTTCGGCACTGCTCTTAGTGGTGATTACACTTTTGGTTGGATGGGCACTTGGCATTTTTGCAGGCTATTTCGGCGGGATCACCGATTCTGTTATTATGAGAATTTCTGATATGATGATTTCATTTCCCGGACTTGTACTGGCAATCGCAATAGCCGGAATTCTTGGCCCCAGTCTTTTGAATGCAGTCATTGCAATTGTAGCTGTCAGCTGGACAAAGTATGCACGTCTCGCCCGAAGTCTGGTACTTAGAATAAAGCATAAGGATTATATGTCGGCAGCTGTACTGACTGGATCGAAGACTGGTTATATCCTTAGAAACTATATATGTAGAATGACTATGCCTATTTTGATCGTTACGGCTGCTACAGATATTGGCACGATGATGCTTGAAATAGCTGCACTTTCCTTT
>SVDT01000336.1 GCA_015057775.1 Paenibacillaceae bacterium | reverse complement strand
AAATGACAATGCAAGGTTTACGGCCAAAAACCATTGTGGACTACATAAGAGAACCCTTTGTCTATGAACCGGGAAATGTCCGTGTTACACTTGATTATGATATTCGTACGGGTCTTCAATGCATAGACTTTCTAAACGCTGACTGTCTTATGATTCCTGCGGGAGATTCCGGTATAATTATGGAGGTTAAATGGGATGAATTCCTGCCTTCCATTATACGAGATGTGGTTCAGCTTACTGGACGACGTGTAACAGCATTTTCTAAATATGCAGCTTGCCGTATCTATGGATAAAATTATATTTTAAGGAGAAATAAAAATTATGAAATTTAATGATATTTTTAAATCAAGCTTTCTGGAGAGGGTAACCAGTGTAAGTATTTTGGATATGATGCTGGCATTACTGCTATCTTTTTGTTTAGGACTGTTTATTTGCTACATATACAAAAAAACTTATAATGGAGTTATGTATTCTTCCAGTTTTTCGGTGTCCCTATTGGCATTGACTATGATTACTACAATTGTAATACTGGCTGTAACCTCCAATGTTGTTCTTTCTCTTGGTATGGTAGGTGCGTTATCAATTGTACGTTTTCGAACGGCCATTAAGGAACCACTGGATATAGCATTTTTATTTTGGTCGATTGCAGAAGGAATAATATTGGCTGCGGGTATGATACCTTTAGCGGTCATTGGCTGTCTTGTGATAGGTATTACACTCTTAGTTTTTGTTAATAGAAAAACTTATAGTAATCCGTATATAGTAATTCTTCAGTGTAATAGCCATAATGTTGAAATTAAGGCAAAGGAATATCTGGAAGCAAAAGCATTACGATGTGTTGTGAAAAATAAATCGGTCAGTAAAGGGTTGATTGATCTGAATATGGAAATCCGATTAAAAAATGATAATACCGACTTTATTAATGAATTATCGGAAATAGAAGGTGTTAATAGTGCTGTATTAGTGAGCTATAATGGAGATTACATGGGATAGGAGGAAAGAGATGTCAACCCACAAGTGGATGGATAAAATATGTATTGCTGCTATACTTCTTGCTCTGATTGTTACAGTAATATTTATGAATGGGAAAAATATTGGAATTGTATCAGCAACAAAGACATCGGGGTATGAAGACCGACTGTTTGATAATTCCCGTGTTCACAATATTGATATTGTTATGCAGGATTGGGATAAATTCATCACATCCTGCACAGATAAAAAATATTCCCCCTGTACTGCTGTAATTGATGGTAAGAAGTATGCGAATGTGGGTATACGTGCAAAAGGTTCCTCTTCTCTTGAAGGAGTAACGGAAACAGGCAGTTCCAGATATAGCTTTAAGATTAAATTCAATCAATATGAAAAGGCGACAAACTATTATGGCCTTGATAAATTATCATTGAACAATATCATCTATGATAACACCTATATGATGGATTACCTGACCTATCAGATGATGAGGGATTTCGGTGTCAGCAGTCCTTTGTGCAGCTATACTACTATTACAGTTAATGGAAAAAAGTGGGGGGTTTATCTGGCTGTTGAGGGTTTGGAAAAATCATTTTTAAAGAGAAATTATGGAAGTAATCATGGTAATCTTTATAAGCCAGAAAGTTCAGCTGTTGAAGTAGAAAATGCAGAAAATACAGTGAATCAGGATGAATCTGATGAAAGTAGCTTTGCAGATGCTAATTTACAATATATTGATGAAAATCCCGACAGCTATTCTCTTTTTTTTAACAATGCCAAAACGAAAATTAAGGCAAAAGACAAGAAGCGATTTATTTCATCTATAAAGGATTTAAATAATGGAACTAATCTGGAAAATGTTATAGATGTAGAAAAAGTGATTCGTTATTTTGTTGTTCATAATTTTGTGGTAAATGGTGATAGCTACACAGGCGAATCTGCACACAATTATTATCTCTATGAAAAGGGTGGTAAATTAACCATGATACCCTGGGACTATAATATGTCCTTTGGTACATTTGATGTGGGCGACTCTACGACAGCTGTTAATACACCAATAAATGATGCACTGAACAATCGTCCTATGCAGAGCTGGATTTTTCAAAATGAAAAATATACTAAAATGTATCATAAGTATTACAACGAATTTCTTGATTCTACAGACATCATAAAAAGAATTGAAGACACGAAAGAACTCATAGAATCTTATGTTGAAAAGGACCCAAGTAAGTTTTGTACCTATGAAGAGTATCAGAAAGCAGTCCGTGTATTGAATAGTTTTTGCAATTTAAGAGTAAAAAGTATTCAAGGTCAGTTGAATGGAACCATACCTTCAACAAGTGAAGGGCAGAAGATGGATCGTACTTCACTGATTGATGCATCTGGTATTAATATATCTGATATGCAGGACAAGAAAATACCAGGCGGCGGTGGCGCGGGGGATAATGAGCTAAATACTGTAGCTGGTAAATAATGGATTGCAGGAGTATTTTCAAAATGATGAAGGTACTTCTGCTTTTTTATATCCGCCATAATTATAAGTCAGTTTACAATATCATTTTTTATTCCTTTATAGAGTATGTAACGAAACAATATAAAACGCCGGCAACATATTAATTCAGTTATAACAAGGAGGAAATAAAAATGAATGTGACGAATTATAACTACGGAGAAGCATTACAAAAAGCAATCATGTTTTATGAGTTCCAGCGTTCAGGAAAACTGCCAGACACCATCCGGAACAACTGGAGAGGGGATTCCGGTCTGACAGACGGTGCAGACGCCGGACTTGATCTGACCGGTGGCTGGTACGATGCAGGAGATCACCCAAAATTCAACCTGCCGATGGCGTACACGGCGGCGATGCTAGCCTGGAGTGTTTATGAATCAAGGGATGCATTAGAGCAGAGTGGTCAGCTTGATTATTTGTTGGAGGAGATTAAGTGGGCAACCGACTATCTGATAAAATGCCATCCATCTGCCAATGTATTCTACTATCAGGTAGGTGACGGCAATGCTGATCATTCCTGGTGGGGTCCTGCAGAGGTGATGCAGATGGTACGCCCGTCCTTTAAGGTGGATTTATCAAGGCCTGGTTCTTCCGTAGCAGGCGGGGCAGCAGCAGCTTTAGCCGCAGCAGGAGCTATATTTGCAGAAAGTAATCCAACTTATGCCGCAGAATGCATCCGTCATGCCAAAGAACTTTTTACTTTTGCAGATACCACCAAGAGTGATGCAGGTTATACCGCAGCCAATGGTTTTTACACCTCATACAGCGGCTTTTATGATGAGCTTAGCTGGGCAGGCACCTGGCTTTATCTTGCAACAGGTGAAACCACTTATTTAAACAAAGCAGAATCCTATGTGGGAAACTGGGGGACACAATCCCAGACCAATACCATTGCTTACAAATGGGCTCATAACTGGGACGATGTACATTATGGTACAGAAATCCTTCTTGCCAGAATCACAAACAAGGCAATCTATAAGACAGCCGCAGAAATGCATTTGGATTACTGGTCCACCGGTTATAACGGAGAACGTATTTCCTATACGCCCAAAGGTCTTGCCTGGCTGGATAGCTGGGGAGCTTTGCGATATGCCACTACCACAGCCTTCTTAGCAAGTGTTTATGCAGACTGGTCCGGCTGTACAGCTTCCAGGGCAGCAGCTTATATTGCCTTTGCCAAGCAGCAGGTGGACTATGCACTGGGCAGCGCAGGACACAGTTTTGTAGTTGGCTTTGGTGTAAATCCTCCTAAGAGACCTCACCACAGAACTGCTCACAGTTCCTGGGCTGACAGTCAGACCGTTCCCACTTATCACAGACACACAATCTACGGTGCTTTAGTTGGCGGTCCAGGAAGAGATGACAGCTACACCGATGAGATAGGTAATTATGTAAATAATGAAATTGCCTGTGATTACAATGCAGGATTTGTAGGTGCCCTTGCTAAGCTATATGGCAGGTACGGCGGAATGCCTATTGCTGATTTTAAAGCAATTGAACCGGTAACCAATGATGAGTTTTTTGTTGAAGCTGGAATCAATGCTTCCGGCAGCAATTTTATTGAAATCAAGGCACTCTTAAACAATCATTCCGGCTGGCCGGCAAGAATGGGAGATAAGCTGTCCTTTAAATACTTCATCGATATTTCTGAAATAACAAAGTTGGGATATAAGGCTTCTGATATTACAGTA
>SVDT01000335.1 GCA_015057775.1 Paenibacillaceae bacterium | reverse complement strand
ACGTTTCTCCAGCTGGTGTGGCAGTTGGACTTCCCTTAAGTCCGGTTTTGAAAAAGATCTACTGGGTTGAAGATATAGGTGAACTTTCCCCTCTTGCCTGCGCTTATGCCAGAGCCAGAGGCGCAGACCGCATGTCTTCCTTTGGTGATTATATTTCCTTATCGGATATTTGTGATGAAGATACAGCGAAAATCATTAAGAGAGAGGTCTCGGATGGTGTGATTGCACCTGGCTATACCCCGGAAGCTTTGGACATATTAAAGTCTAAGAAAAATGGTAATTACAATGTGATTTCAATTAATCCGGAATATAATCCAGAGCCCATTGAGAAAAAACAGGTTTATGGAGTTACGTTTGAACAGGGAAGAAATGAAATTAAAATTGGCCGAGAAGTGCTGGAAAACAGAGTAACTGAGAACAAGGAGATTCCTGAAGCTGCTGCAATTGATTTAATCATTTCTTTGATTACCTTAAAATATACCCAGTCTAATTCCGTCTGCTATACAAAGAATGGACAGGCGATTGGAATCGGAGCCGGACAGCAATCCCGTGTTCATTGTACCAGACTGGCAGGAAGCAAGGCGGACAACTGGTATTTAAGACAGGCACAAAAGGTGCTGGAACTTCCATTCCTTGATGACATCCGTAGGGCGGACAGGGATAATGCCATTGATGTATATATCGGTGAAGATGATATGGATGTTTTGGCAGATGGAAGATGGGAGCAGGTATTTAAGGAGAAGCCTCCGGTATTCTCAAGAGAAGAAAAAAGGCAGTGGCTTGATCAGCTTTCTGATGTATCTCTTGGTTCTGATGCGTTTTTCCCATTTGGAGATAACATCGATCGGGCATATAAAAGTGGAGTGAAATACGTTGTTCAGCCAGGAGGTTCTGTCAGAGACGATCAGGTGATTGAGACTTGTAACAAATATGGTATGGTAATGGCATTTAATGGAATCCGCCTGTTTCACCATTAATAAAATATGAGATGTAAAGGATCGGACTGTTGTCCGGTCCTTTTTCATGGGAGTTACTTTACATAAAAATATTATGTAAAGTAACGGAGAGAATTTTGTAAATAAATAAGTACCAGCTAATATTTTTTGTAAAAGCACTTTAAAGATAAGGGCGGCATAAAATAGGAGTAAGTAAGTTTAAGGTGGCTTTCTTTGAAAACTTTTCCCAAACCTTTAACTGCGCGAGAGGAACGAGAGTGTCTGGAACGATACCAGGAAGGGGATCAGGAGGCGAGAGCCACACTCATCGAGCGTAATATGCGTCTTGTAGCCCATGTGGCAAAAAAGTATCAGAATACAGACTATGATATGGAAGATCTCCTGTCAGTAGGGACTATCGGTTTAATCAAGGCTGTTAATACCTTTCATCCAGACAGAGGATCAAGGCTGGCCACTTATGCGGCGAAATGTGTGGAGAATGATATACTATCATAACGGCTTTTGCAGCCCATTATGCCGGTCTCTGTATTGAGCAGGAGAAATCCCCATGTTTTTCCTGAAAACCTTTGAGAAATAATTGCTGCCCGAGTATCCGCATTCCGTCGCTATGGCTTCAAGACCCATTGAGGTATTTAGAAGAAGGGATAATGCATGTTCCAGGCGCAGACTGGTTAAATACTTTATGGGAGAGAGTCCTGTCTGCAAATGAAACTGCCTTGTTAAATGGGGAAGGCTTACGTCAAGTTCCCGGCACATCTGAGAGAGCCCCATCTGATATTTATAGTTTTTCTGCATCCACTTTGTTGCATCTTCCACACAGGCATTTTTAACTGATTTTATGGGGGTTTCCAGTTCTCTCATAAGCAGGGTCAGGAATTGGTATAAAAAGATTCCGCTGTCATAGCGTCCGTATTTTTTCCCTGATTTCACTGCCTGGAATTCCTCTAAAAACAGTAAGATGGCCTGACTTGTATTGGGGATGGAGAAGGTTTTTCCTGTCAGTGCCTGTATCCGCTGAAAAAAATATTGTCCCATTTCGCCGTCAAAATGGATATAAAAGTATTTCCATGAATTATTTTCAGCCAGATAGTATCTGCTTCTATCTGGGAATGTGATAAAAAAAGCATCTCCAGGAGAAAGAATGGTTCTCTGCCCCTCTGATTCAAACATTCCCATACCATCTAATGTGTACTGAAGCAGATAACCAGAATAACTGCCCCGATTATTATTTTGAAAATCATAGGTTTCATTTTTTCTCTGCTCCAACCCAAAATCCAGGAGAAACAGTGGTGCATTCCATTGTCTGTCAAGGTCCAGAAAACCAAATGTCTGACAAGTTTGGTTGATCAAAAAATTACCCTCCCTGTATCGTGTTCTTACTCTTGTAATAGACTGTTCAGTTGTTATAATGATATCAGATTTATCAATAAATTACCAGGAAAGGATATGAGATGAGCAGATATTTATCATCAGGAAAACCCCCTATGGGGTGGAACAGCTATGACTATTATGATACAGCAGTAACAGAACAGGAGGTTCGGGCCAATGCGGAATATATGGCGCGGAATTTAAAAGAATATGGCTGGGAATATATTGTGGTTGATATTCAGTGGTATGCTCATAATGCCGGAACCAGACGGCAGGAGTGCCAGTATATTCCCTTCGGTCAGGTTGAAATAGACGAATATTCCAGACTTTGGCCGTGTCCGGATCGCTTTCCATCTTCTATATATGGTCATGGTTTTAAACCGCTGGCTGATTATATCCATGGGCTGGGTCTAAAATTTGGGATTCACATCATGAGAGGGGTTCCACGTATCGCAGCCCATAATAAGATGAAGATATGGGGGACAGATCGTACAGCCGATTGGATATCAAATCCTTATTCCATCTGCTCATGGAATCCGGATATGTATGGGGTGAACCCTGAGGCAGAGGGATCTCAGGCGTATTATGATTCTATTTTTCAGCTGTATGCCCAGTGGGGGGTGGATTTTATTAAATGTGATGATATCTGCCGCATGGATGCAGCGTCTGCAAAAGAAGAGATCCGTATGCTTCATGAGGCAATGAATAAAAGCGGAAGGCAGATGGTACTTAGCCTTTCACCGGGACCCGCCCGGCTGAAAGAGGCATGGCATTATGAGGCTTACGCTAATATGTGGCGGATTACCGATGACTTTTGGGACGACTGGACTTTGTTAAAGCAGATGTTTGAACGGTGTGAGCATTGGCAGAATCATGTGGGGCAGGGGAATTATCCGGACTGTGATATGCTTCCTGTGGGTATGTTGGGGAAAGGCTTTGGAGAGGAACGTCTGACCCGTTTTACCAAAGATGAACAGATTACAATGATGTCACTCTGGTGCATATTCCGGTCCCCTTTGATGATTGGTGCGGAGCTTACCCGGTTGGATGAATGGACAAAAACTCTGCTTACAAACCCGGATGTATTAGAACTCCTTAGTGATGATTGCAAAGCAATTCAGCTTGCCCGGGATGGGAAGCATTGTATCTGGTACAGCAGTAACCAAAAGAGCGGTTCTCATTATCTGGCCGTGTTCAATTTATTAGAAGAAGAAAGAATTATTGTTATTTCAGCCGGTTTGCTGGAAAAAGAAAACTGGAATGGTATTTGTTTCACAGAACTCTGGACAGGTGAAACGTTTACCAATACATCAAAAGATCTGGTATTAAAGGTGCCAGGACATGGGGCAAGGATCAGTCGTTATGAGCAAACCTGATTTTAAAAGACATGGGAGTGTGAATATTCCCATGTCTTTTTCATATATTTAAAAAAATAGGACAGGGAGGGATGAGGAACGAAACTGATCGCTGTTGGCAGCCGGCTGATGAAGGATGACGGGATTGGAATTTTAGTCGCAGAAGAACTTGAAAAACGGTTCCTTCGCAGGGAACTTGAAATAATCTATGGAGAAACGGATAGTGAGGCGTGCTTTTATTCTCTGAACCCCGATGATTTTATACTGATTTTAGATGCCATGTCATCTGGGAACCGGCCAGGATCTGTTAAAATTTTTTCATTAGAGGAGATTATGGAGCAGGTATCCAATCCCACTATGCAGCATGATATGAGTTTTCTTGACATGATAAGACTGTACCGTTTTCCAGTTAGAGGATACTTAATTGGAATTGAGGCTGCCATAATTGCACCAGGCTGTGAGTTAAGTACTGTGTTAAAAAGGCAGTTTCCCC
>SVDT01000334.1 GCA_015057775.1 Paenibacillaceae bacterium | reverse complement strand
CTTATTTAACCACACAAATAATTCAAATTATTATATTGTAATATAAACCATGTCGCCACACAACCTCTTTGAAAAGGAAATGTCATATTTATAATTTAAGGGGCTGTTGTAAAAATAGATGAATCATCTATTGGAGCAAAGAAAAGTGGGTGTCACTCCTTCACTTTATTATAGTGATTTTGCGACACCCTCAATCGTTATTCTAATGCTTTGTAGATAGCTCCAATCTTATCAATATTAGCCTCCGCCCGCCCAAAAAATCCGGCAATATATGTTCCTGCGGGTGCAGTTAAAGTAAGTGGGGTTCCACTTTTTACTCCACTTTCCAAAACACGGTTTTTGTTTGTTGTCAACTCCAGATAGAATATCCGGTCTGACCCCTTATAAGTATTTTTATAAATAACCGCCTTAATGATATATTCATCGTTTTCCAACGCCAAAGTCTTCTGAGTTCCGCCAGTTCCACCATTGCTAAGCACTGTACCATCCGCATAGGTCATTGATATGGCATCCACGCGATTTTCTCCCCTTATAGTAACGGACACAGGTCTGCTGAGTGTTGGTGATGGATTTCTCAAAAAATTAAACGCTATGCCACCAGATCCTCCCCATAAATCACTGTAAAGGATGCTATTATCCCTGGTATAGCTAAAGTTTGCACTTATGGCATAGTGATCAGAAAGCTGATTTCCTTCTGTGTCAGTGAAATAACTATTTTCAACCTTATAAGAGGTAGGATTCAGCGTAATACCGGCACCGCTTCGATAAAAAATTTTATCTACAACTTCATTGTTGGCACTGGTCTCTCCAGACACTCCCAGCAATGCTTCTCCTCCCTTTTGCGGATAAATCCCATTTCTGATTTTTTCTATCCAGACATCTCTCATATCCAGCCTGTCCACAAATAAAGATTTTAAATCGTCATCAGCTCGGGTATATCTGCAATTGGTATCTCCAAACACAATCACTGCATGACCCTGAGAATATTGCTCGATATAGGTAGCAAGCTGATTTAAATTACTACGCCTTGCAGCCTCCGATTTCGGATCCGTATCCGCATCTGCGTGAAGATTGTAAACATCTACATAAACTCCATCTGCTACTTTAACTTGATTGTACATGAATCCCTTTGGAGTCAATTCATCACTACCGCTATCAAACTTACCATAACGGTCTGTCCATGTCTCCCGGTCTGTATCTCCAAAAGGATACTTTGACAGAAAATTCATACCATCACCAATTCCTGCTCCTCCTGAAGTAGGGGTTCTATATGGATGAGTATCATTTGCATAAAGCGAAGCGTGATAATTAAAATCTTCCTGTACATTTATTAAATCGTAGGCATAAAGCTTTGATCCAATTTGAGGAATATATTTCTTAGGATCTCCACTACTTGAAAACATTTCTGGCAGCCCTCCGATATTGTAGGATAGAACACTGAAAGTACCTGTGGTATTGCTTTCAGTACTTGCAGAAATGGAAATATTATTACTTCCAGTTATAAAAGTAGTTAATGCTAAAAAAACGAAACATTTTAATTGATTCTTACGTTTTATCATACTCAATAATCCCCCTTTAAATTGTACATTTTTACAATTATAACAATTTAGATTATGTTTTTCTATGTGCAATTTGCCCTTACACTCTTTAAATTATTGTATTTTTTGCTATTTTTTACCAATTTTATAAAGTAATTAAAAAAGAAAAACCCGCAGCTCAAGCAGTTGAGCTGCGGATAATTTTGCATTACTAATTAGCAGTTTACAGTGTTATGACAGTATCAGTAAAATTCTCAACCGATGCACTTTTTTCATGAAACCGAACCGCATTTTTTAAGATCCCCTCAAAAGAATAATATACATCTCCCTGCTTGATCGGAAGCTTTACCCGTTCTTTTAAACAGCCGGCTTTGTAGATAGCTGTAATCAGCTCCACAGTCCTTCTCCCGTCTTCCCCGGTAATCAAAGGTCTGGTTCCGGTCTCAACTGCACGAAGGATATCATCAATCTCTCCGGTGTGCCCTTCATATAAAAGATCCGGTATTTCCTCATAAAAGGCTTGAATTTTGTCAAGCAGCTCCCGATTCCCCCCTTTCTCAGGGAAGCCATTGGCCTTTGAGATTTCTGCTTTTAAATCCCACGGTACCGAAAGCTTTGCATCCGCACACTGCAGCTCTATACCCTGCTGTTCTCCGTGATGTATAACAGAACTTGTTACCTGCGCCAGACTTCCGTCCTGGTATTCTAACATGGCAAGAGACAAGTCCTCTACCTCTGAATTGTCATGCATCACGTTTGCCAGCATGGCCATGACTGCATCCGGCAGTTTTCCTTCCAACCAGTTAAGCATATCAATATGGTGTACCGCATGATTTAAGGTAGGACCGCCCCCTTCCTTTTCCCAAAGCCCTCTCCACCACAAATCATAATAGCAATGTCCTCTCCACCAGCTGGAGTTTACATGTACGCAGCAGATCTTACCGGCGATTTTGCTATCAACCACTTTTTTTAATTTGTAGATCTGGTTTCGAAAACGATTTTGTGCAATACACGCCATAATTACATGATTTCTCTTTTCCGCCTCCAACATGGCGTCACACTCCTGAAGGCAGGCAGCCATGGGTTTTTCCACCACTACATGACAGCCTGCATCCATGGAGTGAATGGCGATTTCTCCATGGACGTACGGCGGGGTGCATATGTGGATTACATCAATATTAAGACCGGAATCAAGCATTTTCTGATGATCATCAAAAATCCTGCAGCTCAAATGATACTTCTCCTTTAAAGCTTCCGCTTTCTCCGGATAAATATCACACAAAGCAACGATACGGCATCTGTCTGGAAACGTAAGAAGGCTTTCGATATGTGCCGGGGCGATATTTCCCGTTCCAACAACCGCAATATCTAACATGGTTTCTGCCCCCCTGCTTCCTCTTGTATATTAATTGCCTGGTTTTGCGCCCTGACGCACAGCTCTGCCGCCTTGAAAGCATGTTCCTGAGTCATGGCATTCTCCGTCCGGTTCATACAGTCTAAAATTAACTGACCAAAGAACGGGTATCCCACCATTCCGGTCACTTCAAAATGCCGCTCTCCTTCCTCATTGACCAGAAAGACATGATTTGAGCTTCCGTCACAGGCTCCGATATTTACGTATTTGCGCAATTCGATATAACCTTTTGTGCCAAGTATGAAGATTCTTCCGTCACCCCAGGTGGAAAGTCCTTTTGGAGTAAACCAGTCTACACGAAAATGCTGGGTTGCCCCATTGTCTCCCAGAAGTACCGCATCCCCGAAATCTTCCAGTTCAGGATAATCCGGATGCCCGAAATTCCCCACCTGGGAATACTGCACTTTTGCATCCTTTACCTTACAGTAATACAGAAACTGTTCAATCTGGTGGCTTCCAATATCACACAATATGCCGCCATATTTTTCCTTTATAAAAAACCAGTCCGGTCTATCCTTAGGATCTCCCACTCTGTGTGGACCAAAGCCGTCAATATGTATGGGGGTTCCAATTGCTCCCTGCTCAATCAGCTGTCCGGCAAAAACCGCTGCCTCCACATGGATCCGCTCACTGTAATATACCATATATTTCTTCCCGGTTCTTTTCACCATTTCCTTTGCGGCTGTCAGCTGCTCCAAAGTGGTAAGAGGTGCTTTATCTGTAAAATAATCTTTTCCCGCTTCCATTACCCGAAGACCCAGTGCACAGCGCAGGCTTGTTACTGCAGCGGAACAGACCATATGCACCATGGGATCTTTCAGGATCTGCTCCTCAGATTCTGCCACCTGAACCTCAGGAAAAACTTTGACAAAGTTAGCCACTTTTACCGGGTCGGGATCATATACCCATTTCAGTACTGCCCCCGCCTCAGTTAAACCATTGCACATCCCATAAATATGCCCATGGTCCAAGGCAATCGCCGCTATGAAAAAATCCCCTTTTAAAACCACAGGCTCTGGTTTTCCTTTTGGCGCATAATTCATGCCATCATTTCTACTGTACATCTTTTTGTCTCCTTTCACTTTCTGTCTGTTTCCTGCAAAGCTTACTTCCCGGCAAATACTCCGTCATAATAATCGGTTCGCTCTTTGATAATCTGGTCGTATCCTGCTTTCTTTAGTTTATCCTTAAACTCCTGTAATGTGGTATCAAATTTATCCGGCTGGCAG
>SVDT01000333.1 GCA_015057775.1 Paenibacillaceae bacterium | reverse complement strand
AAAAGCCAGTACAGAACAGTTCCTGTTTAAGCGGAACTGGTGTGACGAAGATCTTTGGAATGGGGAAAGAAAAAACAGTGGCGGTGGATCATGTAGATTTTCAGTTTCGGGAAGGTGAGATTGTATCTATCGTGGGAGAGAGCGGTTCCGGGAAGACAACTCTTTCTAAGATGCTGCTGGGATTAATCAGTGTCACAGAAGGAGAAATCAGCTTTCAGGGAAAGCCCAGGGATATTAAAGGCTATCGTAAGAAGAAAGAGTATTGGAAGGGAATTCAGGCAATTTTTCAGGATCCGTTTTCCTCCTTTAATGTATTTTATAAAATTGATCAGGTGCTTTTAGACTGCATTAAAATGAGAGGCGGCGCCAGACTCCCTTATGAGAAAAAGGTGGAGATGATGACAGAAGCCTGCCGTTTTGTTAATCTGAAATTTGAAGAACTGACCAACAAATATCCCTTTGAGCTTTCCGGAGGTCAGATGCAGCGGCTGATGATTGCAAGGATCTTTCTTTTAAAGCCGGCGATTCTGCTGGCAGATGAGCCCACGTCCATGATTGATGCCTGTTCCAGAGCTACCATACTGGATATGCTGTTAAAGCTGAGAGATGAGACCAATATGACCATAATTTTCATCACTCATGATATCGGGCTTGCTTTTTACATCTCTGATTCCATCTACATAATGGAGCATGGAAAATTTGTGGAATCAGGAACAGCAGAAGCTGTGATTCTAAATCCCAAGGCGGCATATACAAAACGCCTTATTAATGATGTACCCAAAATTCATGAAGAGTGGGACTTATCGACGGTCTGACTGCGGATTGAAAGGAGAATGTATGAAAAAAAGGGTAATAGACAAAGCATTTGTAATGCGGATTGCTTCAGAAGAAACCTGGTATCCGGCAACGGTGCCTGGCAGCGTGTATGGAGATCTTCTGGACAATGGAGTGATAGAAGATCCTTACTGGAGGGACAATGAGTTAAAAGCGCTGGAGCTGATGAATGAGGATTTTGAATATGTGGGCGTTTTTGACGGAGATGACGAGATATTAAAGCAGGAAAAAGTATACCTTCACTTTATGGGGCTTGATACTCTGGCAGATATCTATTTGAATAAGACTCTTCTTGGCAGTGTAAATAACATGCACCGCCAATGGGTATTTGAAGTAACAGATGTAATAAAGCAGACAGAAAATGAACTTCGGTTGGTATTCCATTCTCCCACCAGGTTTATTGAAAAAGAATATGAAAAGGATAAAATCGGAGGTTCTGAGGATGCCATGCGGGGCTTTTCAAAGCTGAGAAAGGCACATTGCATGTTTGGCTGGGACTGGGGTCCCAGACTTCCGGATGCCGGTATCTGGCGGGATATATTCCTGACAGGTGTAACCGGCGCCAGTTTTAACAGTGTTTCGGTCAGTCAGCGCCATGAAGCGGAAGGGGTATATTTAAATTTTAAGGTTTTAGTCGGCAGGACTGGCGATAACCGTCTGCTTGATTGGGAGAAAGATAACGAAGAGCTTCTTAAAGATGGTTATGCTTTGAGCATTACGGTCACAGACCTTGCAGATAAGAACCAAAAGAAGGTTCATACCTTTGGTGGAAAGCCAGAAGAGATTCTCATTGAAAATCCCAGACTCTGGTGGCCCAATGGGTATGGAGAGCAGAATCTTTATTCGGTACTGGTCCGGCTTTTGAAAAATGAGGAAGAGGTCGATACCTGGGAAAAGAGGATCGGCCTTCGTACGCTTACAATGAAAAGAACAAAGGATGAGTTTGGTGAATCCTTTGCTCACGAGGTTAACGGAGTCAGCTTTTTTGCCATGGGAGCTGATTACATTCCTGAGGACTGTATTTTAGGCAGATGCAGTGAGATGAGAACAAGGCAGCTGCTGACCCAGTGCAAGGAAGCAAATTTTAATGTTATCCGGGTCTGGGGAGGCGGGCATTATCCCTTTGATGGTTTTTGGGATATCTGCGATGAGCTGGGACTGGTGGTGTGGCAGGATTTCATGTTTGCCTGCGCACTTTATGATCTGACAGAGGAATTTGAGGAGAACGTCCGAAGGGAATTAATTGATAACATCCGCAGAATCCGCAGTCACCCAAGTTTGGGACTCTGGTGCGGCAACAATGAGATGGAGATGTTTACGGATACGGAAATCTGGGGTTGTACTCCCAGACAGAAAGCTGATTATATTAAGCTCTATGAATATATAATACCGAAAATATTAAAGGAAGAAGATCCATATACCTTTTACTGGCCTGCCAGCCCCTCATCTGGGGGAAGCTTTGACAACCCCAACGATGAAAACCGGGGAGATGTCCACTACTGGGATGTGTGGCATGGAAACAAACCTATTACAGAGTACCGCAAATTTTATTTCCGGTACGTTTCAGAATTTGGTTTTCAGTCATTTCCATCCATAAAGACAGTGGAGACTTTTACGGAAAAAGAGGACAGAAATATCTTTTCCTATGTCATGGAAAAGCATCAGCGCAATTCCACAGCAAATGGAAAGATCATGAACTATATGGAGCAGACCTTTTTATATCCCAGTGATTTTGATACCCTTCTTTATGCTTCCCAGCTTTTGCAGGCAGAGGCCATGCGTTATGGAGTGGAGCACTTTAGAAGAAACCGGGGACGATGTATGGGAGCAATTGTCTGGCAGCTCAATGACTGCTGGCCTGTAGCATCGTGGTCGTCCATCGATTATTACGGAAGATGGAAAGCGCTTCATTACTATGAGAAGCGGTTTTTTGCACCCCTTATGATTTCCTGTGAGGAAGAGGGAATACTTACCCAGGACACCAATCCCAACGCCCAGCCTTATGAGGTAATGAAATCCATACGACTGAGCGTGGCCAATGAAACCCGAAGGGATGAAACGGTGACCGCTGTCTGGGAACTGAGAAAAAATAACGGAGAGATAGTGAAAAGCGGGCGAAAAGAGTGTGTAGTTTCAAAGCTTTCATCTCTGTGGTTTGATAAGGTTTCAATGCAGGATGCCAGTCTTTATGAGGATTATGTCAGCTATAAACTGGAGCAGATGGGGGAAACCATTTCCCAGGGAACGGTGTTATTCTGTCCGCCCAAACACTATCGTTTTCTTGATCCCCAACTGACTGTACGGTCAGAGGGAGAATATCTGATCGTGGAGGCAAAGACTTATGCCCGCTCTGTAGAGATCCGTAATAAAGAGGATAATCTTCTGTTAAGCGATAATTTCTTTGATATGAATCCGGGAGAAAGAAGAGTCAGGGTTTTAAAAGGCCTGCCAGAGGAGTTAACTGTGAGAAGTGTTTATAACATCCGATAACAATGAATGAAAAGAAGGGATAGATAAAAATGGATATAAAAAAATTGGTTGGGGAAATGACATTGGAGGAAAAAGCTGGACTGTGTTCCGGTGCGGATTTCTGGCATACAAAGACAGTGGATCGGCTGAACGTTCCGGCCTCTATGGTAAGTGACGGCCCTCACGGGTTAAGAAAGCAGGATGAAAAAAGCGATCATCTAGGTGTCAATGACAGTATAAAAGCAGTCTGCTTTCCTACCGCATGCGCAACCGCTTCCTCTTTTGACCGGGAATTGCTTACAAGTCTTGGTGAGGCTTTGGGAGATGAGTGTCAGGCGGAGAATGTCAGTGTTATACTGGGACCTGCTGTTAACATTAAGCGTTCTCCTTTATGCGGCAGAAACTTTGAGTATTTTTCCGAAGATCCCTATCTTGCGGCCGAGATGGCAGGAAGCCATATTAAGGGCGTACAGAGTAAGGAGGTAGGTACCAGTTTAAAGCATTTCCTTGCCAATAATCAGGAACACAGGCGTATGACCTCTGATTCTGTAGTGGATGAGAGAACACTGCGGGAAATTTACCTGGCTGCTTTTGAGGGGGCGGTAAAAGCTGGAAAGCCCTGGACTGTGATGTGTTCTTACAATAAAATAAACGGAACTTATGGTTCGGAAAACAGGCGTTATTTAACAGATATACTAAGAGATGAATGGGGCTTTGACGGCTATGTTATGAGTGACTGGGGAGCGGTGAATGACCGTGTTGCCGGAGTAATTGCAGGGCTTGATTTGGAGATGCCTTCCTCAGGCGGAGTCAATGATGCACGTTTGGTGGAAGCAGTGAGAGAGGGACGGCTGAAAGAAGAAGTTCTTGACCAGGCCGTCACCAGAATTCTGACTATTGTTGACCGATACTTAAAGAACC
>SVDT01000332.1 GCA_015057775.1 Paenibacillaceae bacterium | reverse complement strand
AAATACGAGGAAGACCAGACCTTAAGTCAGACCAGAATGTGGTAATCACACAAGGGGTTAAGGGAAGTACCTGGAAAACCTATTTAGTTACATCAAAAAGTGGTAAAAAGGCAGAAGAAGTCTATCTTCATACCAGTACTTATAAAGGAAAACCAGGTCTGGTAAAAAGGAATACAACCGGTGTTATAATTCCGGCGGAAACAAAGGAGACCATCAAAGAGACAGTCAGAGAGACGGTTACTGAGGAACCTCCCGTGCAATCACAGGAACAGGAAACGGAAGCGGTCTTAAGTCCTTCCATTGCAGAAACGAAAGAGAGCAAAGCCCAGGTTCAGGGACCTGGGGTATAATCATACATCGGACAACGGAAAGGATTAAAAATACAGCATGTTGAATATCATTAAAAAACATAAGCAGGCAGTGGTTTTTCTCATTGCAGCAGCATTGTTGGCAGCAGTGTACGTCATATTTATGTATAATCGGCCCACTGCAAATTCTCCAACTCAGCAGAAAGAATCAGTTGCTGCAGACGAGAGCAGTCCGGTTGTAAAACTGGAAACAGAAAGTGAACCGGTTTTGCCTGCAACAGAAAGTGAAGCGCAGAAAATCCCCATGCCGGATAATTTAAAAGAGGGTATGGAGCATCCCTTTGTTGCAAAATTACAGGAACGGCTGATGGAACTGGGATTTATGGAAAATGATGAACCCACTCTGTATTACGGACCTGTAACGGCGGGGGCCATAAAGACCTATCAAAGACAGAATAATCTGATTCAGGATGGAGTTGTGGGACAGGAGACACTGACAGCCCTGTTCTCTCCGGAAGCAAAATATTATGCAGTGTCTCTGGGAATCTCGGGAGAAGACGTAAAACGAATCCAAAACAGACTGTATGAGCTTGGCTATCTGACTAAAAAAGAAGAAGTGAACGGAGACTTTAATGAGATAACCCAGAAAGCAGTCATGAAGCTTCAGGAGTTGAACCAGCTGTCAATAGACGGTAAAGTTGGACGGCAGACAATTAATCTGCTTTACAGCGAAGAGGTAAAACCCGATTATCTGACATATGGAGAGAAGAACGAGGTGGTTCTTGACGCTCAGAAGCGTTTAAAAAGCCTTGGTTATTTAACAACTGTGCCTGATGGTAATTATGGGAATGACACGGTTATGGCGGTAAAACAGTTCCAGTCCAGAAACGATTTAGTTGTAGACGGATTTTTAGGCCCTTCCACAAGAATTGCCTTAGAACAAGGGGAAGCTACGCCCAATGGAATCGTACTGGGAGAACAGGGAGAGAATGTAAAACGGATTCAGGAGCTTTTAAATAAATACGGATATCTGTCTTCTTCCAATGCTACCGGTTACTTTGGAGAGATAACAGAGCAGGCAGTCAAACGGTTTCAGGCAGACAATGGTCTGAAATCAGACGGATCGGTTGGAGTACAGACTCTCTCCCTGCTGACAGGAGATAAGGGAGTTAAATCGGGTACGGGTTCCCGCCCCAGTGCAGGAGAGTCAGGCAATGGCGGCGGAGGCAAAACTGTAAATGGAAATATAAAAGCATTAATTGATGTTGCGGCATCAAAGGTGGGGTCAAAATATGTATGGGGATCAAAAGGACCAAGCTCCTTTGACTGTTCCGGCTTTGTTTACTGGAGTCTGAATCAGATTGGAGTAAGACAGAGCTACCTTACCTCTAGCGGGTGGAAAAGCATGGGAAAATATAAACGCATATCCAATTATGACGATATAAAGCCAGGTGATATTGTTGTGGAAAAGGGTCATATGGGAATTGCCGCAGAGGGCGGTAAGGTGATTGATGCTTCCTCAGGCAACGGAAAAGTAGTTTACCGGCAGCGTTCTGACTGGTGGAGAAACAACTTTATTGTGGCGTGGAGAATATTCGAATAGGAAAATTATTTATCTTGCTAAATTCATTCTTTTGTATTATACTATGGTCAAATGGATGGTGATTGCATTCGCAAGCTATACCTGTTTATTATGTTATTGTGGCATTTTTTGCCCATAATACATGGTAAACAGGTTTTTTTTCGCCAAAAAACAGGAACTTGAGGATTATTATTACATTGGACAGGGGTGAGAAGCATGATCATTTACAAAATTTTTAATAACAACGCGGTCGTAATCAGAGATGATAACGGGGTGGAGAAGGTTGTTATGGGCTGCGGTCTTGCATTTAAAAAGAAGAATGGAGATGAGCTTGATGAAAGCAAAATCGATAAGATCTTTGTTTTGTCTGATCCCTTAATTAATAACCGGTTTCAGGAGCTGGTTGCCAACATTCCCATCGGCTATGTGGAGCTGGGAGAAGAGATAATTGAATACGCTTCAAAGGTGTTAGAGGCAGACTTAAATGATACCATTCATTTATCTTTAATCGATCACATTTATTCTGCTGTGAAACGGTTCCAGGAAGGAATCACAATAAAAAACGCCATTTTATGGGATATAAAGAAGTTTTACAAGAAAGAATTTGAGATTGGTTTAAAGGCTTTGGATATGATAGAAAAACGTTTTTCAATCCGCCTGCCGGAAGATGAAGCCGGATTTATCGCCATTCATTTTGTGGAAGCTGTTACGAAAAAAGGCTCCGAAGAGATTCATCAGGTTGCGGAACTGATCTCAGAGATTACCAATATTGTTTCCTATAATTTTCACTTTTTTTTTAAAGAAGACTCATTATATTATTACCGTTTTATCACCCACTTAAAGTTTTTTGCCCAGAGACTTCTGGAGGGAAAAACCTATCTTGATGATGAGCAGGATGATCTGCTTTTAATCATTAAGAAAAAATATGTGAATGCCTATGAGTGTGCGGAAAAGATTTGTGAGTTTCTCAGAAAGAAATATAACTACCAGGTATCTAATGATGAAAAACTGTATTTAACGCTTCACATTGAACGAGTTGTTTATAAGACTGTTTTATGACAAGATGGTTACATTAGGTTGGCTAAACTTTCATATTTCAAATAAAAAAGAAAAATGGAGGATTTAACAATGGGAAAATATGACCTGTTGGCAAAAGACATTATCAAAAAAGTCGGCGGCAAGGATAACATTTTAAGCCTTGTACACTGCGTAACACGTCTGCGCTTTCAATTAAAAGATGAAAGCCTTGCAGATGATGAAGCGCTGAAACAGACAGAAGGTATCATAACAGTGATGCGCAGCTCCGGTCAGTATCAGGTTGTCATCGGAAACCATGTACCCCAGGTATTTGCAGATGTTTGTAAAATTGCAAATATTTCATCAGAAAAAGAGTCAGAAAAAAAGAAGATGAGTTTCAGGGAAAAATCACTGGATCTGATTTCCGGGATTATGATGCCTGCAATCGGTATCCTTTGTGCCTGCGGTATGTTAAAAGGATTTAACTCCATCCTATCCTACCTGGGACTTTATTCCAATGAAGACGGAATTTATATTCTGCTTAATGCAATCGGAGATTCCATCTTTTATTTCTTCCCGGTTGTTATCGGTTACAACACTGCAAAGAAAATAGAGATGAATTCGTTCCTGGGTCTGATTATAGGAGCTGCTCTGTGTTATCCAACCATTAACGGAGTGGATGTACCTCTGTTTGGACATGTGTTTAATGCAACTTATACATCCACACTGCTTCCAGTCATATTAATCGTAGCTGTAGCAAAGCCTCTGGAGAGCTTTTTCAACCGGATAATTCCTGATATGGTGAAAACCTTTATCACACCAATGCTTGTGCTGTTAATATCAGTTCCTCTTGGTTATGTGGTAATCGGACCTCTTGCCAACATGCTGTCCAATGGCATTTCTCAGGCGGTATTATCTGTATATAAACTAAGCCCAATTGCTGCCGGATTTTTAGTAGGCGGATTCTGGCAGGTAATGATTGTATTTGGTGTTCATATTGTACTGGTTGTGCTTTGCATTACAAATATTATTTCAGGAACTCCCGATCCGATCCTGGCATTTACCACCTTTGTTACCTTTACAACCACCGGCATGGTTTTCGCCATGTGGCTGAAAACAAAGGATAAGAGCTTAAAACAGATCGCTCTTCCTGCATGGATTTCAGGCTTTTTCGGAGTAACAGAGCCGGCTATATACGGAATTTTACTTCCCAGAATGAAACATTTCGTTATTTCCTGCCTCTGCGGAGCTGTCGCTGGTGCAGCGACAGCAGCTTTAGGATTAAAATATCACACAATGGCAGGTATGGGACTGTTTGA
>SVDT01000331.1 GCA_015057775.1 Paenibacillaceae bacterium | reverse complement strand
TAAATTTCTTCTGGCCTGTCTGAAGTAATCAGGTCCAAGCTGCATCCACACAGACTTGCTTGCGTCTACATTACAGAAGTAGCGAAAGCCTTTGGATTTTAAATATGTAAAACGTTCGTTGCTGTCTGTGTAAGGAGTCCAGCTGCCAATATCGCTACCAAATGGAAACAGGATGATATCAGTAGGACCGATAATGGATTCCACATTGCGCTCCCATTTATCCGTATCTGTCTTAAAGTGATTCATGGAGATCTCACCCATGTTCCGGTGTCCCCAACTGTGGGAAGACAGTTCCCAGCCGTGATCCTTTAATGCCTGTGCAACCTTTGCAGCCTCCTGACGGTCAGCTTCATAGTTTGGGTTGGTATCTTTATAAGCTTCGTCAGTGCGATAGCCCAAAATTCCGTTGTATCCGGTAAAAGCAAGAATTCCTCTTGCTCCCTTATAAGAAAAACCTGGGTGGGTTTTTATGAAATTCTCAAGGATTGGTACTAAATCATAATCGCCTACAGAAACACTTCCGTCATCCATCTGCATCTCACAGGTGGGATAACCGTCCTCTCCAATTATGATTCGGGTGGCAAAGCCATCGCCTTTCATATATTCATAATAACATACATCATCCTGTGACAGCACAAAAGCCTTTTTTCCAGGAGGCAGCATAATGTCTCCATATACAAACTTTGGATTACCGTTCTCATCCTTCTTTTCATACGCCAGATCATGAATTTTTACAAGTACGTAACCCTTGTCATACATGGATTGCATCATCTTAATAAATTCATCTTTCGTCGTCATCATCTGGTTATAGCCATCCTGCTTGGAATCACCGTCAAATGCTTTTGAAGTATCCATAATCAGTGAATGGAAAAATATATGGGTGACTTCCTGTGGATTAATACGGACAAGAGCAGCTTTGGCTGTCTCATAATCGGAAACCGCTTTCGTTACCTCTTCCTTTTCCACAAACCTGGTGTCTGATTTTAAAAGATTAATGGCTCCGTCATAATCGTATTGGGAAGCAAGCTGTTCCGCGTTTGATAAAATAGCCTTTAAATCTGCTTCCGATGTATCAGCTGGGGTAGTTTCCTCAGTAGAAGGCTGTGCCTCGCTTTCAGAAGAAACAGCAGCCGATGAGCCGGCAGGTATCAGCTTATGATGCAGCTTCTTATTAATAACAATTCCACAGAGTACCATAACCATTACAATCAGCAGACCAGTCAGGATAATTGCAAACATGTTTTTTGAGTGTTTTGGCCCTTTTCCAACATTCCATTTACGATAATCATTTTGATTCATAACGAAACCTCATAATTCTGTTATATTTTTGGTTGAATCTATTACTAAAATAACATTCCCTGTCCAAGTATAGCATACTTTGTAGAAAGATGAAATGAAAATGGGGTAATTTTTTTTGGGAAAAGTGGCATATGTATGGGAAGCAGTCCCATACAATGATAGAAAGATATAGATCAGAGGAACGTGTATAACATGAAAAGAGTTACAGCATTTATATTAAGCTTTTTTCTGCTATTTTCCTGCTTCTGCCAGACGGTGACAGCGCAGGAGCCGGATATAGCGGTTGCCTCGGACATGATTGTAAAAGCAGAAGAGGCCCAGGCGGTTAATACAGAAGGCGGCCCGGCCCTGCAGTCTCCAAGTGCGATTTTAATGGAAGCATCTACCGGGCAGGTCATTTACGAAAAAGATGCAGATGAAAAAAGAAGTCCTGCCAGCATCACAAAAATTATGACACTCATCCTTATTTTTGATGCTCTGGAATCAGGTAAAATCAAGCTGACCGATGAAGTAGTGACCAGTGCCCACGCAAAATCCATGGGAGGATCTCAGGTATTTCTGGAAGAAGGGGAAGTACAGACGGTTGAAACTCTGATCAAATGTATTGTTGTTGCGTCAGGCAATGATGCATCAGTCGCCATGGCGGAGTACATAGCAGGAACAGAGGATGAATTTGTTAAGATGATGAATGAGCGGGCGGCAGCACTTGGGATGACAAATACCCATTTTGAAGACTGCTGCGGTCTTACAGAATCCCCCACACATGTAACAACTGCCAGAGATATCGCAACCATGTCAAGGGAACTGATTAATAAGTATCCACAGATTCATAACTATTCAACGATCTGGATGGAAAACATCACTCATGTGACGAAACAGGGAACGAAAGAATTTGGTCTGTCTAATACCAATAAGCTTTTAAAAATGGCAACAAACTTTAATGTAACAGGTTTAAAGACCGGGTCTACTTCTATTGCAAAGTACTGTCTCTCTGCAACTGCAGAAAAAGATGGTGTCCGTCTCATTGCTTCCATTATGGCAGCGCCGGATTATAAGGTGAGGTTTGCAGATGCCCAGACTCTCTTAAACTATGGTTATGCAAACTGTAAGCTATATGAAGATAAAGAGATGCTGCCCCTTCCGGATATGATTGTAGATAACGGTGTGGACGAGAAAGTTCCTTTGAAATACGGCGGTTCCTTTTCCTATTTAAGCTTAAAGGGCGAGGACTTTACCGCAATAGAAAGGAAACTGGAGCTTGTTCCGTCAGTGTCTGCTCCTATTGAAGAAGGCCAGCCTGCAGGAAACCTTGTATATAGTCTTGGGGGAAAGAAGATCGGCGAAGTTCCGGTTCTGACAGCAGGAGCTGTGCGGGAAGCGAAGTTTGGAGATTATTTAAAACGGCTTCTTCATGCGTTTAGTTTATAGGAGAATTGGTTAAAAAAAAGTGAGGAGCAGAATTTTCTGCTCCTTTCCTGACTTTGTGTGCATGGGCGTCCAGCAGAGAGTCTTGTATTCTTCCGGGATACTCATTTATTTTTGCGGTATTCTCCCGGAGTCATATGAAAGGTTTCTTTAAAAATCCGGTTAAAGTGCTCCGGATTTGTATATCCAATTATTTCACAGATGGAAGAGATGCTTAAATTTGTAGTCTTAAGTGCCCGGCAGGCTTTTTCCAGTCGTATGTTCCGGATAAGCTTAATGAAGGTCTGGCCGGTATGTTCCTTGACCAGCTTGCTGAAATGGGGGACCGAAAAGCCGAAATGTTCTGCAGCAGAGGAAAGTGTAATATCCATAAAGTGTGTCTGAAAGTAATTCAGGATATCAGGCAGGGCAAGGTTTTTATGGGTGGTATTTAAAAAGCTTTCCAGATGCTTTTCATGCCGGCGCAGCAGGATCGCCCAGAATGTGAGAAGATAGCTGTCAAGTAGGGGGTCAGAGTACTTTTCGTGTCCGTAGAATTCAATATAAATGTCTTCGATCAGATTGCAGATTACCTCATCTGACCTGGTATGAAACAGCAGGTAATTATTTTCTGTTTTTTTATACAAGGTATAGGCAAAAAAGTGGGACAAGGCATTGTTGTTGGCAAACAGCTCAAAAAAGGTTGAATGGAAGGCATTGGATTTAATCATGATATTAATCACCACACTGTCATCAAATACGGCAATGCTGTGCCTTGTTTTAGGAGGAATAATACATAAATCTCCGGTTTTGCACACTCTTTTTTTTCCCTGAATGGTATTGGAGCAGGCGCCGGAATACACGTAAAAGCATTCATAAAATTCATGTTCATGAATAAATTCTGGAGTATAGCGGTTATGTTTATTAATGTAAATATTCTGTGAGGAGGATTTAAAAAATGCGTTTTCAGAGATATATGGATGCCAGATTGGATGCAGGCAGGGAACATATAGCTGGCGCCGTTCAATATATTCCTGGTCCAACGAATCCACATAGGAGGAAAAGGTCTGGGGAGAGCGTTGTTCCGTCTCAAAAAGGCGGCGGTAAAATTCTTCATCTTCATTATATGAAACAATAAATTCTTTAAATTTCTTCTTGTTTATTTTCATGACAGCTTCCTCCGGGTGTAATCTTTTCATAAGTGTACCATGTTAAAAAATATCAAGTCAATAACATAAATTAGTCATTAGTCAAAACCTTTGCATGATGATAGTATACAACTATCAATAAATAAGGAGAGGCTGAGAAGATGGATACGTTTGAAAAAGAGATTAAAAAAAGCAAGTGGAGGCAGCGAATTGGTTATGGCTCTTCTGATTTTGCCTGTAATCTGATCTGGCAGGTGATTTCATTATACTTATTATACTTTTATACAGATGTGATGCATTTAAATGCAGCGGCAGTAAGCGTCATGTTTCTGGTAACTAAAATATTTGACGGATTTACAGATCTGGCAGTGGGGATTCTTATAGACAGAACCAAT
>SVDT01000330.1 GCA_015057775.1 Paenibacillaceae bacterium | reverse complement strand
ATGATTGTAAGGGATAAAAACCATCCCAGTGTTATTGCATGGAGTCTCTTTAATGAACCGGAAACCACCAGCGAAGAGTCGAAAGATTATTTCACTGCAGTGTTTGATGCCGCAAGAGCCCTGGATCCACAGAATCGTCCGATGACAGGGGCATTTGAAAAGAACAGTCAGCCGGAACTGTGTAAGTGTTACCAGCTTTGTGATTTTATTTGTTTGAACCGTTATTATGGGTGGTATATCAAAGGAGGTCCGGAGCTTGTTGATGCAAGGGAAGCCTTCTTAATTGAGATGAATAAGTGGAAAGATAAAAATTTGAATATTCCGTTTGTATTTACTGAATTCGGCACGGATACCATGGCGGCAGAACATAAACTTCCAAGTATTATGTGGAGCCAGGAATACCAGAACGAATATCTGGATATGAATTTTGAAATATTTGACCAGTTTGAGTTTGTACAGGGCGAATTGGTTTGGAATTTTGCTGATTTCCAGACAACAGAGGGAATCATGCGTGTAAATGGGAACAAAAAGGGGATTTTCAATCGTGTAAGACAGCCGAAAAGTGCTGCTTTCGTATTAAAAAAACGTTGGGAATCATTGGACTAATCATATAGAGGACTGAGCAAAATGGGATTTTTAGATAATTTATTTGGTAATAAAGAGGCAAAGGAATTAGACACTTCTTCTGATAAAAGAATAACCTGTGAACCAAAAACAATCTACAGCCCTTTAAAGGGAACTGTAATACCGCTTTCCGAGGTAAGTGATCCGGTATTTGCAGAAGAAGTTATGGGACCAGGTGTTGGCATCGAACCAGAAGAAGGAAAGTTATATGCTCCCGTTGATGGAGAGGTTGTATCCGTATTTCCAACCGGACATGCAATCGGAATGAAAACCGGGGATGATATGGAAGTTTTGCTTCATATCGGAATCGATACAGTACAGCTGGAAGGAGATGGTTTTCACGCTTTGGTAAAGCAGGGAGATCATGTGAAGGCAGGGGAGCTGCTGGTAGAATTCGATTGCGCTAAGATTAAAGAAAAAGGTTATAAGACGACCACTATGGTTCTGGTGCCCAATGCAGCTTTGATGGGGACTATGAGCCAGCCAAAGTTAGGTTCGGTTGAACCTCTGGAACAAATCTTCAATTTTCTGTAATAACTTTCAGGGGAGTATTAACAGAGATAGATAATAGATGATAACCAAAAACGCGGGCTGCTTTGACGGAACAAAGCTGCCCGCGTTTTATGATTCTAATTAAGCTTTTCTTATATCCTGAAGAATTTTGACAATTTCTTCTTTTTTAAGAACTTTACCAAAGGAAACTACTTTGCCGTCAACCACAAGAGCTGGTGTAGACATGACTCCATAAGCCGCAATCTGCGAAAAATCCGTTACATGATCTATGGTATTCTCCATGCCCAGTTCGTCCAGTGCATCTTTGGCGGCTGCTTCCAGCTGATTGCATTTTGCGCAGCCAGAGCCAAGTACCTTGACTGACGCGCCGCAGGTCTTCGTTTCTTCTGATTCAGCCATAGCCTCTTTGCTGCCACAGCAGCATTCAGAATTGTTAGCAGGTACCTCTTCTTTTTTCTTGCCAAACCCAAACATTGCCATAATAAGATCCTCCATTCAGTGAATTATTATATAATATAGTTTTGAAAAATATTAAACAGATAGCCAACGATAATGATGCCGATCGTACAGATTGCCACGAACAGACTAAGTAATTTAGGCTTAATAGCTTTACGCAGCATGATGATGGATGGCAGGCTCAAGGTCGTGACCGCCATCATGAAGGAGAGTACAGTTCCAAGCTGTGCACCCTTGTAAAGAAGCGCTTCTGCAACTGGTATGGTTCCAAAAATATCCGCATACATGGGAACGCCCAGCAAAGCGGCTAATATAACGCCAAAGGGATTGTGGCTGCCCAGTACCGCCTCGATCCAGCTTTCAGGTATCCAGTTGTGAATGACTGCACCAATACCTACACCAATTAAAATATAAGGAAACACTTTTTTGAATGTGGATTCCACCTGATCCCTGGCATAAATCACCCGGTCTTTTCGGGTAAGGTCGGGGGAATCAAGATCCACACTGTTAGCAGAACGGATAAAATCCTCAACATGGTTCTCCATATGAAGCTTCTCGATCAAAGTACCTCCAAGCACGGCGAGGATGAGCCCGAGTATTACATAAATAAATGCCACCTTTGTACCAAAGATACTCATCAGAAGCACAAGAGAGCCAAGATCTACCATGGGAGAGGAAATGAGAAAGGAAAATGTCACACCCAGAGGTAATCCCGCACTGGTAAAGCCTATAAACAGGGGAATGGATGAACAGGAGCAAAATGGCGTAACCGTACCAAGTAATGCTGCCATCAGGTTTGCCCATACACCGTGAAAACGGCCCATGATTTTTTTGCTGCGCTCAGGCGGGAAATAGCTCTGAATGTATGATATCATAAAAATCAGAACGCAAAGCAGAACCGTGATTTTTATAACATCATAGATAAAAAAGCGGATACTGCCGCCAAGCTGACTGGAAATGTCAATGCCAAGACTAGAAAGCAGTCTTCCGATGACGGCATTGAGCCATTTCATACCAAGTACCTGGTCTTGAAGAAACAGCCAGATTGTAGGAATGGGATTCATTGAAATGTACCTCTCTTTCTTTAATAAAATTATCATATCAAAAAAAATTGATATTTAGTGCTGAACAATAGCCATCTGTGTTTTGATGGCTATTATCAATTGCTGTGGCTGCTATACTCTGCCTCCAGATTGGGAGTAGTGATGAATTTTAAAAGAGACATAGCATGATCACTGCCTTGTTCACTGATTTTATAATGTGTCCATTTACCTTCCTGCCTGCTTTCCACAATTCCGGACTCACAAAGGATCTTCATGTGATAAGATAAGGCAGACTGACCGATCTCCATCTGATCTATCAGAATACAGGCGCATTTTTCACCGCTTCGCAGTAGTTCTAAAATCATAAGCCGTTTTTCATCACAAAGGGCTTTAAATACTTTCGCGCATTTTTCCGGATTAATCTCCATATTATCACCTCATATCAAAATAATTTGATGTATCATAGTATATGCTCAAAAGAAATGAAAGTCAAGACGTAATAAAATAATAATTTTAAAATCATAGTTGCAAAATACAACAGTTGCATGATATCATATTTTTTGAGGTGATAAATATGATAAATCAGGGAAGTGGATTGTTACGTGAATTGATCCGGATCCTGGTCAGAGATTTAGGCATTCTTGAAAAGAGTGATGCGTCCTGCTGTGGTATCAGCTTGGCACAGTGCCATGCGATTGTTGAAATCGGCCGAAAAGAAAAGATTTCATTGGTTGACCTGTCTGGTTTGCTGGGATTGGATAAAAGCACGATGAGCCGGACCATTAATAATCTGGTGGAATCAGATTTCGTTCTCCGGGAATCTGATATGGAGAACAGACGTTATGTAATCATTCAATTAACGGAAAAGGGCAGAAGTGTATTTAAGGATATTGAGGATAGCATGGAAACATATTATAGAGATATTTTCAATGCAATTCCTGAGAGCAAAAGATATCAGGTGCTTGAGAGCTTAGAGCTTCTTAAAGAAGCCGTGGAAAGCAGCAGACAGGCAGTACAGGAGAAATGAAACTCATATGGTTAAGGAGGAGCAGGTTATGGATTACAGAATTGATGAAATGAAAGCTGCAGACTGGCCTCAGGCTGCAGAAATTTACATGGAAGGGATAAGGACTAAAATCGCTACTTTTCAAAGTGAGGCACCAGGCTGGGAAGACTGGGATAGAAGTCATTGCAGCACCTGCCGCCTGACCGCCAGGAGAGGTGATACGATTCTTGGCTGGGCTGCTTTATCTCCTGTTTCGGGGCGATGCGTTTATTCAGGGGTGGCAGAAGTAAGCATCTATATCGGAACCAGCTATCAGGGGCAAAAAGTTGGGACAGCTCTTTTAGAAGAATTAATCAGATTATCAGAAGAAAATGGTTACTGGACGTTACAGTCCGGGATTATCAGAGAGAATGCTGCAAGCTTGAATCTGCATAAAAAATGCGGATTCAGGGAAATTGGTTATAGAGAAAGGCTGGGGAAAATGGATAACGGAACGTGGCATGATGTGGTATTAGTTGAGCGGAGAAGCAAAGTGGCTGGTTAAAGGGTATTTAAAATTACATAAATTTTACATAAAAGCATATTGACAAATATCAATATGCTTTTATAATTGAAAT
>SVDT01000329.1 GCA_015057775.1 Paenibacillaceae bacterium | reverse complement strand
CTGATTTTCGTGCTTTTCCCGACTGGAATCCATTTATGGTATATTTAAAGGGAAAACCGGCAGTAGGTGAGAGAATAGAAGTTAAGATGGTTCCGCCGGGTTCAAAAGGGATGGTTTTTAAACCAACAGTCCTAAAATTTCAAAGAGACAAAGAATTTCGCTGGCTTGGGCATACCGGTTTTCCGGGATTATTTGATGGCGAGCATATATTAGAATTAATCGAGAATTCGGATGGCACCACCACATTCATCCAAAGAGAGAAATTTAATGGCATCTTATTGCCTATGCTAAAAAAGTCTTTGGATAATGGAACAAAAGCGGGATTTGAAGCGATGAATAAAAAATTAAAACAGATTTGTGAAACAAAATAAAAAAATATTTTATTCTATTCCTGTTTTATGGTAATATAAAACTATTAAATCATATAGGTTAATAGGAGAAAAACATTGAAGGAATACAATGAAAAACTAAAAGAGGAAATAGCGGAATTCAGAGAAGCCGGTCATAAGTTCGTGAATAAGGAAATTACGGCCGCTGAATTTAAGGGAAAATCCGGAGGCATGGGTGTTTATGCACAAAGGGGCGGCAAAGCTTTTATGATTCGTTTGAGGATACCCTGCGGGATCTTATCATTTTCCCATTTGAAATTAATCCATAAATTTGCCGTGCAATATGGTTTAGAGAGAATTCATCTTACAACCAGGCAGGCTATTCAACTTCATGATCTGGATATTGATTCTGTCTGTGATATCATGGAGACGGCTATTGACCATGGTTTGTACACAAGAGGAGGCGGCGGCAATTATCCCCGTAATGTCGCCTTGTCTCCCCTGTCTGGTGTGGATAAAACGGAAGCTTTTGATCCCACTCCCTATGCGTTGCAGGTGAACCGGTACGTCATGGAGCGGATTATGGAATATCATTTGCCCCGTAAACTGAAAATAGCATTTTCCAACAATGAAGCGGATACAGCCAACTGTACCATCAATGATTTGGGCTTTATGGCAGTCATGGATCAGGGAGCCCCTTACTTTAAAATGTACCTGGCAGGTGGATTAGGCAATAATCCTGCAGTAGCTTTACCATATGATGAATTGATTCCCCCAAATCAGGTTCTGTATCATGTGGAAGCTGTTACAAGAATATTTGCGGCAGAAGGAGATTATGAGAACAAGGGAAAAGCAAGACTGAGATACATCCCAAAAAGGATGGGAGAAGAGGCGTTCTTGGAGTGTTACAAAAAGCATCTCGCCCAGACGAAGGAATCCATGGACTTAACTATTAATGTAGAGGCAGCCGAAATATGTAAAACAGCAGATAAGCAGCAGTCTGCAGACATTCATACAGGCAGCAGAAATCTGATCGCCCAAAAACAACCGGGATTTTATACAACTGTCATTCATCCCCTATGCGGACAGCTGCCTGTAAAAGCCCTTGAAGAAATCATTTCATTTTTGATGGATAAACAGCAGGACATTCGCCTTAGTATGACGGAAAGCATGTACATCCGCAACCTGTCAAGAGAAGAAGGAGAAAAGCTTCTTACAAGAATGGGAGAGATTAATCAGGTTACCAGAATTGGCATGAGTGTGAGCTGTGTGGGAGTGCCGACCTGCCAGATAGGCGTTTTAGAGAGCCAGACATTATTAAAAGAAATAAGCAGGGCACTGATGGAAAATAATATAAACACGGATTATCTGCCTTGTGTTTCTATATCAGGATGTTTTAATTCCTGTTCCAGGCACCAGGTAAGCGAACTTGGATTTGCTGGCTGCAAAAAACGTATTTCCGATGCTCCGGCAGAGGCCTTTGAACTTCATGTAGGTGGAGCAGTGGAGAAAGATGGCACCCATATGGGGAACTGCATGGGTGCATTAAGAAAGGAAGATATTCCGGATTTTATGGTGAAGCTGTCCCAGGTATTAGATACAAAAGGAATGTATTTTATGGAATATCTGAAGGAATACCAGGAAGAGTTTGAGGATTTGGCAAAACCATATCTGATTGGCTAAACTGCCCCCGCGGTTTCTTAGTCAGTGTACTTTGCAATAATAAGACCCAGGATGCATAAAGTAAGGTAAGATGCCGCCGCGTGCATATTCCTGAAGGGATGTTAAAATGGGATTTCTGGTCAGACTGCTTGAAAAAGGCAGCTTAAAAAAGCCGCTTCATTTTACCCTGGATAAAATTGTAGAAGAATACATACCTGCCGGAGAAGTACCTCCATATGCGCAAGAGCTGACAGCTCTTGCCTCTAAGAGCAATCTTAATTTAAAGGATATTGCTGAACTGGCTGTCTTAGTAAGAACCGAGATTGATCAACTGAAAGATGAAGTGGAAACCTTTGTGGTTGTCACAGAAAAGGCGAAACGAGTACAGGCAAATCTTAACTTATGGAATGAAATTCTAAATGAATTGACCTGGGATTATTCCTACCAGGATGAGGTGACGGACATCGATACGTTTGTCCATTCAAAAGCGGTGGAGGAGATTCCCCGGATGCACCATGCCATCACTCAGCTGCTTGGGGAGAAAGAAGTCCTGCAGCTGGAATCACAGCTTGTTCTTCAGTCAGAGATTCTGCAAAGCAGCATATTTAACTTAGAGCAGACACTGCTTACCATGGTCCCTGAGATCAGGAATCAAAAAGAAAAGAAGTCGAAACTGGAAGAAGAAATCAAAAGCTTTCAAAGAGATGCAGAAGAGTTAAAAAAAATAGGGGAAGCTGCAGATCTGAAGCAATCCACACAATTATCGGAGAAAGGCAAGGCGCTGGTTATCAGAAAGAAGAATCTCACAGCTAGCGAAAAAGAGTTGAATGCCTATATGGAGGCAGTGCAGAAAACAGCGATCCAGATATTTAATGTCTTTAAAGAGGTATCCCGGTCTGCCGCAGAAGGGGTAAGAACTGCAATTAACAGGCTGACTACGGAAAACAAAAAAGCATTAAGGAAAGCAGAGGATACTCAGGGCTTTACCCAAGGGAGAAAAAAGCTTTCCCAGCTTTATACTCTCCTTGAACTGCTTGATGACTGTATGAGGATTCATCAGAAATATGACCGGCTAAAGTCATAATCTGACATTGCCGGTCTTACTGTTCTTCCAAGGATGAAAGAAGTTTCTTCAATAACTGGTCCAGCTGGGCCAGTTCTTCTTTTGTCAGCCCTTTTAACAGGGATTCTTCTGTCTGGGTATGGGATATGACTGCCTGGGATATTAAGTCATAACCTGCGTTGGTCAGCTGAACGTAGATCGTTCTTCTGTCTTCATTGTCATGAACTCTTTTAACCAAATCTTTTTTCTCCAGTGTATCAATCCGGTTTGTGATGGCTCCCGAAGTGATCATAAGTGACTGATACAGATCCGTGGGTTTTAATTTGAATTCTCCACCGGAACGACGTAGTGTTGCCAACACGTCAAATTCACCGCTGTTTAACTGATAGAGGGAGAAATTCTCTGCCAATCTCCTTTCTGAATGCTTGACAGTTCTTTTAAGTCTTCCCCAAACCGCCATCGGTGACGCATCAAGATCCGGAAGCTCATGTGCCCATTGATCGATTATTTTATCAACATTATCTTTTTTCATATTTTTAGTGTAACACCTGTAATCAAAAAGTACAAGGTAATTTTAATGTAAAGTTTCTTAATTTTAAATATCTTAACATTAAAATACTTGACAACCAAGACAACAAGCGATACACTTAATATATCTTAAAGTTAAGATACTTAAACGTGAGATAAAAAATAAGGAAAAGAGGATAAAAAAATGAAGCAGACGAAAGATACATTACTTACAATGCTGACTCCCATGTTATGGGGATCCACATATATCATTGCCTCTGTATTGATCCCCATACAGCGCCCGGTGTTTGTTGCATTTATGAGAGCATTTCCCATAGGACTCATTTTGCTTTTATGGTACAGGAAACTGCCCAAGGGAATCTGGATTTTAAAATCATTGATACTTGGAAGTTTGAACATCGGAATATTCTTTCTGTTTTTGTTTATTGCGGCTTACCGGCTGCCTGGAGGAATCGCATCGATCATAGGAAGCGTACAACCGGTATTTGTAATATTTTTCAGCTGGGTTCTTTTAAAAGAAAAACCAACCATGCGGTCTTATGCTGCAATTGTCATGATGGTGACGGGAGTCATTTTACTTCTGTTTAAGCAGCAGATGGCAATTGACGTATGGGGCGTGTTAGCTGCTTTATGCGGTGCAGTGGTAATGGCTCTCGGCGTGGTACTGACCAAGTACTGGGGA
>SVDT01000328.1 GCA_015057775.1 Paenibacillaceae bacterium | reverse complement strand
CGCCAGACCCCAAAGGACTGGTGCAAGGCAGCCGGAAGAGAACAGGGCCAGAACGAACATGGAACAGGAAAACCGCAGAAGCCGCGCCTCTAAAGAGGAAGGAAGAACACCTGCGAGAGATCAGATCGTGATTGGAGACGGTGCTTCCAGACAGCAGCCAAGAATTTCTCCTCAGGAGAAGGCCGCTGCAGCCAGCCGGTTAGCTGCTCATACAGAAAAAAAGAGACGGATCCGTAAATTCATAATCCTTGCAGTTGCAGAAATATTTACCCTCGCACTTATTTTCTCCTATGCATATGTGTCGAGACTCATGGGTTCGATCCAGAAGCCCGATAATTTTAATACAAATCAGGTACGTAACGAAGTGATGACTGCAGATCAGAAGAAGCATATGACCGGATATCGGACCATAGCAGTATTCGGTGTTGACAGCCGTGATGGTAATGTAAATAAAGGAACCAACGCCGATGTTATTATGCTTTGTAATATCAACAGAGGTACTGGAGAAATAAAAATTGTATCCATTTTCCGTGATACATATTTAAACATCAATGAAGGCAATACTTATAATAAGATTAATGCAGCCTATGCAAATGGCGGTGCTGCCCAGGCACTTGCAGCAATTAACAGAAACTTAGATTTGGATGTCACCGAGTATGTGACCTTCAACTGGAAGTCCGTGGCAGATGGAATTAACATGCTGGACGGCGTGGATATCGATATCAGCAAGGCAGAATTCCGTTATATCAACTCCTTTATTACAGAGACTGTTGAGAAAACCGGAGTTCCATCCGTTCATTTAAAATCAGCTGGTCTCAATCATTTAGATGGTGTTCAGGCCGTGGCCTACGCCAGACTCAGAAAGATGGATACAGACTTTGCAAGAACAGAGCGCCAGCGTCTTGTAATTCAGAAATCCTTTGAAAAGGCAAAGAAAGCGGATCTGGGTCTGCTTAACAGAATTCTTCTTATGGAAGTTGACCAGATCGGCTCTAATTTAACATTCAGTGATTTTACTGAACTGTTATTAGATATTGGTAAATATCACATTGGTGAAACAGGCGGCTTCCCATATGCCCGCGGCGATATGGACATAGGTAAAAAAGGTGACTGTGTAATTCCTCAGACATTGGAAACAAACGTGGTACAGCTGCATAAATTCCTTTTCGACAAGGACAGCTATGAACCCTCCGATATGGTGAAAAAGATCAGTGCCAAGATTGCGGCTGATTCCGGCATGTATAAGCAGGGAACAAGCGTGGATCATGTGCCCACTGACAAGGGATATGATGGCGGAGATAAAACCAAACCGGCGGTAAAGGAGACGAAGAGTACAGAGGCAGAAGAGACCAGCAAAGAGGAAACTGTGAGTGCCACTGACGAATTCGGAAACCCTGTAAAGACTACTGAAAGCTCTGAAAATGTCACCGGCCCCACAAAAGAAACCAAACCTAATGAAACCACCAAAGGCACTGGAAAACCGGGAGAGACAAAACCAACCACCTCAGGAGCCACTGAGACAACTACTGCATCGGCTGGACCTGGAACCAGCGAGACAACCAAGGCAGCTGTCCCGGAGGAAACAAAGACGACAGGTCCTGGTGAAGCTCCCACGAAACAGCAGACCGATACGGCTCCCACCACAGCAGCAACAGCTCCAGGGGGCAATACAGATACTGTTGTAGTTCCTGCACCTCCAGTCAATTAAACTTAAAATAAAACACAGAATCCCTGCACACAGCGCTTTGTAAAAAAGCTGTTTTTGCAGGGATTTTTTCAATTCACATATTCAATATAGATTTATCACAGAATGGTCACATTTCATTGGTAGACTTTGTTTATCAGATGAGATAACAAACATACATGAAAGGAGATTGATGTTATGTATGACGAAAATGACAATATTGAAACAGGCCGGGTAAACCCGGAAGCCAATAAAGAAGAAACCGTAACAACCAATTTTATAATGAGAGATCCGGAACCGGAAAAGGAACAGTCTCAGAACACCATTCCCCATTATCAGGAATACCGTTATCAGAGAACACCGGACCAGACCCCTTATGAGGAAGAAGGAAAGAAACGGAAAAAAGGCAATTTCGGAAAAAAGGCAGCAGCAGTTGTTGGAAGTGCTCTGGTCTTTGGAATCGTTGCCGGCAGTACCATTGTGGGAATCAACTGGGCAGCAGGCTCCTATGCTCAAAATAAATCAGTAGAGATAAGCCGTGCAGAAACCCTTCCCACAACATCAGGAAACAACTCACTTCCCGCTTCCAATACATCCAGTATATCCACAATCAATGACGTTTCCCCTATCGTTGACAAAGCAATGCCATCGGTAGTTGCCATTACAAGCAAGGTGGTCTATGAAAGCCAGACATGGTTTGGCCCCATGCAGCAGGAAGGAGAAGGAAGCGGTTCCGGAATCGTTGTTGGCAAAAACGACGATGAGCTTTTAATTGTCACCAACAACCACGTGGTTCAGGGAGCCAAGGAGTTAAAAGTTACCTTTATTGATCAGACAGCAGTAGATGCAGCCATTAAAGGTACCGATGCAGACAGTGACTTGGCAGTGATAGCAGTTCCATTAAAAAATATCTCCTCTGATACATTATCCAAAATAGCCATTGCTTCACTTGGAAAATCCGAAACATTAAAAGTAGGTCAGGGCGTTATTGCCATCGGTAATGCACTTGGATACGGCCAGTCTGTAACCGTAGGTTATATCAGTGCACTTGACCGTGCTGTACAGACCGAAGACGGAACAAACCGTGATCTGCTTCAGACCGATGCAGCCATTAACCCAGGTAACAGCGGCGGCGCACTTTTAAATATGCAGGGAGAAGTAATCGGCATTAACTCAGCCAAATATTCCTCTACAGAAGTAGAAGGTATGGGATACGCCATTCCAATCTCCAAAGCCCAGACAATCATAGACAGTCTCATAACCAAGAAGACCAGAACTCAGGTTGCAGACAATGATCAGGGTTATTTAGGAATCCAGTGCAAGAACATTGACTCCACCACCAGCCAGCAGCTGGGTATGCCTCAGGGTGTATTTATCTACAAAATTGTAGAAGGCGGAGCAGCTTCCCAGTCAGATCTTCGTGAAAAAGACATCATCACCAAATTCGACGGACAGGGAATCAAAACCTATGATGACTTAACCAGCATGCTCAAATACTATGCAGGAGGAACAAAAGTATCCCTGACTGTACAGTCCCTGGAAAACGGCCAGTATGTAGAACGTAACGTTGACATCACCCTGGGCAAAAAGCCAGCAGACGCCAATCAGCAATAACAAATAAAAAATCAGACTCCCGGAATCCTCAGAGGAATTCCGGGAGTTTTTCCATTTCATTAAAAAACTCTAAACTGTCTGTCTCCTCTTGTACGACTCTTTTAAATGCTTTATAATAATCTGATATACAGTATAGAATTACAGACAAAAGGAGATTATACTTTGAACGATAAAGATTTTCTGGAGGAGAAGATGGAAGACGACAAGATCCAAAACTCTGATATTGATAAAGAAAAAAAAGAAGACGAATCAGAATACGAAAAAATATGTTACGTATGCCGCAGACCAGAAAGCAAGGCAGGCTCCATGGTATCCATGCCAGGAGGCATGAACTTATGCCACGACTGTATGCAGAAAGCTTTTGATTCCGTCACTCAGGGAGGCCTTGACCTAAGCAAGCTCCCCGGAATGCCCTACATGAACTTAAACCTCAACGATCTGGGAAGCCTAAACAAAGATCTGGAGATTCCAAAAAAACAAAAAATCAAAAAAAGATCCGACAAAGAGCCCAAAAAACAGCTGGAACGAAAAGACATACCAGCTCCCCATACCGTCCGTCAGAAGCTTGACGAATACATCATCGGCCAGGAGCAGGCGAAAAAAGCCATATCCGTGGCGGTCTACAATCACTATAAGCGGGTATACCTTGCAGACACCGCCCAGAACGACGAAGATGCCGTCCAAATCGAGAAATCCAACATTCTCATGATCGGGCCAACCGGCAGCGGCAAGACCTATCTGGTAAAGACACTGGCCAGACTCCTGGATGTCCCCCTTGCAATCGCAGATGCCACCTCCTTGACAGAGGCCGGATACATTGGCGATGACATTGAAAGCGTAGTATCAAAGCTTCTTTCTGCCGCTGACAACGATGTAGAGCGTGCAGAACGTGGAATCATCTTCATCGATGAAATTGACAAAATTGCAAAAAAGAAGAATACCAGCAGCAGAGATGTAAGCGGCGAGTCGGTCCAGCAGGAACTATT
>SVDT01000327.1 GCA_015057775.1 Paenibacillaceae bacterium | reverse complement strand
ATCAGAAGACCGCCCTAATTTTAATGTTCTTCTGGATCCCAAGTGCGATTGGGCACTGCGGCATCTGGAACAGTTTCCGGTGGAAGTGAACCGGGCCGATTATTTTACCCTTTTGAGGGTCCCGGGTATGGGGGTGAAGTCTGTAAAGCGGATTATTGCGGCCAGACGAAGTGGGATTCTGGATTTTGAAGCACTAAAGAAGATGGGAGTCGTACTAAAAAGAGCACATTATTTTATTACCTGTTCAGGAAGGATGATGTACCCGGTAAAGATTGAAGAGGATTATATATCCAGACACTTAGTGGGAGAAGAAAGAAGAAGTGTCTGGGATATCAGTTCTACCAATACGTACCAGCAGCTGTCTCTGTTTGACGATACCAGTCTGTCGACACAGGTAAATTCCGGAGGTATTTTGGTATGAAGACGATATATCTTTGTGACAGCAGTATAGAAGGGATTTTAAGCGGTGTTTATACTGCATGGGCCAGCAGGAAGGGGCATGACAATGGTAAGCTCAGGCTGAAAGATGACGGTGCAACCATGGAGCTGTTCTGCCAATATGAAGAAGTATCCGTTGATTCTCAAAAAGCGGATAAGGTGATTACAGCAATCCGGAATAAGATTTCTGAAGAAGCTTATGAAGTTGTTTACAAAGCAGCTTTGAGTAATGATATAGAGCGGGCAGATAAGATTTATCGATTTCTGATCTATGGCTTTCGCATGGGAGCCGGGGTTGTCAGTATGCTTCAGAACCAGGCTGTTTATGACATATTTCAAATGTGCCGTTTTGTGGATAATGAGACTCACCTTTTGACTGGATTTGTTCGTTTTTCAGAGATGGAGGGGGATTTACTGGTAGGAAAAATTGGCCCTAAGAATGATGTACTTGTTCTTCTTGCTCCCCATTTTGCAGATCGTTTATCTGGTGAGAACTGGGCGCTATATGACGTTAATAGAAAAAAAGCAGTTCTTCATCCGGCATACCGTCATTGGTATCTGACTGATTTTTTACCTTCTGATTGGGAAGATAAGATTGTAAAAACATCGGTGGAGGATGAATACGAAGACCTTTTCAAACGTTTCAGAAAGAGTATTTCTATCAAGGAACGTACCAATCCCATATGCCAGCTGAATCATATGCCGCTTCGTTACAGGCCGTATATGCCAGAATTTTCTCAAGGACTAAGGGACGTCTGACGACATTTGACAGTTATTTCATTTTTAATTTATAAAAGCAGAAAAAGCGAGAAAACAGTTGTTTTTTTCTGCTTTTTAAGTTATCATAAATCTAATCCGATTCCGGATATTCCAAGTGCATTTCTGCATAAATTTCCATTTTTATTTCCTTTATATGTTGAAAGGAGCATTCAATTGTATAGTAAAGTTCATAGTATCGGCATTATCGGTGTAGAGGGCGTCCCCATACTAGTGGAAGCAGATGTGAGTGATGGGTTGCCGGGTTTTTCCATGGTTGGATATCTTTCTTCGCAGGTGAAAGAAGCTCAGGACCGTGTCAGAACTGCCCTCAAAAACTCTGGTTTTCGCATTCCTGCAAAAAAAATAACCATTAATTTATCCCCTGCTGATATCAGGAAAGAGGGGACAGCTTTTGATCTTCCGATTGCAATTGCCATTTTATCCGCTTCTGGTATGATCCAGTCTGCTGGTCTGTCTGACTGTGTTTTTTCAGGTGAACTGGGGCTGGATGGTACGGTTAACCCCGTTCCTGGAGCTCTTTCCATTGTTGTTGCAGCTAAAAGGGAAGGAAAGAAAATTTGTTACCTGCCAAGAGAGAACAGAAGAGAGGGTGTTTTCACAAGCGGAATACAGGTTATAGGCCTACATACATTAAAAGACCTGACTGATCATTTAAATGGAGGGAAGAAACTCAACCAACTTCCAGATGATCCTGTAGAACTTAAAGCTGATAAAGATTTATATGATGTAGATTTTTCAGATGTAGGTGGCCAGCCGTTTTTAAGACGGGCTACGGAAGTTGCTGTAGCTGGTATGCACAATATCATGTATATTGGTCCTGCAGGCACAGGGAAAACCATGTTTGCCAAAAGAATTCCTACGATTATGCCGTCACTTTCTTTTGGGGAAATCATGGAAATATCAAAAATATACAGCGTCTGCGGTTTGCTTTCCGGGGAAACTCCAATTATCAATTACCGGCCGTTTCGAAGTCCCCACCATACCATAAGCCCTCAGGCGTTTGCGGGAGGAGGGAGAATCCCAAGACCGGGAGAGATTACTCTCGCCTCTGGAGGCGTTTTATTTCTGGATGAATTGTCGGAATTTCAAAAATCCACCATCGAGATTTTAAGACAGCCTCTGGAAGAGGGCGAAATCACCATATCAAGAAGTCATGGAGCTTATCTGTTTCCGGCTAAATTTCTTTTAGCCGCTGCCATGAATCCGTGCCCCTGTGGCTTTTACCCGGATAGGACAAAGTGCAGATGCTCGGAAAGTCAGGTAAATAAATATTTAGGAAGAATTTCGAAACCAATCCTGGATAGAATTGATATCTGTGCAGAATCCAGCCCGGTAAGTTATAAGGAACTGCGGCAGGGGAGGAAAGGAGAATCCTCTGCCTCAATCAGGAAACGTATTGAACGTGCAAGGGAAATGCAGATGGAACGTTTCAGGGGGACGAACATACTTTTTAACAGTTTTATGAAGAAACCGGATCTGGAAAAATACTGCGGGCTTTTTGAGACGGAAGAGTTATATTTAAAGCAAATCTATGATTCTATGTCACTCAGCGCAAGAGGGTACGAAAAGATTCTTAAAATAGCAAGAACCATTGCAGATCTGGAAGGTTCTGAAAATATTTCAAAAAGTCATCTGGCAGAAGCTGCCGGTCTGAGAAGCAGGGAAGGAAAATTTTGGGGAGGTATCTATGGATAATCTGGAAGAACGGGAATACTTATACTGGCTTTCCCACATTCCATTTCTTGGAGCTGTTAAAATAAAAAAACTGTATGACTACATGGGAAGTTATAAGAAGATATATAATATAGAAAGAAAAGAGCTGGAAAGCAGCGGGCTTTTAAAAGAAAGTGAGATTTTGTTTTTTGAAGAACGAAAGTCTTACCTGGATTCTGTTCGCAGGCAGCTGGAGCAATTAGAAAAAAAGGGTATTCGTTTTATTGCACATTTTGATCCTGATTATCCCAAACGGCTTCTGTCTATTTATGGATACCCTATGGGCCTTTTTGTAAATGGACAGCTTCCTGGAGAGGAGAAACCTGCAGTTGCCATAATAGGAGCCAGAAACTGCACCAATTACGGGCGTCAGATGGCTCAGAGCCTGGCAAGAGAGTTATCAGCTGCAGGTATATCAATTATCAGCGGTCTGGCATATGGCATAGACGGAGCGGGACATGAAGGAGCGCTGGAGGCAGGTCAGGAGACTTATGGAGTACTGGGGTGCGGAATCAATGTTTGTTATCCCAAAGAAAATTACGGATTATTCAGCCAGATGAAAAAACGCGGAGGTATCATAACGGAATTTATGCCCGATGAAGCTCCGAAGCCTCAGAATTTTCCCATGAGAAACCGGATTATAAGCGGACTTTCTGATGCAATTCTTGTAATTGAGGCAAGAGAAAAGAGCGGTTCCCTGATCACGGCGAATCTGGGACTGGAGCAGGGGAAAGAGATTTTTGCCCTGCCGGGAAGAGTAACGGATCCCTTAAGTGCAGGCTGTAACCGCCTTATTTCTGAAGGCGCAGGGGTTTTGCTCTCTCCGGAGACAGTGTTGGAATATTTTAAGTTACAGAACGGTAAAATATTAAGAGTTCATGAAAAAAATAAGAACGGGCTTGCCAAAAAAGAAAAAATGGTGTATAGTTGCCTAGATTTGCAACCGAAGAATCTGGAAGAGATTGTGAGCTGCAGTGGATTGTCTGTCAGCGAGTGCATGAGTGTCCTCCTGGAACTGGAATTAAAGGGCAGCATTATACAGACATCCCATCAATATTATGGTAAGAAACAATAGGCGAGGAGTTTGGTATGGCGAACTGTTTAGTAATTGTGGAGTCACCCGCAAAAGTAAAAACTATAAAAAAGTTCCTTGGAGCTAACTATGAAGTAGATGCTTCCAATGGACATGTAAGGGATCTTCCTAAGAGTCAGATGGGAATCGATGTGGAACATGATTTTGATCCAAAATATATAACGATCAGGGGTAAAGGGGATATTCTTGCAAAACTGAGAAAAGAAGTGAAGAAAGCGGATAAGATTTATCTGGCAACTGACCCTGACCGTGAAGGAGAAGCGATTTCCT
>SVDT01000326.1 GCA_015057775.1 Paenibacillaceae bacterium | reverse complement strand
GACTATATTCCCAACTACGTTTAAAAGGAAAGACTTAATACCCACCACATGGCGGTAAACAATAAATCTCTTAATTTCCTTCAGCGGAATGAGGTTATAAGCGTATTCCTCCCGTATATGGCCGCTTCTTCCAAAATAATCGGAGAAAAACAGAAAATACGCCAAAAAGATCAGGTAAATTATAAAAATCACCCAACCAAATTTCTGCCGTTTCGTCGCATTTTTAATCATAACAGCTCCATCTTTATTCCAAAAGGAGAGAGCTGCCAGAATTTTATGAATTCTGACAGCCTCCGCTCTTGTGATAACGGTTAAAATGTAATTTCAGATTTTCTTTTCATTAAGATTGCTCCGTTTACGATAGAAATGATACCGGCAGCAAGTCCGATGGCTGTCACTATAATTCCAACAACAATATTTAATGCACCTGCATTTCTCATGGTTTTATATACTCTTTCCATATCCCGCTCTCCTTATTTTACGCCATACACTTCATAATAATCATCAATTGCTGCCTTTAATTCATCATCAATCAGTACTCGTCCCTTGTATTCCCGGTTGTAAAGATGTTCGATGACTTCTGCCATAGATACGATGGCAGATGCTTTAAATCCATATTTTTCCTGGATTTCATCCAGTGCGCTCTGCTCTGTTTTTCCCTTCTCCATACGGTTTAAGGAAACCATAAGACCCAGAATCGTTACATCTCCCTGAGCTTTGATAATGGGAAAGGTCTCTTCAATGGACTTTCCGGAAGTGGTCACATCTTCAATAATGACTACTCTGTCTCCATCTTTTATAGGACTTCCAAGCAGAATTCCGGCATCGCCACCATGGTCTTTTTCTTCTTTTCTGTTGGAGCAGTATTTAATTTCCTTTCCATACAATTCATGGAATGCGATTGCAGTTGCAACGCTTAAGGGAATTCCTTTATAAGCTGGTCCGAACAGTACATCGAAATCAGTACCAAACTTATCATGTATCGCTTTGGCGTAATACTCACCCAGCTTCTTTAACTGTGCTCCTGTTACATAAGAACCGGCATTCATGAAAAATGGAGATTTTCTTCCGCTTTTCAGTGTAAAACTTCCAAATTTAAGGACATCGCTGTCCACCATAAATTCAATAAATTCCTGCTTATACTGTTCCATCTTTCTGTCCTCTCTATTCAAAAACCGTTCCGTTATCGTACTGCACCGATCAGTTCGTTAATGTCTTCTACCTGATATTTTATCATATAATCTTCAATACCTGCAATAATTTCCGTGGTTGCATAAGGATTAACAAAATTGGCTGTTCCTACAGAGACAGCAGTTGCACCTGCAAGTATAAATTCAAGGGCATCCTCAGCAGACATAATTCCACCCATTCCAATAATGGGTATTTTAACCGCACACGCTGCCTGATAAACCATTCGCACTGCAATTGGCTTGATTGCAGGACCGGATAACCCGCCTGTCTTATTGGCCACTGCAAATGTACGGCGGTTTACATCAATCTTCATTCCTGTCAGGGTATTAATCATGGATAAGACATCTGCCCCGCCTGCTTGTGCAGCTTTTGCCATAACGGTGATATCCGTTACATTGGGGCTGAGCTTCATAATAACAGGCTGTTTTGCATACTTCTTTATCTCTCTTGTTATGGCTTCCACCGCTTTTGGATCCTGGCCAAATGCAATTCCGCCCTCTTTTACATTGGGACAGGAAATGTTGATCTCCAGCATATCCACCGGTTCATCTGAAAGCCGTTCCACTACTTCAATATAATCTTCCGTGGTCTTTCCGCAGACATTGACAATGATTTTTGTATCATATTTCTTTAAAAATGGAATATCCCGCTTAATAAATACATCCATACCGGGGTTTTGAAGTCCGATGGCATTGATCATTCCACCATAAGTTTCCGCAATTCTGGGAGTTGGATTCCCTGCCCAGGGAATATTGGCGACTCCTTTTGTCACCACTGCACCCAGGCGGTTTAAATCCACAAGCTCGCTGTATTCTTCACCGGAACCAAAAGTGCCAGAGGCTGTCATAACCGGGTTGTTTAATGTAACACCGGCAAGATTTACTTTCATATTCATCTAGAATTCAACCTCCTCAGCCTTAAATACCGGACCGTCTTTGCAGACTCTTTTGTTATGAACCATGGAATGGTCATCTTTCTCACTGCTTTTGCAGACACAGGCAAGGCAGGCTCCGATTCCACAAGCCATCTTCTCTTCCAGGGAAAGATAGCATTCAATATGATGTTCCAAAGCATATGCCCGCAAAGACTTTAACATGGGAGTCGGACCACATGCAAAAATCACATCGCTTTGTAAGCCATGCTCTCTGATTACATCCATAACATTGCCTTTGGTTCCTGCAGTGCCGCTTTCTGTTGCAAGGAACGTATCTCCATAGGGGAGAAACTCTTCATTTAAAAACAACTCGTCCCGGTATCCCAGAACCATCTGTTTTGTACAGGAAAGATTCTTTGCCAGTTCTAACATGGGAGGTATTCCGATACCGCCTCCGATTAACAGTGCCTTTTTCCCGGAGTTCCCTGCTTCCAGCGGAAATCCATTGCCTAAAGGTCCCATAATAATAACCGGATCACCAGTCTTATAACGGGAGAACTCATCGGTTCCTTTTCCCGCTATGCGGTAAACAATTCTTAAAAGACCTTTTTCCCGGTCTGTCTCACAGATACTGATGGGACGGGGCAGCAGCTTTGAACTGTCCCCTGTATAAACGGAAATGAACTGTCCAGGCATTGACTGGTCTGTAATTTCCTTCGCGTCAATCCACATGCTGTACACACCGTCTGAAAGCATGAGCTGACTGGCAACTGATGCAGTGATTTTTATTTTTCCCATGATTTCCCCCTATAACACCCGGTTAATATCAGAAACCATATCAATCACGGCCTGTCTGGATGCTTCTCCAAAAAGCTGGGGTCCGAATTTCTTATATGCATCCTGTTTATAGGCGGCGATGATGCCTCTGGAAGAATTCACGATTGCTCCAAGGCCATCTTCATTAAAACAAGGTTTTAAATCTTCAGCAGTTCCTCCCTGTGCTCCGTAGCCAGGTACCAGGAAATAGGTGTTTGGCATCATTTTTCTTAATACAGCGCTCATCTCCGGATATGTGGCTCCTACTACTGCACCCACGTTGCTGTAGGTTCCATCCATACAGTCTGCGCCCCATTCCACAACCTTCTTTGCTACGTGTTCATAAAGAGGTGCGCCGTCTATAAGACGGTCCTGAAATTCTCCGCTGGAAGGGTTGGAGGTTTTAACCAGTACAAACAGACCTTTGTCCTCTTCTTTGCATACATCAACAAAGGGACCGATACCGTCTGTTCCAAGATAGGGGTTGACTGTAAGAAATTCTGTGTGAAACGCCGGAATACGTTTAGAACCAACCTGTACTTTACCGATATGAGCCATAGCATAGGCTGCAGATGTAGAACCAATATCTCCTCTTTTTGCATCAGCAATGACAATGAGTCCCTTCTCCTGACAGTATTTCACTGTTCTGTCGTATACCTTTAAGCCTTCCACTCCAAACTGCTCATACATGGCAAGCTGGGGTTTTACGGAGGGAATCAGATCATAAACATGATCTACAATTTCTTTATTGAACTGCCAGATTGCTTCTGCAGCACCCTCTAATGTCTCACCCAATTCATGATATGCCTTCTTTGTTACGTGATCGGGAATATAACTTAGCATTGGATCAAGTCCCACACAAACCGGTGCATTTGTTTTTTGAATTCTGTCAATTAATTGCCTGATCATGTTTTCCTCCTCGGTTCTCTTCGCCCTGTTTTTTCTTTATCTTACCAATTCTATCATAAGAAAGTTATGGCTTCAAGCCTTTTACCAAACTGATCATAAAAATCCTGTTCTTTCTCATAGGGAGTTAAATAGAACATTTTCAGAACATTCATGCTCAACTCCCTGGTAAAATTTGGATCATCCTGCTTTTCCATCTCATTTTCAGCTTTCTTTAAAAAATCGTGCCAATCCGCAATAAATTTGTCGTATCGCTTCCCATCCGGATTGTCCATAAAGCTGCGTACCTTCACCTTGGTTCTGTTCTTCTTTGCGCATTCATAAATCTGCAGAAAATACCGGATACCTTCCTCTGTATAAATTCTTCCAAGAGGAAACAGACGGCAGATCCCGGGGCGGAACGAATGAATGCTGCACCGGCCCTGAGGATCGAGAAATCCGCAGGCCTCCCCCGCTTCTCCCATCCGGATACTTGGAAGGACAATTCCATCCACAACATTTAACTCTGCCTGATTCTGAATGAGCGCTTCAAAGGTGCAGTTAAGCCCTTTTGTCAGCC
>SVDT01000325.1 GCA_015057775.1 Paenibacillaceae bacterium | reverse complement strand
AGATTCTTGTAACTGCCGTGTGTCCAGGTCCTGTCAAAACTGAATTTTTTGATGTTGCCGAGGCGACAGGCAGAATTCCCTTCTATAAAAAAATAGTAATGGCTGATCCTAAAAAAGTCGTGCGCCTTGCCTTACGTGACAGTATGATGGGAAGACCGGTTTCTGTATACGGAACGACCATGAAGTTTTTCCGGCTTTTATGTAAGACAGTTCCCCATTCCATAGTACTTTGTTTCATGAAAGGATTTATGGGGGTAGTGGACAACCGAAGATAAAGAAAGAGGGTACGAAAGTGAAACGATGCTTAAAAGGGCAGTCAGGTTACCGGGATTACCACAAAAAGAAAGAACTGTTAAAGGTATTGATCGGGGCAGTTCTCATCATCATTCAGTTAATATTCAGAGAATTTGCCGGTAGCACTGCTTTAAAGAATACGCTAACTGTGATGGCAATTCTTTCCGTCCTGCCAGTGGCTAATATAGCAGCACCTCTGCTTGCTTCTTTCAAGTACCGGTCTTTATCTCCAATGCTTGAAAAAAAGGCTTCTGCCTATGAAGAAAAAGGAGTCCTTTTGTATGATCTTATTATTTCATCGAAGGATCAGCTCCTGCCAATGGATGTGATACTGGTTATGCCGGGTGAAATCTTTGCTTACTGCACTGCTAACAAGACAGATTCGAATAAAGCGGAACAATATATAAAACAGATGCTGAACCAGCATAAGCTGGATTATAATGTAAAAGTGATATTTGATGAGAATTCCTTTTTTAAGCGTTTAAGCAGTCTGAAAACAAAAGAGAAAAATGAAGAAAATGACAGATCTGATCAGGCAGTTACCCTGTTAAAGAGTCTGTCCATGTAAAATTCAGTAAAAGAGGGAACCATTATGCAGTCTGTGATTGTATCAACGAATGAAGCAGGGCAGCGGCTTGATAAGCTGCTGTCCAAATATTTAAATCTTGCAGGGAAAAGCTTTCTTTATAAGATGATGCGGAAAAAGAACATCACTTTAAATGGGAAAAAATGCGACGGTTCTGAAAAGCTCTCCCAGGGAGATGAGATCAAACTGTTTCTTTCCGATGAGACCATTGAAAAATTTTCCCAGGTTAAGGTTCCCAAGGTAAGTAAGGTTAAATTAAGCATCATATATGAAGATGATCATATTATTCTGATTAATAAGCCTTCAGGAATGTTGTCACAAAAAGCTAAGGATTCCGATGAATCCCTTGTGGAATATCTGATTGATTATCTCCTTTCAAAAGGCGAGTTATCCACAGAACAGTTAAAAAGCTTCCGGCCCTCCGTCTGTAACCGTCTGGACCGAAATACCAGCGGTCTTGTAGTGGGAGGAAAATCCCTGGCTGGTCTCCAGATTATGTCAGAGGTGTTTAAGGACAGGTCCATTCACAAGTATTACCAGTGTGTGGTGAAAGGACATGTGGCTGGGAGACAGATGATTAACGGGTTTCTTTCCAAGGATGAAAAGACCAATCAGGTCACTGTCCGTACCAGTGAATTTAAAGACAGCGTGCCAATCTCGACTGAATATGTGCCATTGGGTTATTACGGCGACTATACGCTGTTACGTGTGACGCTGATCACTGGGCGCACCCATCAGATCCGGGCTCATCTGGCTTCCATTGGGCATCCGATCGTAGGAGATTATAAATACGGAGATAAGAGGGTCAATGAAGAGGCAAAGAGGCTTTACAAAGTACAGTCACAGCTTCTTCATTCCTATCAGCTGGTATTACCCCAGCTTTCGGAGCCCCTTTCTTATCTGTCAGGGAAGGAATTTACCGCACCCCTTCCTCCTGTTTATTCTGCCATATGCAGGGAATGGAGGCAGGAATAAAGATGGGTACCTGGAAAACAAGAGGGTTAAGAGGTTCCACGTTAGAGGAACTGATTAACCGGAGCAATGACAGTTATCGGGAAAAAGGGCTGGCTCTGATTCAGAAAATCCCAACTCCCATTACACCGATTTCCATTGATAAAGAAAGCAGACATATTACCCTGGCCTATTTTGACCAGAAAAGTACGGTGGATTATATTGGAGCCGTTCAGGGAATTCCTGTCTGCTTTGATGCAAAGGAATGTGCATCTGAAACGTTTCCGCTCCAGAATATTCACCCACACCAGGTTACTTTTATGGAGGAATTTGAAAAACAGGGCGGAATCGCATTTATTATCGTATCCTATACTCATAAAAATGAAGTTTACTACCTCCCCTTTGACCAGATTCAGTGTTATTTTCAAAGAATGGAAGCAGGGGGAAGAAAAAGCTTTACCTATGAGGAACTGGATAAGACCTGGAAAATATCCAGCTGCAGGGATATTCTGATTCACTATCTGGAACTGATCCAAAAAGATTTGGACAGAAGAGATTGACAAGAATATATTTCTCGCCTATAATAAACTACACGTTATTAAATTATCACTTTACTATGTGAAAGTAGACTGAATTTGATTTACATGAAATATAATTTCTTGAGCGGTTGGAGGTTGTTATGGCTAATAAACTGTTACATACGCCGGATGGTGTCCGGGATATTTATGGAATAGAGTGTACGAGAAAAGCAGTCATCCAGGAAAAGATGCTGAAAGAGTTTCATCTTTGCGGGTATCAGGATATAGAAACTCCTACCTTTGAATTTTTTGATATTTTTAATGAGTCCAGAGGAAGCGTAAAGGCGAAGGAAATGTTCAAGTTCTTTGACCGGGATAACCACACTCTGGTACTTCGGCCCGATGAAACGCCGGCCATCGCCAGATGTGCCGCCAAGTATTTTCTGGATGAGGATATGCCCATAAGGCTTTGCTATGTGGAGCGCACCTTTATCAACAATTCCAGCTATCAGGGGAGGCTGAAGGAAGCCAGCCAGACAGGTGTTGAATTAATTGGTGATGATTCAGCGGATGCAGATGGAGAAATCCTGGCAATGGTAATTCAGGCACTGAAATCTACCGGACTGACTGAGTTTCAGGTGGAACTGGGAGAGGTTGATTTCTTTAAGGGGCTGTTGGAAGAAGCTGGTATGGATGAGGAGATGGAAGAAACTCTTCGGGAACTGATTGAAAATAAGAATTACTTTGGTGTGGAAGAGTTAGTCATGACCCAGCCTATTTCCCAGGAGTTAAAACAGGTGTTTTTAAAGCTTCCCGAGCTTTTTGGCTCTTTGGAGCAGATACAGGCTGCCAGGGAACTGACTTCCAATGAGCGGGCTTTAAGAGCCATCAGCCGTCTGGAAGAAGTGAACCGGATTCTGGAGCATTACGGGCTTTCTGATTATGTTTCCTATGATCTTGGAATGCTCAGCCAGTATCAGTATTATACCGGAATTATATTTAAGGCCTATACGTATGGTACAGGGGATTATATTGTAAACGGAGGCCGGTATGACAGCCTTTTAAAACAATTTGGCAAGGATTCCCCAGCTGTGGGATTTGGTATTTCTGTAGATGAACTTTTGCTGGCTTTAAGCAGGCAGAAGATTGAAACAGAGGTTTCCATGACAAACACCATGATTCTTTATGAGCAGGAATCAAGAGAGAATGCCATTTCTCTGGCAGAACATTTTCGTAATCTAAAGGTTCCGGTTCAGCTGCAGTGTAAGAAGACGGAGCGGTCCATAGAAGCTTATAAAGAATATGCCATGCGGCGGGACTTGAAGAATTTATTGTATCTGGATCAGGAAGGAATATCGGTAACCGTAATCAATCTTGACTTAAAGCGTATGGATGTGGTTCCGCTTTCAGAATACTTAAAATAATGGGGGTACGTATGAGATATCTGACATTTGCCCTGGCAAAAGGGCGTCTGGCCAAGCAGTCACTTGAAATGTTCGAACGGATTGGAATCACCTGCGAAGAGATGAAAGATAAGGACTCCCGGAAGCTGATCTTTACCAATGAAGAACTGAAAATCCGTTTTTTCCTGGCAAAAGCCAGTGATGTTCCCACCTATGTGGAATACGGTGCCGCTGACATCGGTATCGTTGGTAAGGACACGATTTTAGAAGAGGGAAGAAAGCTTTATGAGGTGATGAATCTGGGAATCGGAAACTGCCGTATGTGCGTTTGCGGACCCCAGTCAGCCAGTGAACTTTTAAAGCACCATGAACGGATCCGTGTAGCTACCAAATACCCGGCTATCGCCAAGGACTATTTTTACAATAAAAAGCATCAGACTGTGGAGATTATTAAGCTGAATGGCTCTATTGAACTGGCTCCCATCGTTGGCCTTTCTGAGGTCATTGTTGACATCGTGGAAACAGGAACGACCTTAAAGGAGAACGGGCTTACGGTACTGGAAGAGATCTGCCCCCTATCTGCCCGTATGGTGGTGAACCAGGTGAGCATGAA
>SVDT01000324.1:304-4390 GCA_015057775.1 Paenibacillaceae bacterium | reverse complement strand
CAATAGTATCAGTATAATATAGGTCCATATATTTTTCAAGGATACAATCGTAAAACTCGTTTGACATTATTTTATCACCCAGTTATAATGGTGATAGTTAAATTCTAAGTTAAAGAAGGTGAAGATGTGGCAGATAAAGAAATTTCAAAAGCAGTGATTGCCAGGCTTCCCAGGTATTATCGTCATCTGGGAGAGCTTATGGAGGATGGAGTGGAACGTATTTCCTCTAATGAGCTGAGTTTGCGTATGAAAGTGACGGCTTCTCAGATACGCCAGGATCTTAATAATTTCGGCGGATTCGGACAGCAGGGTTATGGATATAATGTGAAATACTTGTATACAGAGATAGCGAAGATATTAGGAATTGACAGACAGCACAATTTAGTGATTATTGGTGCGGGCAATTTAGGACAGGCGATTGCAAATTATGCAAATTTCGAAAAGCGTGGTTTTTTAATCAAAGGAATGTTTGATATCAATCCACGTCTGATCGGTCTGGTTGTTCGTGGAATTGAGATCCGAAGTGTAGATGATCTGGAACAGTTTGTAAAAGATAATGATGTTCAGATTGCAGCCCTGACCATACCAAAGACCAAGGCACCGGAAATTGCAGACCGTCTTGTAAGGGCAGGCATCAAGGCTATCTGGAATTTCGCTCATACAGACTTAACGGTGCCGGATGATGTTGTGGTAGAGAATGTACACTTATCAGAGAGTCTGATGAGACTGTCTTACCGGGTCTGCAGTATGCAGGATAACTCGGTTGATGAAAAGCAAAGACAATCAGCAAGGAACAGTTAATATGCCTGCCGGCAGCCAAAGAGGAGTTTCTCCTCTTTGCTGCCGGTAGTTTGCTATGGAGAAAGGCGGGTGCAGTATGAGATATCTGGTAACGGGAGAACAGATGAAGCAGGTTGACCAATATACCATAGAACAAATTGGTATCCCATCACTGGTACTGATGGAGCGGGCAGCCCTGGCCGTTTTTAACGAAGCAGTAAATCATGTGAAACAGACAGAACCGGTGTGGGTGCTATGCGGGAGCGGTAATAACGGTGCTGACGGAATCGCTGTTGCCAGAATGCTTCATATAAGCGGTTATGATGTTCTGGTTATTCTTGCTGGAAAAAAGGACAAAGGAAGCAGTGAATATTTAACCCAGCTTTCCATTGCAGAGAAAACAGGAGTAAAAGTGATGGAAGGCATGGAGGAAAACCTGGGAACCTGCAGTCTGCTCATTGACGCGCTGTTTGGCGTAGGGCTTGACAGGGAGATTCTTGGTACCCATCTGGAGATTATGAAATCTGTAAACAGGTGTAAACCGGAATTTACAATAGCAGTGGATATTCCTTCCGGCATTCACTCCAATACCGGACAGATTATGGGAACTGCAATCCCCGCGGATTTAACGGTTACATTCGGATTTGAAAAACTTGGTACCATGCTGTACCCGGGAAAAGAATACAGCGGCATGGTGATTGTAGAGGATATTGGTTTCCCTCCTGAAAGTATGAATTATGTAAAAACAGAATATTTTACATTCCAGGAGACTGACATGGCACTGGTTCCCCCACGGCCGGCTTATTCCAATAAAGGAAGCTTTGGAAAAGTTCTTCTGGTAGCTGGTTCCAGAAACATGAGTGGAGCTGCCTATTTAAGTGCACTTTCCGCCTATCGGACTGGTGCTGGCCTGGTTCGGATCTTTACTGTGGAGGAAAACAGGGAGATTTTGCAGACCTTACTTCCTGAAGCTGTGATTGTTTCTTACCGGTCATCAGATGCTGAACGGAAAACGGAGAACTTTGAGCAGCTTTTGATTGAACAGTGTGAGTGGGCCAGTGTGATTGTTTTGGGACCGGGACTGGGGCAGGATGCTTATGTGAAAAATCTGGTGGAATCCATTCTTGTAAATGCCTATGTTCCGGTAATAGTAGATGCTGACGGTCTGAATACCATTGCCAATAATCCGGAGCTTACCAGTTATTACACGGAGAATATTATCATTACCCCTCATCTGGGAGAGATGGCAAGACTTACCGGAAGCTCGGTAGAACTAATAAAAAAACATCTCATTCAGACAGCCAGAGAGTATGCAGACCGGTTTGGTATAACCTGTATCTTAAAAGATGCAGTTACCATTGCTGCCCTTAATGATCAGAGAACCTATGTAAACAGCAGCGGGAACAGTTCCATGGCAAAGGCAGGGGCAGGAGATGTACTGACCGGAATTCTGGCCGGGTTACTGGCAATGGGAATGGAAGGACCGGATGCAGCGGCACTGGGTGTATGGCTTCACGGTCTGGCAGGGGATATGAGAAAGAAGAAATATGGAGATTACAGTCTTCTTGCCAGAGAACTGGCAGATGAGACTGGTATAATATTGCAGGAGCGAACGAGGGAATAAATCATGAAAACATATGGAAGGGTATATGAAGCAGTAGACTTAGATGCAATCCGGTACAATATGGAAGAGATGAAAGCAAATTTAAAGCCGGATACAAAGATGATCGGGGTTGTAAAATCCGATGGATATGGTCATGGTTCTGTCCCTGTGGCTCTGGCAATTGATCCTTATGTGTGGGGATATGCAGTTGCCACAGTGGAAGAAGGCGTCATACTTAGAAAACATGGAATCACAAAGCCTATTCTGGTTCTTGGAGTGGTTCCTTATGATGGCTATCAGCTTCTGGTGGATTATGATATCAGTTCTGCCGCATTTCAGCTGAACAAGGCCATGCGCCTTTCTGAGCTGGCGGAAAAAGCAGGAAAGAAAGCGGTGGTTCATCTGGCACTTGATACTGGTATGAGCCGGATTGGATATCCGGTGACGCAGGAAGCGGCGGAGGAAGCGGCAAAGATCTGCAGACTGCCGGGAATTTATGCAGAAGGGCTCTTTACTCATTTTGCAAAAGCAGATGAAACGGATAAAAAAGCAACGGGATCACAGATTGAGAAATTCCAGGCATTTGTAGACATGCTGGGGGAAAGAGGAATCACTATTCCAGTCCTTCACTGTTCCAACAGTGCAGGAATTATTGATTTGCAGGAGGCTAATTTTCATCTGGTCCGTGCTGGAATTTCTATCTATGGGTTGTATCCTTCCACAGAGGTAAAAAAAGAACCTGTAAAGTTAAAACCTGCCATGGAATTAAAAAGTACCATTACCTACATAAAGAAAATCGGACCTGGAACTTCTGTCAGCTATGGTGGAACATTTACTGCCCAACAGGAAATGACAGTGGCTACAATCCCTGTGGGATATGGAGATGGCTATCCCAGAAATTTATCTGGAAAAGGCGAGGTCTTAATCAGGGGACAGCGGGCTAAAATTCTTGGAAGGGTGTGTATGGATCAGTTTATGGTTGATGTCACATCGATCCAGGGGGTCCAAGAAGAGGATGAGGTTGTTTTGGTCGGCAGACAGGGAAAGGAACAGATTACCGTGGAAGAACTGGCCGAGCGGTGCGGTGGCTTTCATTATGAAATTCTCTGTGACATCAGCAAACGGGTGCCCAGGGTCTATGTGGAACACGGTGAAGTAGTGGGAACCAAAGATTATTTTAACGATTGTTACAACTCCTTTTTAAAGGTGTGATAACCAACTCCATGTCCATATCATATGATAAGGTATGCGGCGGAAAAACTTAAGTGAATACACGAGTCAAAGTAGGTCAATAATAGACTTAAATAAATTGACGGAGTGTGAGAATGTGATAATCAGACGTGGAGACATTTATTATGCCGATCTAAGACCGGTAGTAGGTTCTGAACAGGGCGGGATTCGCCCGGTTCTTATTATACAAAATGACATCGGTAATAAGCACAGCCCCACTGTGATCTGTGCAGCGATTACCTCAAGAATGAATAAGGCAAAGCTGCCTACCCATGTGGAGCTGGATACAAAAAAGTGCGATATGATCAAAGATTCAGTGATACTTTTGGAGCAGCTGCGGACCATTGACAAGCAGAGACTGAAAGAGAAAATTTGTCATATTGATGAAAAACTGCAGCAGGAAGTGGACTGTGCATTAAGAATCAGCTTAGAACTGAATACATAGTTCACCATTGACGGAATGCTGATAAAAT
>SVDT01000324.1:0-294 GCA_015057775.1 Paenibacillaceae bacterium | reverse complement strand
AAAGAAAATCAACAAAAGGAGTAGAATTTTCAGATGGACGATGGCAATCCGCTTATACGCGTGATTATATTTATTGCTTTTATCGTATTGGATGCAATTTTTTATGGATTTGGTGCAGCAATTCAGAATGTGAATACGACAGAATTGGAACATCAGATGGAAGAAGGCAGCGAGAAAGCTGCAAAACTGCTGCATATCGTGAACAGACCCACCAGATTTGTGAACACCATTCAGATCACCACCAACTTAATTGGTATGGTGACGGGTGCGTTTGTGTTAGGACAGTTTAAGATC
>SVDT01000323.1 GCA_015057775.1 Paenibacillaceae bacterium | reverse complement strand
CTTTAAAGCCTACAGTGGAGCAGATTGATTTTGATTTCGCTTCCCAGAACCACAGCCTGATTATTGTCAATACAGGGAAGGGACATGCGGATTTAAGCGCCGATTATTCGTCCGTACCTGCAGAGATGAAGAAGGTGGCAGAGTTTTTTGGAAAAGAAGTCTGTGCAGATATAACAGAAGAAGATGTGATTGGTCAGTTAAGTGCGGTTCGGGAATATGCAGGAGACCGTTCTGTACTCCGGGCTCTTCATTTCTTTGAAGAAAATAAGCGTGTGGATGCAGAAGTGACTGCTTTAAAAGAAGGAAGATTTGACGAGTTTCTTTTAAATATTACTGCTTCTGGAAATTCCTCCTGGAAATGGCTTCAGAACTGCTTTACCAATACCAGTTTCCAGGAACAGGGAATTACGGTTGCTCTTGCTCTTACGGAATTATTTATTGCTAATAAAAAGCAGGGAGCATGCCGGATTCATGGAGGCGGATTTGCAGGGGTTATTATGGCTGTTCTTCCCAATGAAATCACAGAGGAATACATCTCCTATATGGAAACGGCTCTGGGAGAAGGCAATGCTTACCGTATGAGCATCAGACCTTATGGTTCCATCTGTTTTAATGCAGTTGCAGAGCAATAATAATTGTAAATCCTGCCATAATAGAGTACAATAGAAGCAAGAAAACCTTCACATATCATGTAAGGGAAAAGGAGGCAGGCATTATGAAAGAAAAAAGTAATCTGATCATCACCATAGGAAGGCAGTACGGAAGCGGTGGACGTATTGTGGGAAAAGCTCTTGCAGAGGAGTTGGGAATTCATTTTTATGATGAGGAGATTCTGACGATCACATCGGAACAAAGTGCGGTTGGAGAAGTCTTTTTCCGCCTTGCAGATGAAAAAGCCGGCAATAATCTGTTATACCGGATTGTCAGCGGATTAAAACCGCAGCTTGGCAAGCCCTCCACAGATGCGGACATTGTAAAACCGGAGAATTTATTCCGTTTCCAGTCACAGGTTATTAAGGAACTGGCGAAAGAGGAATCCTGTATTATCGCCGGAAGATGCGCGGATTATATTTTAAGCCGTGAGGAAGAGAATGTTCCTGGGCTTGTGAAGATCTTTGTCTATGCAGATACACCTACACTGATCCAGAGAACCATGGAAGTTGATAAGATTGATGAGAAGGAAGCCGCTAAGCGGGTGAAGAAGGTTAACAGGGAACGGAAAGAATATTACCGCTACTATACCGGTGAAAACTGGGAAGACTGGAACAATTATGATCTCATTATTAACACAAGCCGGATTGATCTGGAACAAACGGCCGGGCTGATTAAAGATTATATAAAATTAAGAGGAATTGAAGCCTGAAACATATTGTAAATCCTTTGATGCAGAGATATAATGAATATTAGAAGTGAGAAAAGCCGGTTGGAAAAGTTTCCACTGGCTTTTTTCAGAAAACGTGTTTTCAGAACGGAGATCACTTATATGAACTACGGAAAAGACTCCAGGATTACGTCTGTGATCGCGAGCATGTTCAGTGTTCTTATTTTGTTGGTCCTTGCTTTTATTTTCTTATCCAGTCAGCAGGAAAAGCTGAATCAGGAATTCAATCAGTTGATTTATTCAAGTCTTACTTCCTTTACAGACACACAAAAAAATCAGATTTTAAAGTTAGCCGATGATGCAGGAACTATAAAATACGGCATGGAAAGTATGATAGAGGCGGCCAGTCTGTCTCCGGAAGATCAATGGATGAATCATTACCTGACAAAAATGGAGGGGGAAAATCCGGATTATCAACTGGAATATGTCTCATGCAGCAATTGGAAAGAAATAATATCCGGAGAAGGAAAACGAAGGATTTTTGAACAGGTTATAAACAATAAAACAGATGTACTGGATATTTTGTGTCCTATGGAAAATGGAAACGGATGCATATTTTTAGTAGCTGAGCCGCTTACAGCCAATGGTACAGTGGCAGGAGTTTTATTTTTCACCTTTAAAACGGAGAAGTTTGAAGAAATTGCTAAAGATCATATGCCCTTTAAAAAGATCCATTCGCAGATCATTAAATCGGATGGCAGCATTCTTTATTGCAATAGTGATCAGTTAATACGCGGCAGTAATCTGTTTTCCAACGTCAATGCCAACGAAGCACAAAACCAGAGTGTCAAATTCATTAAAAGCCAGATAGAAACCGAAGATTCATTCACTACCTCTGTTGCCATGAACGGGAAGAACTATTATATTTCGGCAATGAAGGTAGGGATCAATGACTGGAGTCTGATTAACTATGTCCGATCTCCGGATATTATGCTGCAGTCAGAATATGTATTTGGTATGTTTTTCGGTACGGCAATTTTGCTGATCCTGCTGACAATTGCAGGATGCAGCTGGATATTCCTTTTGTTTTACAGACAGAACCAGAAGCTTCAGCTGGAGTCCCAGCGTTATTCGGTTCTATCCCAATTTACCGATACGCTGCTTTACGAGTATGATTATGAAACAGATACCATTGAATTTACTTCCAATGCCAGAAGAAAACTGTTCCTGGAAAAGTTAAAGGCAAGAGGGGTTCTAAGACTGAACCGGGGGGAATATTTAATGCATCCGGAGGACTGGCAGAAGGGGGAACGTCTTCGCTGGGCGCTGTTAGGAAGTAAGCCGGATGAGGTAAGGTATTGCAGAATCCGGTTAAAAGGGCAATCAGGAGAATACCGGTGGTTTAGCTGTCAGTATAAGATTCTTCCCGGACAGGAAGGCTGCAAATCCCGAATGGTTGGAAAGCTGGAGGATATTACCGACCAGCTGGGAAGAGAAGAGATGCTCATAAACCGCGCAAGAAAAGACCCCTTAACGGGAGTATATAACCGTTCGGGAGAGCAGATTATTGATGGCAAGCTTTCACTGTTGTGCAGTGGTATCTTTTTCATGATAGATCTGGATAATTTTAAGGAGATCAATGATACCTGCGGACATGCTGCAGGAGACCACGTTTTAACAAGAGTAGCGGAATCTCTGGAAAAACTGGTGGGAAAAGACGGAATCGTGGCGAGAGTGGGCGGAGACGAGTTTGTAGTCTTTATTACGGAGAACTGGGATGACTTACGGATCACTGATATGGCAGAGTCCATTCTTGATCTTATGGATCATACAGAAGAGGGATATTATACTGTGATCCGTGTTACCGCAAGCATCGGAATTGCCATTGCACCAAAGGACGGAAGCAGCTATGAAGAATTATATAATGCTGCAGATAAGGCAATGTACTACATAAAACAAAACAGCAAAAGAGGATACGCTTTTTATAAAGGTGAAGGAAAAGAGCATCTATAAAACCGGAACCAGCTGGCCAGAGTTTTGGACTGTCTGATTCCGGTTTTTATTCTTATTTAATCGGGAGATCCGTTTCCTTTTTTGCAGAACTGGTTTTTTCCACAGCAGATATCTGCCCTGCTCTGATCTGTGCAATGTCCAAGCAGACCTCTCTTCTGGGAACAGTTTTTCCCGCAGCAGTATCTGGATTCCGGGCATAAAGTATAATTCCCTCCCTGAATAACCAGCTTCTTCCCATTAACAAGAGCATCTGCAAGCTTGCTTCTGGCGCTGTCATAGATTGCCTGTACCGTCGTTCTCGCCACACTCATCTGTTGGGAGCATTCATTCTGGGTAAGCTTCAGATGATCAATTAAGCGGATCACTTCGTATTCATCCACAGACATCTCTATGGTCATAAGTTTTTCTTTGTTGCAGGGGGCAAATTCCATTGTTTCTGGCATTTCACATACACGTCGCTGTTTTACGGGTCTGGCCATCTTATCTGTCACCTCATTTCAAATAAGGTTAGTATATCTGTAGTTGAATAAAATGTCAATCATACAGCTGAGAAAGGAGCATATTAAATGAAAAGCGGAATCAGAAAATAATGTTCCGATTCCGCTTTTATATTAGATAAATAAGTTTACATTGGATTCTTCTGCGTCTCCCAGATAGGCACCTACGCCACCCAGTTCTACACCATCAATCAGTTCTTCCGGACGAATTCCCATTACATCCATGCTCATGGTACAGGCAACAATACGAACGCCTGCTTTCATGGCTTTCTTTATCAGGGTTTCCAGGGAATCTACATTTTTGTCATTCATGATTTTTTTCATCATGGCAGTTCCCATTCCGCCCATATTCATCTTAGACAGTTTCAGTTTTTTGCTTCCCCGGGGGAGCATAACTCCGAACATGGACTCTACCAGAGTTTTCTTAACCGGTTGTTTCTCTTCTTTTCTTAAGGCATTCAGTCCCCAGAATGTGAAGAACATGGTAACCGGCCTTCCCATGGCAGCTGCACCGTTGGCGATGATAAAGCTGGCAAGAACTTTATCTAAGTCTCCGGAAAATACGATCAGCGTCTTTCCGTCAGCA
>SVDT01000322.1 GCA_015057775.1 Paenibacillaceae bacterium | reverse complement strand
AACTTCCAATGGAGGGAATCATTGACTCTCCCATAGCCAGAACCCACGATTCTACCATTGAGCGTTGTATCGATCCCATTAACGGCGACCCGGCAAGAACCTTTTTTTGCCGTCTTTTTTATGATCCCGTCACAGGACACTCCCTTGCAGGACTTCGACTGGAGACCGGACGAACTCACCAGATCCGGGTTCATCTAAAATCCATCGGACATCCACTGCCAGGTGATTTTCTTTACAATCCGGATTACCGCTATATTAATCGTCAGGCACTCCACTCCTTCCGTCTGGATTTTACCCATCCGGTCACCAGAGTTCCCATGTTTTTTGAGGCAGCTCTTCCAAAAGATATGCAGTTTATTGGTGTTACATCCACCGAAGGCCTTTGGGATAATGATTTTTAAGAATTCCAGCAGCCAGTTTTGCAAACCCAATGGAATAACCATCTGTCACTATCAGCACCCAGCCTTTCTTGTCCAGCCTGACTGGCCAGGAAAAGGGGGCTGGAATCGTCTGTCCTTTTAAATATTTTACTATATCCTCGTGATCTGCAGGTATCTCTGCCCAGGAAAGAACCTCCTCTTTTCTTAAGGAAAGAGCCAGTGCATGGGAAGGTTCGAACCGGTTCTTTTTTATGGTACCCATGTGAAGTCCGGGACGGATTACTTTAATTCCCTTTAAATCAATCATCTCCGGCGGAAGTAGATAAAGCTGTTCTCCAAACAGGATATATTCTTTTCTGTCTAAAAAAACTTCCGGTTCTGCAAGCAGCTCCTTTAAAAATAATTCTACCTCTTTCCAGACAGCTTTATCCTTTAAATAAGAAGGACAGGATCTTTTTCCCTCCGGTACCTTATCCCCATCTCTTTTTAATACAGCCAGATAATGACCTTCCCCTTCTGACTTATGAGGCCAGATGCGGAATGTCTTTTTTAAGTCTTCTGATCCGTACTTACTCCACTTGGGCATGCCATGAGAAAGTCCCGGGCGTTCCCCCCTGTCCACAACGGAAAAATCAGGGTGGGAAATCAGAAACGATTCAATCACCTGCTCGTTTTCCTCAGGAGAAAAGGTACAGGTGGAATAGACCATGGTCCCCCCTGATTTTAACATTCCGGCGGCATTTTCAAGAATTTCCCTCTGCCTGCGGGCGCAGGCTTCTACGTGATCCGGGCTCCATTCCAGTCTGGCAGCCTCATCCTTTCGAAACATTCCTTCGCCAGAGCAGGGTGCGTCCACCACGATACGATCAAAAAATTTAGGAAATTTAAGGGACAGCGAATGAGAATCTTCATTGGTAACAACGGAATTACGTATTCCCATACGTTCCACATTCTGGGCTAGAATCTTTGCCCTGGCAGGATGAATTTCGTTGCTCAGCAAAAATCCTTCTCCTTTTAATTTACCAGCAATATGGGTTGTTTTTCCGCCGGGAGCTGCACACAGATCAAGAATCTTTTCTCCTGGCTTTGGATCTAAAAGCTCTACCACTGCCATGGCACTTGGTTCCTGAATGTAGTAAACACCGGCTTCATGATATGGATGCTTTCCAGGGCGCTGTCCTGCCTGATAATAATAGCCTTCCGATGCCCAGGGGACTGGTTCAGATAAAAAAGGAGATTGGCGGATAAATTCCCCGGGGTCTGCTTTTAATGGATTAATCCTGAGTCCCAGGGCCCGATCCTCCTCATAGCTTTTTAAGAAAGCATCGTATTCATCTGCCAGCAATCCTTTCATCTTTTCCACAAATTTATCCGGTAATTGAATCATTTTAATTCCTCTTCCTGTCTATTTTTAAAATCCCCATAATTTTATGTTATTTTTTCAAGTTAGTGGCAAACTAAATAGAAGAAATATCCGGGAGGTGCCATATGACTTTATTAACCATAACCGCTTATATTATCATCCCTGTCTATACCATACTGTTTGCCTGGGGAACCAACTGGTTCACCCTTAATTTTTCCGTTCTTGGAAGCCTGGCAGACAGAAAAAACCTGTTTCTTTTATGGGGTATTATTGTTGGTGCTTATTTTTATTATGTTTTAAAAAGAATTATCCGTACACTTCCCAGAAATAAAAAGGAGATGGTATTTACTACATTAGCCCTCTTTCTTTTAGGCCTGGCAGTTACCATCCCTTATCTGCCTGACTCACAGCCCTTTCATGCCGTTCTTCATGTATTTTTGTCATTTGCAGCTTCCATCTCCCTCATGATCAGTCTTTATCTGGTGACATGGAAGCTTAACTGCATGAATCAGTCAGTTTATCGACCTTATTTCATCAGTCTGATCGTTATCACAGTGGTATCCGTGATTCTCTTTTTCCTGACCGGAATTGTCAGCTCAGCTCTTGAAATATTCTTTGTTATTTCAAGTACTTTTTTGCTGCATAAGCTCTATTTAAAGGTGTGCGATCCGGCTATCTCCCTGAGATACCAAAGATTATAAAAAAGGTTCTATGGCCGTATAACCAGACGGGCGCCTGCCATCTTTTCTGTAATCTCATACATGTTGGTTACGGTTCCTACGCTGAGTTTTTCTGTTAATTCATAAAAATTCAGACAGGTTCCACAGGTTAAAATCTCAACTCCCTGAGCTTCCAGTGTCTTTAAGTCTTCCAGAGAGGCAGAGCCCTCGGTTGACAGCCTGGCTCCTCCATTGTAAAGCAGTATGGTTTCAGGGAGTTCTTCCAACTGGGTCAGGGCATACACAAAGCCTTTCATCAGAATACGGCCTAATTCTTCACTGCCGGTTCCCATCTGGTCAGAGGAAAGTACGGCAACCAGACCTTTCTTTCGGCTGTCAGGTACACATTCTTCTAACGTATTCTTCTGTACAGACTCAGCTCCTTTTTCCATGTAAAACAGGATCTGATATTCTTTCTCTGACAGCTTTGTGGAAGAAGGATTCACTCCTGAATAATTCCCCAGTTTCATTACATTCTGAACAGCAATCTCATTATCAACGAGAATGGTCAGAATCCCTTCCGTCATGTCTTTCATGGCTTCCTTTGCCCTGATAACCGGCTGGGGGCACAAAAGCCCTCTGGCATCAATTGTTCGATCCATACTTCCTTCTCCTTTTTTTATGCAATAAAATCAAAAGCCGGGACCGGCTCCATATCCCGGACCTTTCCCGACTTTTCATTCTTAATTCAATTTTTACTCTTCTTCCTCGTCTTCGCCGACAAGCTCATCATATTCTGCTTCGTCTAACATCTGATCAAAGGCATCTGCAACGATTTCATATTCTTCGTCATCTTCGATATTTTCAAGATTAGGCTGTCCGTCTTCGCTTTCGGAATAACGATACAGATAAACTTCTCCCTCTTCTGCCTCAGCGCCTTCCATAGGAAGCAGAGCGATATAATCTCTCTCATTTGCTGTGAAAATTGTAAGTACAACGCACTCCAGTTCCGATCCATCATCCAGGGTCAGTGTTACTGTCATCTCCTCCTGGGGTTCCATCTCATCGTGCTCTAAATTAGGATCCTGTGCCATCCTGATACCTCTCTTTTTCCATCTTAATATAGGTGTCTGTTTACACCTTTCTTCACTCTATCAAACAATCGGCTAAAAATCAAGGGATTTTATCCTTAATATTCAATTCCCCTTCTGGCATTGATCCCCCGGTCATAGGGATGCCTGATCTTTTTTATTTCCGATACGTAATCTGCCTGACCAAGGAGCTGATCGGATGGATTTCTTCCTGTAAGCACTACCTCAAGCTTCTCTGGCCTTCCGGCAATAAACTGGAGCACTTTCTCCTCATCCACCAGTCCGTAATTGCTAACAGCCATAATTTCATCTAAAACCAGCAGATCAAAGGATTCTTTTGCCGCTTTTTCAAGCACCAAGTCCAGAAGGCTGGAATAATAAACTCTGGCTTCCTTCTTTTGTTCGTCAGTCATGTTGGAGAAAAATCCAAAGCTTTTCTCACAAGGCATGACTGTAATACCGGAAAGGGATTGTAGCGCCAGTACCTCTCCGGAATGATCGGTTTTAAGAAACCGGGCAATTAATACCTTTTTATTACAGCCACTGGCACGGACTGCCAGACCGATGGCTGCCGTAGTTTTTCCTTTTCCATCTCCGCAGTAAATATGAACGCAAGATTCCATAAAAGCCATTCCCTCCTTAACTTTTCTCCAGATACTCCCTGACAAAGCGGGATACATCCTGTTTTTTCCCGTATCGTTCCTGAACATAATTTACATGAAGCCGTTCCTTGGCCCTTGTCATTGCCACATAAAACATCCGCCGCTCCTCTTCTAAATCAGCTGGAAGAACAGCCTTCTGGTGTGGGGTCACTCCCTCATTGGCGTCTAAAATATAGACAATTTTGTATTCCAGCCCTTTGGAACTGTGCATAGTCATTAATGCCACGCCCTCTGCTTTTGTCTGTCCCGATTTTGCCCGGTTTT
>SVDT01000321.1 GCA_015057775.1 Paenibacillaceae bacterium | reverse complement strand
GTAAATAGTCGCATACAGGCTGAGGCGGATGCAGCTATAAAGGCGCCGCCGGTTATGAGTTTCAGTGCGCAGATGCCAGCTTATACATATACAAGCCTGTGTCCGGATCCGAAGCGCAGGAAGCCGCCAGCAAGGAAGAAGGTGCAGTATGAAGCTTTTAGATAAACAGATAATCACTGTCCAGATTTATCCCGGCAGGAAGTTCGGGACTATGATCGGAAGTAATGACGGCCTGATCGGGATCCTGTTAAACAGTGGTGAGTACATAGACATTCCCCAGGAGCGGGTGAGAATTGTATCGGTGGAGGTGGAGAAAGATGGAAAAGACGAAGTTTAGTAACATACGGAAGAAATGTCCTTACTGCGGAAAGACTTATCCTTCTGATTCGAAACGGACAAGCTGCAGTTGCAAGGATCACGGGAGGTTGTTTGCGGTAGGGACGTATTACGAGAAGAAGACAGCGGGGGAGGTGACAGTTTGGGAAATGTAAGACCATTAAACCATAGTAAGTATGGGATCAGTAAAAATCGCTTCTGGGAACTGTATTACTGGTGCTTGCAGTATGGTGAGTGGAAAGATGAACTTAAATATAAAACAGATACAGTAGGTGCCATGGAGATCACTGACATGCCTACGAGCCGGAATTTTGGTGATGCTACGCAGCAGCTAGCTATGAGACGGGCTATGTTGGAACAGAATTGCCGGTTGATAGAGCAGACGGCCATTGAAGCTGATCCTGATATTTACCAGTACATACTTAAGGCAGTAACAGAGGAAGGAGTAACATATCACTATTTAAAAATGATTAAGGATATTCCGTGTGGACGTACGGTGTACTACGAGCGGAGAAAGAAATTCTACTGGTTATTAAGCCAGAAAAGATAATTTAAAAAAGTGCGGTACTCACGGGACAAGTCAATATGGTATCTTAATATTATCCAAGATTAGATAAATTTGGAAAAAGAACAGAGGAGGATTTATTTATGTCAGATAAAAAATATTGTATTCAGCTTGCAGAATGTGATTGTAATTCTAAAGAGGTTTATTCCTATGATGAGATTGAAATTGGTACATGGGTAGACGGTAAGCCGATTTATAGGAAGGTGATTACTGGAAAGCTTGCTGAGCAGAATGGGATTGGTTTAGTATTTGCAAAGGTTCCTGAACTCAATATAGACCGGGTGATCAATTTGTACGGAAATATGACTGATAATCATAATGAAGCTCAAATTACTCTGCAGACATCCTATAACCGTCCAGAAGGATTATTTGCTGCAGTAAACATGGCTTACGATATTCAAAACAGCACCATTAAATATCATTTCTTAAACAATGAAGGATACTATTCAGGCTGTACAGCCAACGTAGTAATTGAATACACTAAGAAATAACCCCTACGGTTGCCGGAGGAAAAACGAAAAGGAGAATATAAAATGTGTGGATGTAATAACATTGTGGTAAATTGTGGTTGTTGCGGTAAAGGTAATGGTACCGGTGGCATCAATGGTAAATTAGGCAGGTGCATGTTAATGCCCTCTGAGTCCAATGCTAAGGCGGGACTTGGAACTATTGTACCTTTTAGTGAGGTAGTCGAGTGTGATGGATTAACATATTCCGCAACAGATGGTACAATCCATTTATTAAAAGATCATACATACCGTATGGAGGCTTTTGTCCGCTTCGTTGGGTCAAAAGGTAATGAAATATGGCAGATTTATAACAAAACTGCAGAGACTTTTGTTAAGGGATCAGCAGGACATTATGGGCGTAATCTTGAAATTTATTCAGGTGCCTGCGCAGCTCAAACTATCTATACGCCATCAAGTGACTGCGATGTATGTATTAAAATAACAGCATCTTTTGATGAAGCAGAAAAAGAGACTACAGCATTAAAGACTATCAACCCTACTAATAGCTATTTTACTGTTATTGAAATTTAAAGTGATTTGGAGCTACTTGATCAGCAAAGGAGTATAGTTCAACTGGAAGAACGCCCTACTTAAAGGGAGATAACGGGTCCGATTCCCGTTTACTCCAATTGGTTTTGATTTATGCTTATTCTCCTTTTTTGAAAAAGCCTGTCTGTTTTTGGTCGAAGGGTGTTTTCTTTTGGTAAATTATGGTGTATGATTTAAGAAATATATCTGGGGGAAAAGAGTATGAAGCCGAGAATTTTTGTTAGTTCTACTTTTTATGATTTGAAATATATTAGAGAAGATTTGTCTAATTTTATTAAGGCACATGATTTTGAGCCAATTATGTTTGAAGATGGAGATATCGGTTACACTCCAGGGAAACCATTAGATGGCTCTTGCTATGAAGCTATGAATAGTGCGGATATGGTTCTTCTTATTATAGGAGGAAATTACGGTAGCCCTGCAACTGGGCAAGTAAAAGATGAATTCAAGGAATATATGTCCGTAACTAGGAACGAATTTAAAAAAGCAGTTAGTACTGGTACACCATTATATGCTTTTGTTGATAATAAAGTTTATGCTGAATATGAAGTTTATGAGGAAAATTATGATAAAATTGAAGTTGAGAAGGAAATAATTAAATTTAGAAATACTAAAGATATTAATGTTTTTCGCTTCATTCGTGACATAAGGGATATAGGTCATATTTCAATAACTGAGTTTGATAAAGTAACTCAAATAAAAGATTTTTTAAGCAAACAATGGTCCGATATGTTCAAGATCTATTTAGATTATTTAAAGGAGAAAGAATCAGATAAGAAGGTTGAAGGTACTGTAGATGAAATGAAGACCTTGATCAAAAAAATGAATGTTATGTTAGATGGAGTAGGTAAAAAAATTCTTTCGACTGACGATTCAAAAGAGTATAAAAAAGTTGTTGAACTACAAAAAATAATACAATTGGCATCTGAAATAAGTGGAAGTTTTGGCTTAGTGGAAGTGCAGAAAAAAGATTCAGAAGAACAAAGAAGGATAATAGTGGAAAAATTTTTATTAGCCTTACATGAGGCCTCTGAAAAAGGAGTTTTAAGTAAAATTCGTAGTAAAGATTTATTTGATAGATACAACACCTTTAAGTTTTTTAAAGAAAAGGGAATTGAGCTTGATAATATATCTTTTAATGCAGATAAGAGTATAGAAGAATTGTCTAATGTATATATAAACAAAGAAGCAAGAGAGTTATTAATAGATGAAATAATTAAAGATGAAAATTATTATAATTTTCTTGCTATTGGGAATCTATCTATAAATTTAGAACAAAAAAAAGAATCATATAATTAATTTAAGGTACACACGGAGATATCCCAGCGGTATCTCTTTTCTTTTCCCAAAATATACACGACAACAGAGGCGGCCAACCCCGTCTCTTTTTTGTTATAAAAATTAGCCAGATTGGAAGGTGAGGTGATTGGCCAATGAAAGGAACTTAATAGGAAAAGGATTTGAGAGCCGAACCACGAGGGAACTACGAGAAATAGCATCAGCTGGTGGTAAAGCCTCCGGTGAAGCCAGACGCAGAAGAGCAAACTTTAGGAAGGATTTGAATGATCTTCTGACTACAGAGGTAAACAACCCTGAATGGTCCCCGGTATTGGAAGCCCTGGGGCTGGATAACACTTTGGGAATGGTTATGCACGCCGCCATGATCAAAGAAGCGTTAAATGGTAATGTGAAAGCTTATGAAGCCATTGCCAAATATTCCGGCCAGTCTGAAAAGACAGACGTCGATCAGGAAGAGCAGAATCTACGAATGGCAGCATCCAAAGCAAAGATGGGTGTTGACGATGAGGAAGAAGCGGAGGATGATGGTTTCCTTGATGCATTAAACGGATCAGCTGATACAGATTGGGAGGATTGGGAAGAAAATGAGCAGGAAGATGAGGAAACAGATATTTAAGTTTCTGCCGTTTTCCCGAAAGCAGAGAATGGTATTGAACTGGTGGACGAAGAGTTCTCCGGTTAAGGATATGGACGGCATTATCGCAGATGGTGCGATCCGATCAGGAAAAACCGTTTCCATGTCTTTGTCATATGTATTTTGGGCGATGAGCTCTTTCAATGGACAGAACTTTATCATGGCCGGTAAAACAATCAGTTCGTTTCAGCGTAATGTGCTTACCAATTTGAAGATGATGCTACGTAGTAGAGGATATCATTGTATTCATCATTTGTCTGGTGAAACACCTAACATGCTGGAAGTAACAAAGGGAAAGGTCACAAACTATTTTCATATCTTTGGTGGAAAAGATGAAGGTTCCCAGGAGCTGGTGCAAGGTATTACAGCTGCCGGGGCTTTTTTTGATGAAGTAGCCCTGATGCCGGAATCATTTGTCAATCAGGCAACCGGACGTTGTTCTATCACTGGGTCAAAGTTTTGGTTTAACTGCAACCCTGCAGGTCCAATGCACTGGTTTAAAACCGGCTGGATCAATAAATGTGTAGGATATCTTGGCAGAAAGAAA
>SVDT01000320.1 GCA_015057775.1 Paenibacillaceae bacterium | reverse complement strand
GCTTTACCTCTTACCTGGCAGAATACCGGGTGGGGGAAGCGAAAAAGATGCTGGAGCAGCCCAATGTCAATGTAAAGGAAATCGGTGTCAGAGTGGGGTATACGGATAATAATTACTTTACGAAGGTCTTTAAACGTCTGGAAGGTTTAAATCCATCTGAGTACAGAATGAACAAATTAAAAGAACTTCAATCTTAAACAATTGGTAAAAAAACGCTTGTCTTTGAAATGGGACAGGTGTTTTTTTGTGCTCATTTACAAAAAAAGATAAAAATTTTCTATGAAAGCTAAAATGTTACGATAGAATCCAGGGGTGGACCACCCGTATAATAATCCCAGGCACAAAAAGTGTGTAGAAACCAGAGAGGAGGATATGGCATGGGACAGGAATTGTTTCGAATGGACGGAATCAGCAAAAGCTTTCCTGGAGTCAAAGCTCTCGATAAAGTAAGTCTGTCTGTAAATAAGGGAGAAGTTCTGGGACTGGTAGGTGAAAACGGTGCTGGAAAATCCACCCTGATGAAGATATTGTCCGGTGTTCACCGGGCTGATGAAGGAGAAATCTTTATCGAAGGGGAGAAAGTAGTAATTGATTCTGTGGCCAAAGCCCATGATCTTGGAGTAAGTATTATCATGCAGGAATTAAATATGTGTGGTCATTTAAGTGTTGCAGATAATATTTTCATTGGCAGAGCCCACAAAAAAGGAATCTTTATTGATGACAAAAAGATGCACGAGGAGGCTCAGAAGATTCTCGATGATCTTGGGATTGATATAAACACCTATGCAATGGTAGGCAGCTTAAGCATCGCCAAACAGCAGATGGTGGAAATTGCAAAAGCGATCAGCTTCAATTCAAAAATACTGGTTCTTGATGAGCCGACAGCAACCCTGACTGAAAAAGAGATCGACCAGCTGTTTGGCATTATCAGACGTCTGAAGGAAAAGGGAGTTGGAATGGTGTATATCTCCCACCGTATGGCGGAGTTAAATCAGATTTGTGAACGGGTTACCATTATCCGTGACGGTCAGTATATCGGAACCAGAAACTTAAACGAAATCACCATGGACGAACTGGTTAATATGATCGTTGGTCGTTCCCTGGATGATAAATATCCCAAGCATACAAGAAAAATTGGCGATATTGTTCTGGAGGCAAAAAATGTCAAAAGAGGAACCAAAGTCAATGCCGATTATTTATGTGTAAGAAAAGGCGAGATTCTTGGAATCTCTGGTCTGGTAGGAGCAGGAAGAACGGAGCTGATGCGCTGCATCTTCGGAGCGGACCAGCCGGATTCCATGGAGCTGATTATGGAAGGAAAGCCGATTAAGGTTAATTCCGTTATTCAGGCAATCAAGCATGGAATCGGTTATGCAACAGAGGACAGAAAGAGAGACGGACTGGCTCTTGGACTGGACATCAAATACAATACCAACATGGCTCATCTTCCAAACATCACCCGTTTTGGATTCATCGATGACAAGGCAGGACTGATCAATGCTGAGAAATACGTAAAGCGTCTTCGTACAAAAACGCCAAGCGTCCATCAGCTTTGCGGGAACTTATCAGGTGGAAACCAGCAGAAGGTAGTTCTTGCAAAATGGCTGTGCAACGATGTTAAAGTTTTAATTGTAGATGAACCGACCAGAGGAATTGACGTTGGTGCCAAATATGAGGTGTACGAACTGTTTAACCAGCTAAGCGACCAGGGTGTATCCATTATCATGATTTCTTCCGAGCTTCCTGAGATTCTTGGAATGAGTGACCGTATATTAGTCATTCATCAGGGAGAAATAAACGGAGAACTGAATGCGAAACAAACCACCCAGGAAGAGATCTTGTATCTGGCAGCTGGCTATAACAAACTTGAAGGAAAACCGGCGCCTACGTTAGGTGTGGGAAATAGAAAGGGAGATTAAGAATGATGAACTTAAAAGCAAAGGGACAGGAGAAGAAAGCCGGCTCATTTGGAAAACTGGATGCAGCAACACGCCGGGCGATCTTTTCTATCGGAATCCTGATCGGACTGTTTGTTCTGTTTTCACTTCTTCAGCCGGCAAAGTTTCTGGCTCCGGCTAATTTACAGAACCTTCTGCAGCAGATTGTAACCTATACGATTATCGGCTGCGGTCTGACTTTCTGCCTTGTCTGCGGCGGAAACGATTTATCAGCAGGTGCTTCCATGGCGTTGTCCGGTATTATTATGGTAGCGCTTTTAATGCAGGGACTGCCCCTGTGGCTGTGCATTATACTCTGTCTGACCATGGGTATTATGACCGGTATTATGAATGGATTTTTTATCGAGATACTTGGTGTTGTGCCGTTCGTTGCAACTCTTGCAACCCAGTGGGTATACCGTGGTATGGCCAACGTACTGGTGAACGGAGCACCTCTTTATACAACCAATATTCCTTCCGAGCAGGTTCAGAAACAGTTCTATGTTCTGGGAGGCGGAAGAATCGGCGGAACCGGTCTTCCCTACAGCGTTATTATCACTCTGGTTTATGCATTAATTCTTGGAGTAGTACTGGCTAAAATGCGCATCGGACGTCAGATTTATGCCTGCGGTTCCAACCTTGAGGCAGCTAAGCTTTCCGGTATCAATGCAGTAAAAACACGTATGTTTGCATACTGCATCTCCGGTTTATCTGCTGCAATCTGCGGTATCCTGGTAGCATCAAGACTTTCCAGTGCACAGCCAACCGCTGGTAACGGATATGAGATGGAGGCAATTGCCGCTTCCGTACTTGGTGGAATCGCCATCTCAGGTGGAGAAGGAACTGTTTTAAATACAGTAATTGGAGCTCTGATGATGGGGGTAATCCGGAACGGACTGAACTTAAACGGTGTCAACTCCTTCTGGCAGCAGATGATTGTAGGAATTATCCTGTTGATTGCAGTTGCTTCCCAGACAGCAAAGAAGAGCGGTGACTTAGGGGCACTCAAGCGGTTTTTTGGCTTGAAAAAATAAATAAAAAACTATATAATTCAGGAGGAAAAGAAAATGAGAAAGAGTAAATTAGCAGCAGTTGTATTAGCGGCAGCTATGGCAGTAACAGGCCTTGCAGGCTGCGGCAGTACATCTTCAAGCGGAACAGCAGCAACGACTGCAGCAGGTGAAACTACCACAGCAGCAGCTGGAGATAAGACCACAGAGGCAGCAAAGACGGATAAGAAATCCGGTGAAAAGACCATTTACGTAATTGTAAAGGTACTTGGAAACCAGTACTGGAGTGTTCTTCAGGCTGGAGCGGAGCAGGCAGGCAAGGAATTAGGCTGTAATGTAGTCGTAGTCGGAACTGCTCTGGAATCCGATATTGAAGGACAGCTTACCCTTCTTCAGAATGCAGTATCTGCTCAGGCGGATGGAATCGTAATCGCTCCACTTGACAGCGTTTCCTTAGATGCACCAATTACAGAAGCATACAAATCAGGAACACCGGTTGTACTGGTAGATACCGTAATTAAAAGCGATAACTACAGCGCCGCTCTTTTAACAAATAACGTGGAAGCTGGAAAAACAGCAGCAGACGAACTGATCAGCCGCTTAAAGAACAGAGGAATTTCTGAGACAGAAGAAGCACAGATTGCAATTCAGGTTGGTTCCACTGGTTCCCAGACAATCAATGACCGTGTAAAAGGCTTCAATGAATATTGGGAAGCTAATGCACCTGAGTCATGGAAAGTTTTAAACAACGATATTAAGGTAAATGACGGTGACATCAGCAAGGCAGTTGGTTTCTGCCAGGACTTCATTACAACCTATCCGAACTTAAAGGGAGTATTTGGTCCTAACAATGGTTCTACTGTAGGCTTTGTAACTGGTTTAACAGAAACCGGTCGCGACGATATCTCCATGGTTGGATTCGATTTCTCTGCAGAGATCGAGACTATGATCCGCAGCGGAAAGTTCGATGTAGCTTCTGTTGTTCAGCGCCAGTTCTACATGGGCTATGACGGTGTTAAAACTGCTCTTCAGATTGCCGATGGCGGTGAAATTAAAGATAAAACTGTTGATACCGGAGTTATTCTGGTGGATAAAACAAATGTGGATGATAAGGAAATTCAGAGTATCATTAATCCTTAATCAGTTCATACTATATAAAATGTCAGACGCTTCCCCTGGAATCAGGGGAGGCGTTTTGGGGGTACAGGAATGAACAAACGTATAATAAAAATTGGGGGAGCAGTCCTTCTGACAGGAGCGGTCTTTATAGCTTCTTATGGTTTCTTTCATAAAGAAAATACGTCAGAATCTCTTTTTTCTTCCGGAGAACAAACTCCGGAATATGTATTTACCTATGCCGATAATCAGCCGGATGATTATCCCACAACGCAGGGTGCCAAAAAGTTTGCGGAGCTGGTATGGGAAAGGACGGAAGGACGAATTAAGATAAAAGTCTTTTCCGGAGGGGAAATGGGAAACGAAAATGAGATAGCGGAGCAGGTCCAGTATGGGG
>SVDT01000319.1 GCA_015057775.1 Paenibacillaceae bacterium | reverse complement strand
ATGCCACACAGGATATCTGGCCGTTACCAGGCTTGGAACCTTCCCGGTTGGGGAAGTTTCTGGTGGTATGGCGGATGCTTAAGGCATTGTTTGACGGCGTATCTCCCGCACCGAAACAGGGACCGCAGAAAGCGGTACGTACCGTGGCTCCGGCCGCCATCAGCTGGGATATGGCACCTTTTTTCACCAGATCCATATAAACCGGCTGGGAAGACGGGTATACGGAAAGGTTAAAAATATCGTTGCCGCAATCCTTTCCAGAAAGCATATGAGCCGCCATCATGACGTTGGAATAATTACCTCCGGCACAGCCGGCGATGACACCCTGCTGAACCATCAGCTTTCCATCTACGATTTTATCCGTAAGGGAAAGGCTTGCTTTTGCAGTTCCCAGAATGTTAGCCGCTTCTTTTTCCACAGTTCTTAAAATATCACCCAGATTATCATTCAGTTCATCGATCTCATAGGTGTTGCTTGGATGGAAGGGAAGAGCAATCATAGGCTTAATGGTGCTTAAATCCACATGAACAACGCCATCATAATAAGCTACTTCTGCGGGATTTAACTGCGCATAGTCAGATTCTCTGCCATGAAGTTTTAAATACTCCCTTGTATCCTCATCTGTAATCCAGACAGAAGAAAGGCAGGTTGTTTCCGTAGTCATGACATCCACACCATTTCTGTAATCTGTATCCATGGATGAAACTCCGGGACCCACAAATTCCATAATCTTATTTTTTACATAGCCATTTTTAAATACAGCACCGATAATGGCTAACGCCACATCATGAGGACCTACGTGGGAAGCCGGAGCACCGGTTAAATAAATAGCTACGACTCCAGGATAGGCAACATCATAAGTATCTTTTAACAGCTGCTTTACCAGTTCTCCGCCGCCTTCCCCGATTGCCATGGTACCCAGGGCACCGTAGCGGGTATGGCTGTCAGAACCCAGGATCATGCGTCCGCATCCTGCCATCATTTCTCTCATATACTGATGAATGACTGCGATGTGGGGAGGAACGAAGATTCCTCCGTACTTCTTTGCTGCAGAAAGACCAAATACATGGTCATCTTCATTAATCGTTCCGCCAACGGCACACAGGGAGTTGTGGCAGTTGGTCATTACGTATGGAATAGGAAATTCTGTAAGGCCTGATGCACGGGCTGTCTGAATAATTCCTACAAATGTTATGTCATGGGATGCCATGGAGTCAAAACGCAGCTTTAAATGCTCCATGTTTCCAGATGTATTATGTTTTTCTAATATGGAGTATGCAATGGTACCCTTTTTCGCCTCTTCTCTTGTAATGGGAGTACTTCTCTGGGCGTTTACTTTGGACAGTTCCTCTTCGGGAATCAGCTGAGTACCGTTTACAAGATATGCTCCTCCGTCATACAACTTTACCATAAGTTATCGTTCCTCTCTCTTTTTATAGGGAATGGTTTCCCCCACGTATTTTGTAGCCGGACGCATGATTCTTCCGTCGTACATCTTATTCTCAATGTTATGTGCCAGCCAGCCGGCCATACGTGAGCACACAAATAATGGGGTGTACATGTCTTCGGGTATCTGTAACATATTATAAGCGAAGCCGCTATAGAAGTCCACATTGTTTGACAAAGACTTGCCATTTCCGGCGAGACAAGATTTGGCAACCTTTTCAAATTTTGTCAGGAATTCATATTCGTCTTCTCTGTTTTTCTGTTTTGCAAGATTTTCGCAGCAGATTTTTAATAGATCTGCACGGGGATCTGACACGGTATAAACCGCATGGCCAAGACCATATACCAGACCGGAATTATCATAAAAATCCTTTGCCAGAATCTTTTGGATGACCGATTTCATCTGTGCTTCTGTTGCTTTTAACCCAATTTCTTTTTCAATTGCAGTAATCATCTCGCTGCAGCGGATGTTGGCGCCGCCATGCTTGGGACCCTTTAAAGATCCGATGGAAGCGGAACTGGAGGAGTAAATATCAGTACCGGTAGAGGAAATAACAACATTTGTAAATGTGGAGTTGTTTCCGCCGCCGTGATCTGCATGAATCATCAGCATAATATCTAAAAGATCGGCTTCCTGCTGGGTAAAGGATCCGTCTTTCCTTAACATATAAAGAATGTTCTCCGCCATGGAGTATTCCGGCTTTGGATAATGGATCACAAGACTCTCCCGGTCATAGTGATGAATTTTACACTGATAGGCATAGACAGCAAGAGACGGAAGCTTTGCCAGTATATTAATTCCCTTTAACAGAGTCTGATATGGGTCAGTGTTATCCGGGTCTTCATCATAATCGTAAAGAGCAAGGATGCTTTTTTGCAGGCTGTTCATTAGATTGCGGGAAGGAGTACGCAGCATGTTTTTTTCGAGAAATTCATCAGGAAGGTTGTAGTGTTCACCAAGCAGGGTAGTAAATTCACGCAATTCCTTTTTCGATGGGAGATAACCAAAAAGAAGTAAAAATGATGTTTCCTCAAAGCCGAAACGGGAATTATTTTTTCCGTTTACCAGATCGCTGATTTCAATACCGCGATAATAAAGCTTTCCTGGAACATTTACCTTTTTTCCATCCTCAATTTCATAGCCAACTACGTCGGAAACGCGGGTAAGTCCTACTCGGACTCCGGTACCGTCTTCATTGCGGAGTCCCTTTTTTACGTTGTGTTCTTTGAATAAGTTGTTCGGAATGTCCGTGTAGTTAGAGGATTTACCAAACGTCTGTGCAATGAAAAAGTTGTTCATGAGATAAGTTCTCCTTTTTTTCAGATTTAACCACAGGGATTCGTTTAGACAAAAGCAGCGCATAGGGATCTCTCCGGCGCTGCCTTCGTTGGCAATGGAATGTGGTTTTTTATTGTTTCGTAGTTTATCATGTAAAAGCATCAAAGTCAATACCTTGTTGCGATCACAATAAAAATATTGTTACTGACGGGGGAAAACAGAAAAATCACAGTTGTACGTTTGGTTTACAAAATAAGGCATATTTTTACTGTTTTTTTCACATCATATGAAAGCGATTCAATATTATCAGCAAACAGGAGGTTTTCTTACGTGAAAGAATCTGAAGATAGAAATAACCGTCAGGAAGAGAATGAAGCAGCAAGTGTAGAAGTAAAAAATGCAGAAGGAACAAGAAAAGAAAATCTGGAAGAGAAAAAAACAGAGAAGGATATTGAACAAAAGGAAGATCAGAAGCTGGAAGAATATGGTCAGATGACTCTTGATGATAACGAGGGGAAACGTAAAATTCATCTGCTGACCATTATTGGTGAGATTGAAGGACATGAGAATCTCTCCAGCAACAGTAAAGCCACCAAATACGATCATGTCCTCCCAAAGCTTGCAGAAATAGAAGATGATGACTCAGTGGAAGGATTATTGGTTCTATTAAATACTTCAGGAGGTGATGTAGATGCGGGATTAGCCATTGCGGAGATGATTGCATCCTTAAGTATTCCCACAGTCTCACTGGTTCTTGGAGGCAGCCATTCCATCGGAGTTCCTCTGGCAGTAAGCACCAATTATTCCTTTATCGTTCCCACTGGAACCATGATGATTCACCCGGTGAGAATGACCGGTATGGTAATCGGAGCTTCCCAGACCTATGAGTATTTTGAAATGATACAGGACCGGATTTTAAGCTTTGTCTCCAATCATGCAAAGATTGCTTATGATCAGTTAAAAAGGCTTATGCTTAATACGGAAATGCTTACCAGGGACTTGGGTACGGTACTGGTGGGAGAGGAAACAGTTAAGGAAGGCCTTATTGATGAAGTAGGCGGAATTAAAGATGCGTTAAAAAAATTATATGAACTGATGGAAACTGCTTCCTCTTAGACGTTGCAATTCTCCCGTTTTTTTTGTATACTGATACCAATGGATAGAAGGGGGAAGTATTGTGCCTGAGACAACAAAGAAGAAGACAACAGCTAAAAAAGGGACAAAAACAAAAAACGGGAGAGCAGGAAACACCAGATCAAGAAAGAATGTGGTTTTGCCGGAACCGGAATTTATCCACTCAGAAGTCGTGATTATTATGTCATTTGCCGCTGCGGCCATTTTGTTTTTAAGCAATTTTCATTTATGCGGAATGGTAGGTGATTTTTTCCGCAGCGTGCAGCTTGGTATATTTGGCGGAATTGGATACATTGCACCGGTACTGATGTTTGCAGGAATCGCATTCTATATTTCAAACCAGGGAAACCCAAGAGCAGTATTTAAACTGGTCTCATGTGTTTTGGCGCTGGTTTCTTTGTGTGGATTTCTGCAGCTGCTTTTTGGTGTGAATACAGGAGAGAAAACGGGACTTTTGAATATTTATCTGGAAGCTTCTGTCAGCGGAAAAGGAGGAGGCCTGATCGGCGGTTTACTTGCAGAGGGGCTTGTTTCCATAATCGGAGTGGTGGGAGCTTATCTGGTTACTCTGGTTCTAATCATCATTTCACTGGTCTGCATTACAGAAAAATCCTTTGTG
>SVDT01000318.1 GCA_015057775.1 Paenibacillaceae bacterium | reverse complement strand
TTTTACAAAATTACTGTATTCCCCATATACATACGTGTCATTCCAGATATTCTGGGTTAATTCTTCCGCATTCATGGTAGCGATCTGGTCGCCGGGATTACAGGTCTTTGGATAGATTGGAACATAACCTGGAACAGGCCCTATTTTTCCGCCCTCCACCATTTCATGACAGTGGATGACTGCTTTTGCATGGCAGAGATTCATAATATGGTTAATGTCCCACTTCTCTCTTTCCCAGTCTGTACAGCCCACACTTGTGCCCAGCCAGTGACCATAGCAGATCTGCATATTCTGCTCATTCAGTGACAACCAGTATTTCACTCTGTCTCCGAAATTTTCAAAACAGACTTTACAGAGATGTTCAAATGCATCAATGGTCTTTCTGCTTCTCCAGCCGCCTAATTCCTCATATACCCATACAGGAAGATCATAATGGTAAATGGTCACGATAGGAGTAATGTTATTTTTAATCAGCTCATCAATCAGGTCATTGTAGAATTTAATTCCTTCCGGGTTGACTTTTCCGTCTGAATGAGGAATGATTCTTGACCAGGAAAGGGAAAAACGATAAGAGCTGAACCCGCATTCTGCCATCAGTGCCACATCTTCTTTATATCTATGAAAATGATCCGCTGCGATTGAATTATCCGCATACGGCTTCTTTTTCGTGCTGTTTATATCGATCATGGCGGGAGTTCTTCCGCCCTCTGCAACTCCGCCTTCCACCTGCCATGCAGCGCTTGAAGCACCCCACATAAAGTTTTCGGGGAATTTAGGATCTTCTTTATAATACATGTTGCACCTCCAGTTTTTTCATACATTTTGTCATAAGTTTCTTAGTTGGCCCCTGCCTTTTTTTCCGCTCTTTTCCCCAGCACTAAGGTAATTACAAATGAAACCGTAACTGCAGTCACCATAACAACTAATGAGACAATCAGGTTTTTACCTGTTCCATCCGGGTTGATATAAGCAGGAATTGAAATAAATCCAGGAGTTGACACCACGTACTGGGTCATTCCAAACAAACCTGCTATAAGACCTCCAAGACCACCGCCGATCATTGCACCTAAAAGCGGATATTTTTTTACAAATAATACACCGTATACTCCTGGCTCAGTAATGCCGCACAGGGCGGTAATACCGGCTCCTGTTGCGATACTGCGGGATTCGGCATTCTTTGCGATTAATGCTGCAGCCAGGCAGGCACCGCCAACAGCTACATTAGCCGGAGCCATTCCGGTACAGATTAACGGGTCGGAACCAATTTCAGCTATTAATAAGAAGACTACCGGATACGTTGCGTTGTTCATTCCAAAGAACACCATAAGGGGAGTCGTAATACCAATGATCATAACCGCAATTGCCGGAGCCACTCTGTAAACAGTCAGTACGCCGTCTGCCAGCCAGGTTCCAGCCAGGTTTCCTAAGGGGCCCAGTACAATCAGTGTGACCGGTACCGTAACCAGCATGGTAATAAGTGGTACAAAGATCGTCCGCAGATAAACTGGTATGATCTTCTGTAAATATTTATAAATGACGGACATGAATAAAACGCCAAGAATTACAGGAAATACCGTTGAGTTATATGCGATCTGTGCAACCTTAATGCCGAAGAAGTCAAGAGCTTCTGCATTATTAATGGTGGAATATAACAGGATTGCTCCAAGAAACGCTCCAAGGTATCCGTTGGATTTTAATTTGTTTGCTGCTGAAAAACCGATAAATACCGGCAGGGAATAAAAAGCCGCCTGGTTTACAGCATAGAAAATTTTGTATGCTCCATCTTCAGGAGAGACTCCGAAGAGTGTGGTAAGAAGGGTTAACACTGCCCCCGTAAGACCACCAGCGATCAGTACTGGAATCACCGGAGAAAATGTGCCTCCGATAAATGCCATAATGCCTGCAAAAACATTTCCTCTGCCAGCTTTACCATCCTGCTTAACTGCATTTGAATCCGGAACTTCACCGCCTGTTTTAATGCCGTCACGCTTCTTAAATTCTGCAAAAAGTGCCGGTACATCCTGTCCGATCACAAACTGGTACTCTCCACTCTGTACAATCAGGTTAAGAATGCCCGGGATTTTTTTTGCCTCATCTTTATTCAGTTTTGTCTCATCATGCAGCTGGATGCGCAGACGGGTCATACAGTGTGTAACATTAGCAATGTTTGATTCGCCTCCGCAAGTCTTGATTATATCTGCACATATTTGTACATAATCTTTTTTAGCCATGATTTTTCCCCTCTTCTTATAGTCTGCTTTTTGTTTCACCATACCCTCATTAAACTATTGGATTTACACCAGCGCGCCTTATGTATTTCCATACCCAGATTATATCAGATTTGGACAAAACCGCGGGTTTCAGAATATGAAACCATATTTGAATTTTAATCATTTTACCCTGATTTTATATTGTGTCTCTATTATTTTTGATATATAATCTGGGCATGGATGAAAATAATAAAAAACAGCAAAATGCATTTAGTCTCAAGGGCTTTAGTATTACCTCTTCCCTGCTTGCTATCATTAATAATTCCAACGAAGACGATATTAACTACGTTTTAGCAAATTATCTGTTGGAGCGTATTGATATTCTGGATAAAATCAGCATTTATGATGTGATCGATTACTGTTATGTATCAAGGAGTACAATACACAGATTCGTAAAAAGCATTGGCTTTGAAAGCTTTACACACATGAAGGATAACATCAGACATATGCGGGTTCATTCCAGAGCATTTATTGACTTCGCCAACCAGTCCTCTTTTCATGATTACATCATGACTTCCATGGTTGACATGCTGACGGATATCAATGATACCATCGACCAGCAAAATATTGAACTGCTTGTGGATCTGATCAAAAACAGCCATAATGTTGTTATTTTGAATTATGACACCTCAAGCTCTTCTGCCAAGGAATTTCAGCTGGAGATGACTTCTCTTGGCAGGCTGATTAAGCTTGTCACCAATATATCCGGCAATACCGGAATTCTTCCCGCTCTTACGGAGGATGATCTGCTGATTACCTGCTCTGCATCTGGAAATTATGCCATAGCGACCAAGGATGACGTAAAAGATGTAAAGGCACGTAAATTTCTGATTACATTAAACCACGCAAAACAGTTCGAGGAATATTATGACACCATCATTTTCCTGAGTGACAAGTTTCAATCCTGCGATTACATTTCCAACGGAATGCAAAACGTTTATACCCGGTATGGCATTAACTACTTTTTCGATCTGCTGTTTCACAGATATGTGCAAAAATATATTATATAAGGCCTATACTGAAAAAAGAAATCTCTTTAAAGACAGAGTACAAAGGAGTGTTAATATGAATCTGGAAATTTATGATACTACAGACTCAATCTATGTAGAAAAAGAGAACCACACAAAGGTAAATTATTTTATTTTTGATGAATATGAAATTCATCTCAATACCCTTCCCCCCCATTCCATTCAGGAATGGCACAAACACCATAGCATAGAAGAAGTTATATTTGTAATCTCCGGTAAATTAAAAATTTTGTGGAAAGAAGCAGAACAGACAGAAAGTCGGATTGTTTCAGAAAATTCAATCGTCAGAGTAAAAAATTCCATTCATACACTGGAAAATGAGTCTGATGAGGATGTGCGGTTCCTGGTCTACAGAATGGTGCCTGACGGTGTTGATAAACGCAACATCATAAAAAATGATAAGGAACTCATTCTATAGCAATAAAAATGAGTTTTCACCGAACAGAAATCCATATTGGCTGACTGCACGGTGGAAACTCATTTTCCCCTTTTTAAATATTTGATGCTACCTCAAAGGCATCCCAGATCGCGTACATAATATTGGAGACCTTTCTTGCATCTCCTAATATGTAAAGATCCCTGACTTCATATTTTATTTCATCATAAAGTCTGTTTTCGGAATCATAACCAACTGCAAGCACAACAGAATCCGCGTTTAATTCCTCTTCTCCTGCACCAGTCCCAATTAAAACCCCCTGTTCAGTCGTACGAATTGCTTTGGAACCTGTATAAACGGATATTCCTTTACTTTCTATCAATGATAAAAGCATGCTGATATTGGCAAAACACAGCGGACCATTTAATTTTAATAAACCATCCTGGGCTTCCACAATGGAAACTTCTTTTCCATTATTCTTAAGCCACAGAGCCAGTTCACAACCAACCAGACCTCCTCCCAAAACCACTACGCGGCTGCCCGGATCCCTTGTTCCAAGAAGAACCTCTTCGGCTGTTAATACCTTACTGTCATCTCCAAGACCGAATACCTTTGGTCTTGAACCGGTTGCAACTATGACCGTATCGGGATTGGCTTTGCGAACCATTTCAGGAGTTACCTCTGCATTAAAATAAACCGGTACTGACAGATCTTTTAATGTGTTCTCATACCACTTTGCCAGTGCATGATCATCCTCTTTAAAATCCGGTGTTCCTCCTGGAATTAAATTTCCTCCCAGACGGTCTGT
>SVDT01000317.1 GCA_015057775.1 Paenibacillaceae bacterium | reverse complement strand
AAGCGGGAAAATGACAGGATCACAAAGCTGATCCGGGATTTGAGACTTTTGCTGCAGGAGGAAAACCAATGAAGATTGTAAAATTAGACGAGACATCCAAACAGAATATTCTTTCCGGATTGTTAAAAAGAGATCCCAACCAATATGATTCGTATGCCAAAACCGTTCAGGAGATTGTAGATCGGGTAAAGGAAGAGGGAGACAAAGCAGTTTTTGCCTATACCAGGGAATTTGACAAAGCAGAAGTGAACGAGACAAATATCCGTGTAACGAAAGAGGAAATCGAAGAAGCGGTAAAGTCAGTGGATCCGAAGCTTTTGGAAGTCATGGAAAAATCCATGAATAATATCCGGCTGTTCCACGAAAAGCAGAGACAGTACAGCTGGTTTGACAGCAAACCGGACGGAACCATTCTTGGTCAGAAGATAACAGCGCTTGAGAGCGCGGGCGTGTATGTTCCGGGCGGAAAGGCAGCTTATCCATCCTCCGTACTGATGAATATTATACCAGCCATGGTGGCGGGCGTGGGACGGATCGTTATGGTAACGCCTCCCGGAAAGGATGGAAAAGTAAATCCGGTTACGCTGACGGCTGCTCATCTTGCAGGAGCGACTGAGGTATATAAGGTGGGCGGAGCCCAGGCAATTGCTGCTCTGGCTTTCGGTACGGAGTCCATTCCAAGGGTCAATAAAATCGTAGGTCCCGGTAATATATTTGTGGCACTGGCTAAAAAAGCAGTTTACGGTCATGCCAGCATAGACAGCATCGCAGGACCCAGCGAGATTTTAGTTCTTGCAGATGAGAGTGCGAATCCCAAATTTGTAGCTGCGGATCTGCTGTCCCAGGCGGAGCATGATGAGCTTGCTTCTGCAATTCTTGTAACTACCAGCATGGAACTGGCAGAAAAGGTTTCAAAAGAAGCGAGACTGCAGGCTTCAAAGCTTTCCAGATCTGAGATTATTAATAAATCACTGGACAATTATGGCTGCATTCTTGTGGCAGATAATATGAAGGATGCGGTATCGGCAGTCAATGAGATTGCTCCAGAGCATCTTGAGATTGTTACGAAGAATCCGTTTGAAGATATGACCAGAATTCATAATGCAGGCGCCATTTTTATCGGTGAATACAGTTCTGAGCCTTTGGGAGATTATTTTGCAGGACCAAATCATGTTCTTCCAACTAATGGTACCGCTAGATTTTTCTCAGCTCTCAGCGTAGACGACTTTATCAAAAAATCAAGTATTATTTACTATTCCAAAGAGGCACTGGCTGATGTGTATAAAGAGATTGATTTCTTTGCACAGGCAGAGCAGCTGACAGCCCATGCCAATTCTGTAAAAATACGGTTTGAAGAGGATGAAATCCAGGAATAGAGGAGAAAGATATGGGACGAAGTGCAGTAATATCTCGAATAACCAAAGAAACCGATATTCAGATGAATTTTAACATTGACGGGAGCGGAATTGCCAACATTCATACCGGCATCGGATTTTTTGACCACATGTTAAATAGCTTTGCCCGTCATGGCTTTTTTGATCTGGAGCTAACGGTTAAGGGGGATCTGGAAGTAGATACACACCATACCATTGAAGATACGGGAATTGTACTTGGTGCTGCCATTAAAGAAGCTCTGGGTGATAAAAAATCCATAAAGCGTTATGGAAATATGATACTGCCCATGGATGAGACTTTAATTTTGTGCGCTGTGGATTTATCCGGTCGGCCTTATCTGGGGTATGATGTGCCTTTAACTGCGGAGCGGGTAGGAGACTTTGAAACAGAGATGGCGAAGGAGTTTTTCTATGCCGTATCCTATTCTGCAGAAATGAATCTTCATATCAGAAAGCTTTCAGGGGATAACAATCATCATATTATTGAAGGGGTATTTAAGGCATTTGCCAAGGCGCTTGATGATGCCACTTTGCCTGATCCCCGGATCAACGGAGTTTTGTCAACAAAAGGTACATTATAAGGAGAACCCATATGCAGCTTTATCCAGCAATCGATTTAAAGAACGGACAGTGTGTTCGTTTAAAGCAAGGTGAATTTAAAGAGATTACCGTATATTCTGATAAACCGGAAGAGATAGCAGCACTGTGGCAGGAACAGGGCGCTACCTATCTTCATCTGGTTGATTTGGACGGCGCACTGGCCGGACATTCGGTTAATGAGGAAGTAATACGCAAAATTGTGAACACGGTTTCGATTCCTGTGGAGATCGGCGGAGGGATTCGCAGTGAAGAAGCCATTGCTTCCATGCTTTCATTAGGGGTTGCCCGGGTGATTATTGGAACGAAAGCGGTAAAGCAGCCGGAGTTTATACGTGATATGATTGAAAAGTTTGGAGCTGAACGGATCGTGCTGGGGGTAGATGCCAAGGACGGAATGGTAGCAGTAGAGGGCTGGGAAACAGTAAGCGAAATTACAGCCTCAGATCTCTGCTCCCAGATGAAGGAGTACGGCATCCGCCACATTGTGTATACTGACATTTCAAGGGACGGAATGCTTACCGGCCCAAATGTGGCATATACAAAGAAGCTGACAGATGAAACAGGCCTTGATGTAATCGCCTCCGGCGGTATGTCTTCCATGGAAGACTTAAAACAATTATACGAGGCAGGCGTTCAGGGCGCGATTATCGGAAAAGCTCTGTATGAAAAGCGGATTGATCTTTCGGAGGCTGTTAAAACCTTTGAACTGTAAAGACCATCAAGGGAGGAAATATGATGGAATGTAAAAAATTAATTGCAGGTTTCGGAATACGGGAAGGGAAAGCGTGGAGACTTGATGATTTGTCTGTATGTTATGAGGAACGTCCTCTTTCTCTGGCTTGCTTTTTTGGAGATAATGGTGCAGATGAACTTTTTCTTTTTGACATATCAGAAACGGAAACAGATCATGAACGCACTATTGGTCTCATGAAAGAGATTGGAAGAGTTTCAGATATTCCTGTTCTTGCAGGCGGAAAGGTAAAACGCCTGGAAGATGTAAAAAAATATTTGTATGCGGGTGCCAAAGCGGCTTTTCTTGATGTAAGTCTGGAAGAAAATGTGGATATGATGAAGGAAGCCTCCGACCGTTTTGGTGACGATAAGATTTACGCATATTTACCTGACATATCCTATCTGTCTCATACGGAAGAATATGCCCAGCTGGGAGCGTCTGTTATGATCCTAGGAAATGCAGTTCTTTCAGAGAAAGGGCTTGATGAGGTTTCTGTGCGGGAAGAGATATTTATTGTAACAGGACTTAGTGACGATTCCTGTTTCCTGGCAGATGCTTTAAAAAGAGAGAACATTACAGGAATTATTGGCATTTCTGATGGAAAAACCGGCTGTATGGAGATGAAACAGGAATTAAAGATACAGGGGATCCCAGTGGAAACATTTGAAAGTTCCATAGAATTCTCTGAATTTAAATTAAACGGAGATGGACTGATTCCTGTTATTACCCAGGATTACCGGACCGGTGAAGTTCTCATGCTGGCATATATGAATGAGGAAGCGTTTAAAGAAACATTAAAAACCGGACTGATGACTTATTACAGCAGAAGCCGTCAAAGTCTCTGGCTGAAAGGTGAAACTTCCGGTCATTATCAGTATGTAAAATCACTGTCACTGGATTGCGACAACGATACCCTTCTTGCCAAGGTAAATCAGATTGGGGCTGCCTGTCATACGGGTTCCAGAAGCTGTTTTTATCAGGAGCTGGTAAAGAAAGAATACCAGGACTCCAATCCGCTAAAAGTTTTTGAAGAAGTACTTGAAGTTATTCTTGACCGAAAGGAAAATCCCAAGGAAGGTTCTTATACCAATTACCTTTTTGACAAAGGCATTGATAAGATCTTAAAAAAGCTGGGGGAAGAAGCGACTGAGATTATTATCGCTGCGAAAAATCCTAATTCCGAAGAAGTGAAGTATGAGATTTCTGATTTTCTTTATCATATGATGGTTCTGATGGCGCAAAAGGGAGTGACCTGGGAGGATATTACCAGAGAACTGGCGAATCGTTAGTAAAGGATCACTAAGGGTAAATGGTACTGTGGCAGGTTAGCCTGTTAAGGTACCATTTACCTGTTTTTATTTCCCTGTATTTAATTGTTATCTATGACTGGAAGTATATAATCAATAATAACCCTTTCACCCCTGTTTAAAGGCTCACAATAACGTTCGTTTGTGTATACCTCACACCAGTAGAAATGTTCCTGATCAATTTGTTTACCGGTTTTCTCAATGGCTTCCGTGATTAGTAGATATGCGGAATCAAGTATTTCGGCAACATTACTTCCTTCAATCTGAATGTGGGCAGTTAAACCTGCTGGAACATGTTTCACAGTCAGACCTTTTGGAATTTCGGTGTTTACATTTATAAAATCTCCAATAATGAACTCAAAATTATTCATATCTTTAAAATTATACATCATACCAATACCAGCATTAGGATCTATATCATCGCAACAAGTTGAATCGGAAAGAGAACCCAGC
>SVDT01000316.1 GCA_015057775.1 Paenibacillaceae bacterium | reverse complement strand
ATGTATTGTGGAGTCTATGCCAACCCCAAAAGACAGCTTCCGCCAGCCAGTATTTAAAGGAATCAGAGACGATAAATTACCAATCGAATGCAAGGTAACGGCGGATTAGATCTGCTATAATCCCAGCATCGCCCACTGATAGGTATCATAAGCCTGATACAAATCATTGTAAGTGCTCTGTTTTTCACTCTCCGCCTGTAAAAATTTCATCTGAGCCTGTAAGGATTCATTTTTGCTGATAAGTCCGTGCTGAATCAAATGCTCTGCCTTCCCCCATTCCAGTGCCGCCATTTCATAAGCAGTGCAGGCAGCTTCATAGGCGGCCTTTGCCTGCTGGACTGCATGGTAATTGGACTGCATGGTGACAGCAACAGTCTGCTCACCTTTTAAAACACCAGCCTCTTTATATTTCATTCCGGTAGTGGTTTTACCGGAGGAAGCATGCCTGTCTGAAATCAGAGAATAATTGTTACGAACTGCCATTTCCGTGTCAGCTTCCAAATCCAGGTTTGTAATTTCTGTCATATCCAGTTGGGGAATCCCACCGATAACTGGCTGTGATTCTGCGGAGTATCCAGTCATCAGACATAACGAACGGCGCAGACTATCCGTAGTATTTTCTAAAGACAAAAGAGAGGATTGAGCGGAAAGAAGGTCTTTCTGGGCAGAAAGAACATCTGCATGAGCAGCAGTTCCAAGACTATATCTTGCCTTAACTGAATCCAAAATGGCGGTGTCAGCTTCTACCAGTTTTTTAAGAGAGGAAAGGCCTGATTGGGCACTGTTATAGCTGATCATAAGCTGGTTGGCATAGTTCGTGTAGTTTTTTACAGCTTGGGTAATATTAGATTTTGTTGAGGAATCAGCCCTGTTCATATAATCCAGAGTCTGCTTCATGGTATCAGCAGAAGTCTTCAGGCTCTTGACAGTCGTATTCAGCACATTATATTGGACCATGCCTTCCGCACTGGCGGTTTCACCTGAGTCTTTCAATTCATCGGCATCGCTCTCTAAATCCCGGATATAGCCTCTCATCGCATCATAAATATATTGCGTATTACCAATAGAATTAGTAATTGAAGTCACAGTATTCTGTACATCAGGATTAAAGTATCGGACCAGATCAGGCAGCTCATCAAATTCAATAACCTGGTCGTTGAGCCTGTCCCACTGCTCCTTTGTCATTCCTTCCGGAATGGATTCTCCGGCCTGTCCAGGGCCTGCTCCATAGGCATTACCTGTACTGGGAACAGACAGAACGATCACTCCGGATAAAACAGCAGCCAGGACAATCCGTGAATGAAAATAAATTCCTATTTTTCTCATATTATCATCCTCCTGTTGATGCCAGGCCGCTCACTGCATTTTCATAATTCTGAACCGCCTCAAGTAAATTTAGTTCTGACGTTTTTACGGCAATAACCTTTGTATTAGAAGTATTCATCTGTTTCAAATACTCTAACCGGCTGACAATACTGTTTTGATATTTCCGTTCTGCAGTATCTAAATTCTTCTTTTCCAGTTCCATCTCTGCTTTGGCCTGTTCACAGGCAGATTGTGCCATTAAAACTGATTGATATGATTTTACGAGGTCTGCACTGATATTCTGCTTATTATTCATAATCGTCCTTTTCAAAGTTTCCTTTGTCACATCGGAGCTGGCATTTTCCAGCTTTCTAGTATTGATATTCAAGGTATAATTATTTTTCAATGCTGCTTCCACGTCTTTTTCCGGGTTCATAGAAGTTATTTTTTCCTGGTCAATAATCGGAAGTTCCTGTATTTGGGGAGTATCGTTATAATTCCAGCCCAGCATAATGCAGAGGTTCTGCCTGGTTTCCTCAATGGAAGCCGTCAACTTTTCGATGGAAGTATTGGCGTCCTGCAAATCTTTCTTGGCAGAAAGCACCTGGATCTGTGTTCCTGTTCCAAGATTAAGCTTTGCCTTGGCAGAATCGTAAACCGCCTGCAAATATTCCAGACTGGCCTTTGTACTTTCCAACTCATACTGTTGTTTAAAATAGGAGATCATAGAAGTCTGAGCACTGGATACAAGATTGGCCTCTTCCTGGTCATAGCCCATTTGGTACACGTTAATATCTTCTACGTTATTGTCTGCCTGCGCATCCGCATTACTGGCCCCTACCGCATTCTGAGCGTCGGAAAGCGGATTTTCTCCAGTAATGGCATCCCGATAATCACTGGCCGCATCCCGGTAATACTGGGCGTTCTCGTCACTGGTAATCCGTCCGTCTTTTTTCTTATCGCTGATATCCAGCTGGTTCTTCTGAACTGTTAAATTGTACTCGTGAATTAAATCCGCCAGTTCACCATATTCCATTATATTATCCTGAAGTCCGGCCCATTCCTCCGCGGTTCTTGCAAATTCCGGGCTTCCGGCATAGACCGTTCCAGAGCCTGCTGAAGCTAATACTGCAGCAAGACAAAAAGCACCTATCTGTTTCATTTTTCTCATGTCTGTTCTCCTCACTTATTAAGCCGGTATCCCGCTCCCCAGACTGTTTCGATCAATTTGGGATTTGCTGGATGCTCTTCTATCTTTTCCCGGATTCGGTTAATATGAACCGTTACCGTTGCACTGTCTCCCACATATTCATATCCCCAGATGCGTTCAAATAGCTGGTCTTTAGAAAATACAATGTTAGGGTAGGTGGCAAGATATTTAAGAAGTTCGAATTCACGGTTGGGAAACCGTACCTCTTCTCCGGATTTATAAACCTTCCAGCTTCTAGGCAATATTTTTAATTCCCCTATAACAATCGCATCATCCGTTTCCTGGCTGTCCCTTGAGGCTCCTGTCAGCCTTTCATACCTTTTTAAATGGGATTTTATTCTGGCTACCAGCTCTGCCGGGTCAAAAGGCTTGGCAATGTAATCATCTGCACCGATACCAAGTCCCCTGATCTTATCTACGGATTCCAGCCGTGCAGTGACCATAAGAATTGGAATGTCTACCTGATCCCTTATTTCCCGGCAAATCTCATATCCATTGACTCCCGGCAGCATAAGGTCCAGAAGAATCAGGGAATAATCGCCGTTTAAAGCAGCTTCAACAGCCTTGCTGCCATCAAATATAATATCAACCTCAAAGCCATTGATCTCTAAGTAATCCCGTTCCAACATAGAAATCTCTTTATCGTCTTCAATAATCAGTATTCGATTCATATTGTCCTTTCTAATGCCGGTAAAATAATTTCAATGACCAGACCGTTCTCATTTCTGGCACTGACAGATCCGCCGTGCATCTCCACAATGTGTTTAACAATATTAAGCCCCAAACCACTTCCGCCGCTTCCGTTCCTGCTGCTTCTTGATTCATCTCCCCTCCAGAACTGTATAAATAATTGAGAGATTTTATCTTCAGGAACTCCTTTTCCGTTGTCCGCAAATACCAGGTGGATCTTACCTGCATTATTCCATACAGAAATTGTCAGAGTTAAATCCTCTGTATCAGCATACTTCAAAGAGTTGTTCACCAAGTTGGTCAAGAGCCTGTGAATCTGCTCTGTATCCACCATAACCGGATTTTCCTCCGTCCGTATGTCCAGCTTAATGCTGATATTTTCCTGCAGAAATTCATCCCTTGACTGCCGCTCAAAGTTTCTCACCAGCGCGCCCATATCCTCCTCGGTAAGAAACAGAGGCAGTTTTCCCGTCTCCAATTTGGAGTAATAGAAGAAATTTTGTAACATGACCTCCATTTGCGTAGCCTTATTGTATGCAATGGTCAGATACATCTCCATTTTCTCCGGAGTGGTTACAATCCCATCCTTAAGCCCCTTTATATAGCCCTTCACCGAAGTCAGAGGTGTCCGCAAATCATGGGAAATGCCTGCGATCATGTCGGTGCGGGACTTTTCATAAGCGGCAGCTCGTTCCTTTTCTTCTTTCAGATGGCTCTGCATTTGGTTAAAAGCCTCGCAGACACGGGAAAGCTCATCTTTGCCGTCATATAAGACTGGTTCCGACAAATTACCCTCCATGATTCTCTTGGATCCTTCTGCCAAAGCCTGGATGGGACGAAGGCTCCACTTCACCATTCTGGAAGAAAAGAACTGACCGATAAAAAGAATCAGAATGATTGTTAATGAACATATGATGAGAAAAGCGTTTAATACTGTTTCAAACTGGTTAATATGGTTAATATGGTTACCATTGGCATCAGTCATATCTTCTCTTTTTACTGCAGCGATCCGGTAACCGTCAACCTCTCTGCCAACAATGGTTGATCCAAACACATAGCAAGATCTTCCTGTTTCCAACCAGGGGATTTTTTTTAATAACTTTATCAGAGGTTTACTGTTATTACCAATATTCGAATAAACTACTGCTTCTCCCTTGGTTACATAAAGGTTATAATTTTCCTTTTTAAGGACAGCGGCAACCCCCTTCCAGTCTGGGGCGTCAAAGTCCAGTGCCGTAATAGTATCCTCTATCATAAAAGCCTTTTCGTCCAAGGTTACCATTCC
>SVDT01000003.1 GCA_015057775.1 Paenibacillaceae bacterium | reverse complement strand
ATAACCGTTACCTGGATAAGATTCTTACGGGAATTGAGGATATAAAAATGGCTCCACTCCGACTGGTATCAGGACCAGACTTTGAATTTGATCCTGAGTCCGTTCATTTAAGGTACATTGGAGAGCGGGCAGCAGGCGGGACACACCTGCAGATCTGTATGGGAGCGCCTCAGATCTGGCAGGAGATGGCAGATTTAATTTCTGATCCAATCTGGAAGGAGATGCTGGCGGAGTACGGCAGATTCTATTATCTTCCAAGAGAAAAGCAGCTGGAGGAATCCGGAGGGATTATTGGTGACCGGGAGTTTTCCCTTCCGTTTATGGCAGCAGCCATGGGAGCTTATGGAGCCTGGTATTATAACGATGATATGCTTGCAAAGGCTACCTGGAGTCATCTTCTTCACGCTCTTCTTTGTGAAGAGAATCATAGTGGTTTCCAAACCACCGTTTTAAAAAATTGTGCAAACCAGGAAGAGCTTCAGGAGATACCCTGGATTTCTACGAATTTTGCAGCCCAGTGGTGCTTAAATGTGATATGTACTCTGGAATATATCAGAAATCAGCTGCCGGAAAGTTTAGAGGAAGCGGACACCCTGATATCTGGAATGCCTTTTGAAAGCTTCCGGAAAGCCTAGACAGAGGGAGGAATATTATTATGATAAGGCTGTTATCCATTAATCCACAGGAGTTTACCATTGCCTGGGATCCGGTCAATAAGGCAAAAACTACCTGTATCTACTGGTCGGATCGGGAAACCAGTGAAAACTGCTATCGTCTGATGAAAGAGATTCATGAAACAGATAAGAAGATGTTTACTTTGAGAAAAGCAACTTTCCTTCCCCACCATATTCTTATCTGCCACAAATCAGAAGATGGCTGTGTGCTGGAAAAAGAGTCTTTTATTTCTCCCGTTCATTTCCATCAGGAGGAACAGCTGGAGAAACTTTCAAGAGGTCTGATTGCAGTTAAGGTGAAAAATGGAATCTTCTTAAGCTGGCGCCTTTTTCTGAATGAAGTGACTGGAGTATCAGATGGAGGAGATGGTCTTTCAGGTGTGGATTTTAGAATTTACCGGGATGGAGTCAGCCTTGGGGGTGTGACAGGCAGCACCAACTATCTGGATAGCTATGGAGCAGAAAAGTCAGTCTATTGTGTGGCACCGGTTATCAATGGGGTGGAATCAGAACCCTGCGGGCCAGTAAGGGTATGGGAGCATGATTATCTGGATATTCCGGTTAAAAAGCCAGCTGGGGGAGTGACACCATCAAAAGAGGAGTTCACTTATTCTGCCAATGACATGTCTGTGGCAGATGTTAATGGAGATGGAGAATACGAATACATAGTCAAATGGGACCCGTCTAATTCCCATGACGTATCCATTTCCGGATACACGGGAAACTGTATACTGGATTGCTATCAGCTGGACGGAACCCTATTATGGCGGCTTGACATGGGACCCAATATCCGGGCAGGTGCCCATTATACCCAGTTTATCTGCTACGATTTTAATGGAGACGGAAAGGCGGAAATGGCTGTAAAGACGGCTCCGGGGACCCACATGACCAGATATGGAGCAGGCGGAGAGGTTGTGGAAGAATTCTATATTACCATGCCACAGGAGGACTGTAACAGAGGGTACAGCCATAGTGATTCCTATGTGTCAGGATCTGAGGATTATGAAGCCCACCTTTGCCGTTTGTTTGCCGGATGGCAGGAGCAGCCGGAGGTGAAGGCGGGACAATGGCCGGTTACTTTAGAGGAATGCTTTCATATCCCGCCCCGCTGGAGCTATCCCTTAAATGAGGTTCAGCAAAAAGAGGCAGTGGATTACTTTCTTGATGTGTATGCCCCTGCAAGGAGTCCGAAAAACAGATTGAGAGAATGGGAAGGCTTTATTTTTCACGGACCGGAATATTTAACAATGTTTGCTGGTGACGGAAAAGAGCTGGATACCATCGTATTTCCATTTGAACGGGTGGATGACGGTCTGCGCTGGGGGGATTATGCAATGCCCCGCATCGAACCCTGCAACCGGGTAGACCGGTTTTTGGCAGGAGTGGCCTATCTGGATGGAAAAAGACCTTATTTCATTGCCTGCCGTGGGTATTATACCCGGGCGGCAATCGCTGCCTATTCATTTTTTGACAATCGTTTTCGAAAGGAATGGGTGGCAGATAGCGGGTTTGTTCCCATGAAAAATCCATTCTGTGATAATCCACATGAGAAATGGGGAACAGATCCGGTTTATGGAAAAATGGCAGGACAGGGAAATCATTCTCTCTCTGTTGCAGACATAGATGGGGACGGCTGCATGGAAATCATCTACGGAGCTGCCTGTATCGATCATGACGGAACTCTTTTGTACAGTCTGACAGGACTTCTCCCTGACGGGAGAGAAGCAAAGCTGGGGCATGGAGATGCCATGCATGTGGCAGATATTGATCCGGACCGCCCTGGATTTGAGATATTCGCTGTATTTGAAGGAGCAGAGAATGCTCCATACGGTTATGCACTGCGGGATGGAGAAAACGGACAGGTCATTTTTGGAAAATATGCCGAAGAAGATCTGGGCAGATGTATGATTGGAGATGTACTGGCGGGAGTAAAAGGACTGCAGTGCTGGGTAAACGGAGAGGGGACCTATGATTGTCATGGTGAATTGATGAAAAAAGAAACCCTTGGAACCAATATGTCCATCCGGTGGGCAGGAGATTTATCCACCCAGATTACAGACGGGACGGATTATTTAAGCCAGCATCCCACAGGTGTGATAAACGACTGGGTTCATGGCACAATCCTCTGTCCCCAGCAAACGGCAACAAACAATGGAACCAAGGGAAACCCATGCCTTGTAGCGGACATTTTTGGAGATTTCAGGGAAGAGATTCTTGTGAGAACAAAGGACAGTACTGCCATACGGATTTATACCAATACGGAAGTAACCAGACATAAACTGTTTACACTCATGCACGACACTCAGTACCGGTGTGGAGTGGCATGGCAGAACAACTGCTATAACCAGCCATGCTATCCTAAATTTTATTATGGAACTGATATGGATTTTCGCCGTGTACTTCCTTTTATGCAGCGAAAACCTGTTGTTTTTCTGGCAGGTGACTCCATTACACAAAGCTATTGGGAGGAAGAGAAAAAGCAGACCGGAATAGGAGAAAAACTGCTTTCCTGCCTGGATCATGGCAGCTCCTATGAGATCAGGCGCTGTACAGCGGGGGCATTTCCCCAGGAAACAAGATACGAGAGCAGGAGACTTGTAGTGGATAACTGCGCAATGGCAGGAAGATCTTTAAAAACATTTTTAGAAGAAGGAAGACTGGAAGATATAAAAAGACGAATGAAGCCAGGGGACTATCTCTTCATCCAATTTGGACACAATGATGCCGCTGCTTCAAAAGAAGACCGGTATGTTCCACTTGCGCGGCTTTCTGAATATCTGGAACTCTATGTGGAAGCGGCACTTGAGAAAGGCGGTTACCCTGTTATTATCTCCCCTGTCTGTCTCTGCCCCTTTGATCCGGACAGGAAAGAGGAAAAAGAAGAGATTGCCCGTCTCCTTCCAGCTTACAGGGATGAGATGAGAAAATTTGCAGAAACAAGAACGGTTTTGTTTGTGGATTTATATGGCTTATGTGAGGAGTTTCTGTGGAAAGCAGGAGAAAAGATGGCAGTAAAATGCTACGCGGAAGATCGGGTTCATTTATCGGAAATGGGTGCAGGTATCTTTGGGCAATTATTGGCAAATGAAGGAAAAAGATTTATAATAGATGGAAAAACGGAGGTATAAGTGATGGGGAAGTTACATTATGATGAGACAAGAATTACAGATGCCATGAACCTTATTCTGGAACGGACAAAGAGAATGGATATGTCCTGGGACTGGCCCTGCGGAGTGGCATATTACGGGCTGGCAGAAGCCTATGAAGTAACAAAGAATGAATCGTATCTGAACTTTTTAAAGGAGCGGGTAGATGAACTGATGGAACTTGGACTTCCGGTGCTGACAGTAAATACCTGTGCCATGGGGCACTGCCTTATTACCCTTTACGAAGCCACTGGAGAAGAAAAATATATGGAGGTAATCCGGTTAAAGACCCGTTATTTAACGGAAGAAGCACTTCGTTTCGGAGATCACGTCCTTCAGCATACCGTATCTGCAGACAATGATTTTCCAGAACAATGCTGGGCGGATACTTTATTTATGGCTGCCTTCTTTCTCCTCAGAGTGGGTGTTATGACGGGCGATGAGGCCATGATAAAGGATGCCTTAAATCAATATTACTGGCATATTCAGTATCTTCAGGACGAAGAAACAGGGCTTTGGTATCATGGCTACAACAATATTACCAAGGATCATATGTCTGGCTTTTACTGGGGAAGAGCCAACTGCTGGGCAGCCTATACCATGAGTAAGGTGGGACTGATTCTTCCTCAATGCTATCTGTATCCCCAGTATTTAGAAATCGTTGGAAGTATCAATGAACAGCTGTCTGCGTTAAAGGGACTGCAGACGGAAAATGGGCTTTGGAGAACCATTTTAAATGATGAAGAATCCTATGAGGAAGTATCTGCTTCTGCGGGAATTGCTGCAGCCATGGCATTAAAGAGAAACCCTCTTCACATCAAATATGTGGAACGTTCCATAGAAGGAATTCTTTCCCATGTGGCAGCAGACGGAAGAGTGACCGATGTATCCGGAGGAACGGCAGTGATGAAGGACCGGGAAGGCTACCGGAATATATCAAAAAAATGGATTCAGGGCTGGGGACAGGGAATGGCACTGGCATTCTTTTGTGCGGTACTGAATTACGATAAGATTGCAGGAGACGGAGCATTATAATGATGGAAAATATGAAAAATATCTATATCTGCTATCCGGGAGGAAAGCATAAGGCACTTACCATGAGCTATGATGATGGGAGACTGGAAGACAGAAGGCTGACCCAGCTGTTTAATCAATATGGAATCAAGGGTACATTTCATATCAACTCAGGACTTGCAGATCAGGAGGAAAGGCTGAAACCAGAAGAGTGGAACGAAGTATACAAGGGCCACGAAATTTCCTGTCACACCGTGCTCCACCCAACCATAGCAAGATGTCCGTTACCTTTGACGGCACTTCAGGTATTGGAGGACAGGCGGGGGTTAGAACGGGCAGCTGGTTATCCGGTTCGTGGAATGTCCTATCCCAATGGTTCCTATACAGAAGAAATTGTAAACATGCTGCCCAGTCTTGGAATTGAATACTGCAGAGTGGTGGGCAGCACCGATGATTTTTCCATGCCTGAAAATTATTTAGAATGGAAAGCCACCTGCCATCACAACCATAACCTGTTGGAAAATGGAAGACGATTCATCGAGCTTAATAAAACCCAATACCTCTATCTGATGTATGTCTGGGGACACAGCTATGAATTTCCCCGGGATGACAACTGGGAGCTTATGGAAGAATTCTGCCGTATGACAGGGCAGCGGGAGGATACCTGGTATGCAACAAATATTCAGATTGTGGACTATATGAATGCGGCAGCAGCACTGAAATATACCATTGACGCAGACTTTGTATATAATCCATCCGCAATGGATGTCTGGATCAGTGTAGATAAAACAATTGTGAAAGTGCCCGGCGGCAGCCAGATTATGATATAAAATCTGTCCCTGTTTACATTTCAAAGAGATGCTGGAACAAAATTTTAACACCCATCACTATGAGAATGATTCCCCCGGAGAATTCTGCTTTTGATTTAAAGCGTGAACCGAAAACATTGCCAACTTTTATTCCGGCAACGGAGAGGGAAAAAGTGGTTGCTCCGATGAACGAAACGGCCGGAATGATCTGAACCTTTAAAAAGGCAAAGGTCACACCCACTGCCAATGCGTCTATACTGGTGGCAATGGCAAGCATCAACATATTTTTGGGATCCAGGGAGCAGTCTGCACATTCCACTTCTTCTTTGCTAAAGGATTCTTTGATCATATTGATGCCGATAATTCCAAGAAGGACGAAGGCAATCCAGTGGTCATAGGAGGTAATGGCTTCCTTGAACTGGGAGCCAAGCAGATATCCGATAACCGGCATTCCTGCCTGGAAGCCACCAAAATATAAACCGGCAATGACTGCATTTTTCCAGTTCATCTGAGGCATGCAAAGACCTTTGCAGATTGATACGGCAAACGCATCCATGGACAGACCCAATGCAATGATAAATAACTCCAATAATGACATGTGATTTTCCCCCTGTATATGGTATCTAATTATATGTATTAGAGGGAGAATATAATAAAAAAGACTTATCTGTGTGTACAGAAATGAACACACAGATAAGTCTCGTCTTTTTGTATTAAAAACAAATTAGCAAAGCCAGACAGAAAAAACCTGTCAGTATGTTGACTTTGCAGGCATCTTACCTGACCCGGGCAGATGCTGACTACTCCCTCATCCTTTGCTAATTCTAACGTATGGGGTAACTTATGTCAAGATTAAATCGGATCATCTCTTTACAAAAGTGGAAATTTATGGTATATTCTTTCTGATTTTGAAACCAGGGAGGAAAATAGTATGGATGATTTAATAGCTGTTATAATTTTTATTGTTTTTCTTGGAGTATTGTTTTTTATCAACGGGCTTTATATGAATTTTATGGGTAAAGTGCAACAAAACAATATTAAAAAGAAAATTGCAAAAGGAAAAATGAAAGACAAGAAGCTGATTTATTTTTATAAAACCACGGATAGAAACCGTAAAAATAAAATTCTTGCGTTTTTGGCATATGGAGTATATTACCGCTCATTTTTAAAATTAAATGAAGCAAAATATCAGTTATTCAAAGAAGAAGTAGAGCGAAGAGGATTAATAAACCAGATTTAATATTGTACTTGTCATACATAGAAAGAATCCGGAAAAAAGACTCGTATCAGGGATACCAGTCTTTTTTTTGTGATAATAGTTGACTAATCAACTAAATCCTGATACAGTAAGAGACTGAATAAAAAAGGTGGTAATAAAATGGGGAATGAACCTATGAATTTAATGATGCTCAACAGTAAAATATATAGAAATACACAGAGTTATTTAGACAAAGTATTAAAACAATATGATTTAAGCAGCGGATCATTTCACTATTTATTTATAATGGAGCAAAATGAAGGGTTATGTCAGAGCCGGATCAGTGAACTGATTGGACATGATAAAGCAATGTCTGCCAGAACCATCAGCAGGCTGACAGAGGTTGGCTATGTAGTGAAAATAGAAGATCAATTGGACAGCAGGGCATATAAATTATATCTGACTGATAAAGCAAGGCTCATTCTTCCTCGGATCAGAGAGGAGATAGGTAAATTAATAGAACTTATTACTGGTGATTTAACTGCAGAGGAAAAGGAAATCACGTTGTCTTCCCTGGTTAAAATTCTAAATAAAGCGCTTGAATTGAACACATAAGAAAGGAATTAAAATGGAAGAAGTAAGGAAACGTAATAAATGGTCGGTACTAATCATTGTTGTATTATCGACTTTCATGTCAACGTTAGACAGCAGTATTGTTAATGTGGCACTGCCCCGTATGGCAGATTCTCTGGGCGTTACCACAGCCAGCATCCAGTTCGTTGCCACAAGCTATCTGATCGTAATATCGGGTACCGTTCTGATTTTTGGAAAACTGGGAGATATGTTTGGCAAGACAACCATGTTTACCCTTGGCGTTATTGTTTTTACCATTGGCTCACTCCTGTGCGGTTTGTCCCACTCCTACTGGTTTTTAATCATGGCCAGAGCCATTCAGGCAATCGGTGCGGCGGGAACCATGGCTAATAACCAGGGAATCGTAACGGAAGTCTTTCCTGTTCAGGAAAGAGGAAAGGCACTGGGACTCCTTGGGACGGCAGTTGCACTGGGGTCTCTGGTAGGCCCCGGACTGGGTGGAATGATTGTAGGAGTATTAAGCTGGGAATATATCTTTACCATTAACGTTCCCATCGGTATCCTTGCAGCAATAGGAGCCTTCTGTCTGCTTCCAAAAACAAAGACAAAGGCCAATGGCAGTATGGATTTATATGGTGCGCTTCTGTTTATTGTGACTATTGTTTCTTTATTTGGCGCACTGAGTGAGGGACTGAATCTTGGTTTCGGACATCCCCTTATTTTAACAGGATTCTTCCTTGCAGCAGTCTGTTTTGCAGTATTTCTGGCTGTAGAGAAAAAAAGGAAAGATCCTATGATCCAGCTGGATATCTTTAAAAACGGTCTTTTTTCCTTAAGCATATTCTGTGGTTTTATTAGTTTTGTTGCCATGTTCTGCAACAATATCATACTTCCTTTTTATTTACAGGATGTTATGGAGTTTTCACCTCAGAAGGCAGGTCTTATCATGATGGCTTATCCGCTGATTTTAATGGTGGTAGCACCTGTAAGCGGTCATCTTTCCGATAAAATAGGTTCTGAAATTCTTACCTTTATCGGACTTGTTTTCACCAGTGTGGGGTTGTTTTCCATGTCCTTTTTAAATGAAAATTCAGCAGTAATTACTATGGTCAGCCTGATTGGAATTATGTCTGTTGGTATGGGACTGTTTCAGTCTCCCAATAATTCCCTTATTATGTCCACCGTATCCCGTGATAAGCTTGGAGTGGCAGGAAGCATTAATGCGCTGGTGAGAAATGTGGGTATGGTATGCGGAATTGCTCTTGCTACCACGCTTTTGTATGGCATGATGAGCAGCAGGCTGGGATACCGGGTAACAGACTATATCCCGGGGAGAAGTGATGCCTTTTTATATGGCATGAATATGGTTTATATCACTGCATCTGCCATCTGTATGTTGGGAGCGGTTTTAACATTTTTCAGGTTAAAGAGAAAAAGCATCACAGCCATGGGCGGGAAATAAATTATAAAAAAGCATTGCATCGGGAAAAAGATTGTGATATTATAAGTGAAATTCATTGTAGTGAAGTGTTGAACTGTTTAAAAAAATTAAAAACAGGGCATGATGAAGCTACAGAATGAAATAAATACTAAAAAGGCAGAGAAGGAGACTCTGGCCTATGGATCCGGACAGGAAGATTGCGTCACCGACTGAGAGCGCTTTCACGAGAGACTTGGCTATGGGAACACTCCGGAGCCGATAGATCGAAGCGGCTGGTACTGAATTGTACCGGTGACATGAGTAGGTTTGTCCGTATACATGCGTTAAATGTTTGAGTGGAGATATCTTTATCTCAATGCGGGTGGTACCGCGGGAGTCTATAGCCTAGTAATCCCGTCCCGGAATATGTAACTGTATTCCGGGACGGGATATTTTATTGTCATAAAATATTTCTCCGGAATCAAAGCAATTACATTCAGGTAAGGAGAAATCAATCATGGAATTTATCAGTGGTGTAAAACAGAAAGAAACAGTGGGAATCCAGGAAATTATATCTGGTGATTATGCAGGAAAGACAGTCCGAATGGAAGGAAGTGTCCATACCATTCGTGACATGGGTGATGTGGCTTTTATCATTTTGAGAAAAGCCGAAGGTCTGGTACAGTGCGTGTTTGAAGACGGTAAAACAGCCTTTGATTTAAACCAGTTAAAAGAAGAGTCTGCAATTCGTGTTACCGGTGTGGTAAGCGGCGAGGAGCGGGCACCTCATGGATTTGAAATCAGGCTTCAGGAAATAACCGTGTTGTCACAGCCGGCAGAAGTGCTTCCTATCGCCATCAGCAAGTGGAAGTTAAAAACCTCTTTGGAAACAAAGCTGGGTCTTCGCCCCATTACCTTGCGAAACCCCATGGAGCGTGCAAAATTCCGTATTCAGGAAGGAATTGTAAGAGGCTTCCGGGATTTTCTTCATTCCCAGAATTTTACCGAAATCCGTACACCAAAGATTGTAGCCCGGGGCGCAGAAGGCGGATCAAACGTATTTAAACTGGATTATTTTAATAAAAAAGCAGAACTGGGTCAGAGCCCGCAGTTTTACAAACAGACTATGGTTGGCGTATATGACAGGGTATTTGAAGTTGCACCTGTTTTCCGCGCAGAGAAACACAATACAACCAGACATTTAAATGAATATACCAGCATGGATTTTGAAATGGGATACATTGACAGCTTTGAGGAGATCATGGAAATGGAAACAGCCATGTTACAGTATGTCTTCGAGCTTCTTTGTGAGGAATATGCACAGGAACTTGCTATGTTAAAGATCGATCTTCCTGATGTAACCAACATTCCCCAGGTTCGTTTCGATAAAGCCAAAGAGCTGGTATCTGAAAAATATAACAGAAAGATTAGAAATCCCTATGATTTAGAACCGGAGGAGGAAGTTTTAATCGGCCGTTACTTTAAAGAGGAGTATGGCAGTGATTTCGTATTTGTCACTCATTATCCTTCCAAAAAGCGTCCGTTCTACGCCATGGATGATCCGGCAGATTCTAAATTCACCTTAAGCTTTGACTTACTCTTTAAGGGACTTGAGATCACAACCGGAGGCCAGAGAATTCATGATTATGACACCATCATAAAAAAGATGGAGACCAGAGGAATGAATCCCGAGGACATCTCTTCCTATTTAATGATATTTAAGTATGGTATGCCTCCTCACGGCGGACTGGGAATTGGTCTGGAACGTCTGACCATGCGTCTTCTTGACGAGTCAAACGTGAGAGAGACCACACTGTTCCCAAGAGATGTAACAAGGCTGGAACCGTAATAACAGGCGGAGAGGAGACGAAAAGAAATGGCGCACATCATTGATGATGAAATAATTGAGTATGTAGGCATTCTCGCCAAGCTGGAGCTTGATGATGCAGAAAAGGAAGCGGCGAAAAAGGATATGGGCCGTATGCTTGATTATATTGATAAATTAAATGAACTTGATACAGATGGAGTAGAACCCATGTCACATGTATTTCCAGTTTACAATGTATTCCGGGAAGACGTGGTGACAAACGGAGACGACAGAGACCAGATCTTAAAGAACGCACCGGAAAGCAAAGATGGAGCGTTCAAAGTGCCGAAGACAGTGGAATAGGGGGAATTAAAATGACAGTAAGCGAAATATTGTCCCTCACAGCGGTACAGCTGGGGAAAAAGATAAAAGAGGGAGAGGTTACCTCCCCTGAGGCTGTTAGAGCGGTTTTAAGCCACATTAAGACCATGGAACCGGAGCTTAACAGCTATGTAACCATTGATGAAGAGGGTGCCTTAAAGCAGGCAGAGGAGATCCAAAAGCGTATTGAATCAGGAGAACTGACTGGTCCTCTTGCCGGTGTTCCGGCAGCAGTTAAAGATAACATCTGCATGGAAGGACTGAAAACTACCTGCAGTTCTAAGATCTTATCCGATTTTGTTCCTACCTACAATGCCAAGGCAGTGGAGAATTTAAAACAGGCGGGAGCTGTAATCATTGGAAAAACCAACATGGATGAGTTTGCAATGGGAAGTACAACGGAAACCTCTGCATTTGGCGTCACCAGAAACCCCTGGAATCCGGAGCATGTTCCAGGCGGTTCCTCTGGTGGTTCCTGTGCGGCAGTGGCAGCAGCTGAGTGCTTTTTCGCTCTGGGCTCTGATACGGGCGGTTCCATCAGACAGCCGGCTTCCTTTTGCGGTGTTACGGGTTTAAAGCCAACTTACGGAACGATTTCCCGCTATGGTCTCATCGCTTACGGTTCCTCCTTAGATCAGATTGGACCGGTAGCAAAGGATGTGACTGACTGTGCAGCCATTCTTGAGGTTCTGGCTTCCCATGATGGTATGGACAGTACTTCCGTACAGAGGGAGGATTATGAATTTACCAGGTATTTAACCGGTGAGGTAAAAGGCTTAAAGGTAGGAATACCTGCTGATTATATGGGAGAGGGTCTGGAACCGGAAGTAAAAGAAGCTGTTTTGAAGGCTGCAAAGGTACTGGAAGAAAAGGGTGCTATTGTGGAAACCTTTGATCTTGGCATGGTGGAGTACGCCATTCCGGCATATTATGTGATCGCTTCTGCAGAAGCCAGCTCCAATCTGTCCCGTTTCGACGGTGTAAAATACGGATACCGGGCGAAGGAATATACAGGACTTCACGGCATGTATAAAAAGAGCCGTTCTGAGGGCTTCGGACCGGAAGTAAAACGCCGTATTATGCTGGGTTCTTTTGTACTCAGTTCCGGTTATTATGACGCATATTATTTGAAGGCATTAAAGACAAAAGCACTGATTAAGAAAGCCTTTGATGAGGCATTTTCCAAATATGATGTAATTTTAGGACCTGCGGCACCGACCACAGCCCCAAGACTGGGCGAAAGCTTAAGCGATCCTTTAAAGATGTACCTGGGAGATATCTACACAATCTCAGTAAACTTAGCCGGACTTCCCGGTCTGTCCGTTCCGTTTGGAACAGATGAGAAGGGACTTCCCATCGGCGTACAGCTGATTGCAGACTGTTTCCAGGAAAAGAATATTTTAAGGGCCGGTTTTGCAGTGGAGCAAAGCAGAACCTACGAGATGCCATCTCTGGCTGTAAAGGCAATGAAAGAAAAGGAGGAGAAGTAAATGAGCAAACAGTACGAAACAGTGATTGGTTTGGAAGTCCATGTTGAGCTTGCTACAAAAACAAAAATCTTCTGCTCCTGTTCCACAGAATTCGGCGGAGCGCCCAATACACATACCTGTCCGGTCTGCACCGGAATGCCGGGATCTCTTCCCGTTCTTAACAAACAGGTGGTGGAATACGCCCTTGCAGTAGGCCTTGCAGCAAACTGCCAGATTAACCAGAATTGTAAATTTGACCGTAAAAATTATTTTTATCCTGACAATCCCCAGAACTATCAGATCTCCCAGCTTTATCTCCCCATCTGCCACGACGGATATGTGGAGATTGATACAGCTGCAGGAAAGAAAAAGATAGGAATTCATGAGATCCATATGGAAGAGGATGCAGGAAAACTGATTCACGATGAGTGGGAAGACTGTTCTTTGGTTGATTTTAACCGAAGCGGTGTTCCGTTAATTGAGATCGTTTCTGAGCCGGATATGCGAAGCGCAGATGAGGTAATCGCTTATTTGGAGAAGCTGCGTTTAATCATTCAGTACTTAGGCGCCTCTGACTGCAAGCTGCAGGAAGGTTCCATGAGAGCTGATGTAAACTTATCCGTAAGAGAAGCAGGCGCTTCCCAGTTTGGAACAAGAACTGAGATGAAAAACTTAAACTCCTTTAAAGCCATTGCACGTGCCATTGAAGGGGAGAGAAAGCGCCAGATTGAGCTGATTGAAGACGGGAAAGCTGTGGTTCAGGAAACCAGGCGCTGGGATGACAACAAGGAGTCTTCTCATGCCATGCGTTCCAAAGAGGATGCGAAAGATTACCGTTATTTCCCGGATCCTGATCTGCCACCTATTTCCATAAGCGATGAGTGGATTCAGAGCATTAAAGAGAAGCAGCCGGAACTGCGGACTGAGAAGATGGCAAGATACCAGGAGGAATATAGTCTTTCTGAATACGACGCGGATATTATTACCGGATCCAAGCACATGGCTGATATCTTTGAACAGGTTACAGCCATCTGTCAGAAGCCGAAAGAAGCAGCAAACTGGCTGATGGTAGAGGGCATGAGACTGTTAAAAGAGCATGAGATGGAAATGGAAAATATGACATTTTCTGCGGAAAATCTTGCAAAACTGATTGTTTTAGTGGATAATGGAACCATTAACCGCACGGTTGCCAAGGAAGTGTTTGAGCAGATTTTCTTAAATGATATCGATCCGGAGCGTTATGTAGAAGAAAAGGGACTGAAAGTCGTTAGCGATGAAGGTGCCCTTAAGTCCGCCATTGAGGCGATTCTTGCTGCAAATCCCCAGTCTGTTGAGGACTACCGGAACGGAAAAGAGAAAGCCATGGGCTTTCTGGTTGGTCAGACCATGCGTTCCATGAAAGGAAAGGCTGATCCGGGAGCGGTCAACCGAATTCTGAAGGAACTGTTAGGTTAGAGGAATCTTTATGAGGAGGAAGAAATCTATGAAGCCGTATGTTGAGATGACAAAGGAAGAGTTACAGGAGCTTAGAAAGGAACTTTCTGCACAGTATAAGGAGTTTCAGGGCAGAGACTTAAAGCTTGATATGTCCCGAGGAAAGCCAAGTGCCGAGCAGCTGGATATTTCCATGGGAATGATGGATGTGTTAAGCAGCAGCGATGATTTAACCTGCGATGACGGTACAGACTGCCGCAATTATGGTGTGCTTGATGGAATCAAGGAGGCAAAGGAACTTCTTGCCGATATGATGGAGGTTGCACCGGATCACATTATTATTTATGGTAATTCCAGCTTAAATGTAATGTATGATACCGTTTCCCGTTCCATGACCCACGGTGTTATGGGAAGCACTCCCTGGTGTAAGCTGGATAAAGTGAAATTCCTTTGTCCTGTACCTGGATATGACAGACATTTCTCCATAACGGAATACTTTGGAATTGAGATGGTAAACGTACCTATGACTCCAACCGGCCCGGATATGGATCTGGTAGAACAGCTGGTGGCTGCAGACGATTCCATCAAGGGCATCTGGTGTGTGCCCAAGTACTCCAATCCTCAGGGAATTTCTTACTCTGATGAAACCGTACGCCGTTTTGCCCGTTTAAAACCGGCAGCAAGCGATTTCCGTATTTACTGGGATAACGCTTATACCATTCATCATTTATACGATAACGAGCAGGATCATTTAATTGAGATTCTGGCAGAATGTAAGAGAGCCGGTAATCCGGATATGGTTTATAAATTTGCTTCTACTTCAAAGGTAAGCTTCCCAGGTTCCGGTATCGCAGCGATTGCCGCTAGCGAGAACAACTTAACAGACATCATGAAGCAGTTAAAGATTCAGACCATTGGCCATGATAAAGTGAACCAGCTTCGTCATGTACGTTTCTTTGGGGATATTCATGGAATGGTAGAGCATATGAGAAAGCATGCAGATATCATGAGACCTAAATTTGAAGCTGTGATTGAAACTCTGGAAAAAGAGTTGGGCGGTCTTGCAGTCGGCGAATGGACCTGTCCAAAAGGTGGATATTTTATTTCCTTTGATTCCTTAGATGGCTGTGCCAAAACCATTGTTGCAAAATGCAAAAAAGCAGGTCTGGTGATGACTGGTGCAGGAGCAACCTATCCATATGGAAAGGATCCTCATGACAACAACATTCGTATTGCACCGTCTTATCCAACCCTGCCGGATTTAAAGCAGGCCATGGAATTATTTGCACTCTGTGTTAAGATTGTAAGTATTGACCACATTTTGTCTGAAAAAGCATAGATAGAAAGCGCCGCACAAGTCTTCCTCTGATGGGAGATGATGTGCGGCGCTTTTGTTTTATGTATATCAGTCAAATAAGACCAGATTAATAAAAGCCTGAAAGGATTCTGTCTGAAATTTGTCTTTATGGAATACAACATGATTCATACAGCTGATCTCCATATCTTTTACCTCGATCTCAAAAACCTCACCCTTTTTAATGGATTCATCGGCAAAAATTCTTGGTACAACACCAATCCCAATATTTTCTCTGGCTGCCTGTAAAATTACGTCAGAATTGGTACTGGTCCACAACGGCTCTGCAGATAAGTTATTCAGTGCCAGCGCGCAGTCAAAGGTATCTCTGATGGTGCAGCCGGTCTCTCGTAATAAAAGAGGTTCTTCAATCAGCCTGTCTAAGGATACCGGCTGTGCAGCCCGGTTTGCAAAGGGATGGTTTGGAGAACAGATTACAGCCATGGGATAGGAGGAAAATGGAATTTTCTCCAGCTGCTCGTCGGATACGACACCTTCTACCAAAGCCAGATCCAGCTCATTCTTTAACAGTTTGCTGATGATTTCCCCAGAATTATCTACGGTAACCTTCAGCTGTATGTCAGGATTTGTCAGAGCGAAACGGGAAACAGCGTTAGGAAGTAAGTAACTGGCCAGAGTCACACAGGAGCCCACCCGCAAAGGTGCCTGTAAGTGCAGGGAACCAGAATAGTTCTCCAAATCCTGGTATAACTCCAGAAGAGGAATCACTTTGGATAAATAAAATTTACCGTTTTCATTAATCATTACTCTTCGGGATACTCGGTCAAACAGGGGGGAGCCAACGGATTCTTCCAGTTCATTGATGGCATGAGAGATAGCGGGCTGAGTCATAGACAACGCTTTCGCCGCTCCTGTAATACTTCCTTCCTCACATACTGTTTTAAAGATTGTTAGATGTCGTAGATTCATGTTTATAGGTCCTTCCATTACCAGTGCTTCATATGATAACTTTCATTATATCATTTTGATAATGGGTTGAACAGAGATTTTGAAAAAAATGTCGTTTTTAATAAGAGCTGTGATCATTGTTGGGATATGTTAAAATTGACTTTAAAGATCTAATGACCTTTGGTCTTTTCCTTCTGGCATTACTTACATTCGTTTTTACATTTTGTAAGTAGCAATACATAAGAAAAACCACCCTTGTACTTTGGACGGTCTCGGGTGGATTTTCTATCTGATTAACGGCCAACCACCTTGTGGGCGATTGTTCTTTTTTATATTTTAATTATAACTTTCAATGCTTAGTGTGTAAAGACAGAAATTTAAAGTCGTGTTGCAATCGCTTTTATAAACTCCTCGCTGTTTAAAACAGTGGGGTTTTCAATTGTTGTAATAAGCGCAAGGTCCTTTGTCATCTCTCCAGCCTCGATGGTATCGATGGTGGCCTGTTCTAACTTATCTGCAAATGCAACCAGTTCCTGATTGCCATCAAGTTCTCCACGTTTTCTTAAAGCTCCTGTCCAGGCGAAAATGGTAGCAACGGAGTTGGTAGAAGTTTCCCCACCCTTTAAGTGCTGATAATAATGTCTCTGTACAGTTCCATGAGCTGCTTCATACTCAAAGTCGCCGTCAGGAGAAACCAGAACTGAGGTCATCATGGCAAGAGATCCAAATGCAGAGGAAACCATGTCACTCATAACGTCTCCGTCGTAATTCTTGCAGGCCCAGATATAACCGCCTTCCGACTTCATCACTCTTGCTACCGCATCATCGATTAAGGTATAGAAATATTCAATACCTGCTTCCTTAAAGCGATCCTCATACTCAGCATCAAAGATATCCTGAAAAATGTCCTTAAAGGTGTGGTCATACTTTTTGGAGATGGTATCCTTGGTTGCAAACCATAAATCCTGCTTTGTATCCAGTGCATAATTAAAGCAGCTTCTTGCAAAGCTTTCAATGGAATTGTTAATATTATGCATACCCTGGACAATTCCGGCACTCTCAAAGTTATGAACCAGTTCCCGTACCTCTGTTCCGTCAGCGGCAGTATAAACAAGTTCTACTTTGCCGGCACCGGGGATCTTCATCTCAGATCCTTTGTAAACATCACCGTAAGCATGTCTGGCAATGGTAATGGGCTTTTTCCAGTTTACAACACATGGTTCGATTCCTTTCACAACTATAGGCGCCCGGAATACAGTTCCGTCGAGAATTGCACGAATGGTGCCATTGGGGCTTTTCCACATCTCTTTTAAGTTGTATTCTTTTACACGGGCAGCATTTGGCGTAATAGTGGCGCATTTAACGGCTACTTTATATTTCTTTGTGGCCAGAGCAGAATCAGTGGTCACTTTATCATCTGTCTGATCCCGATATTCCAGTCCAAGGTCATAATATTCTGTCTTTAAGTCAATATAGGGCAGCAGAAGGTTGTCCTTAATCATCTGCCAGAGAATACGGGTCATCTCGTCGCCATCCATTTCGACTATGGGGGTTGTCATCTTAATCTTATCCATGTGTTTCTCCTCCTTAGAAATGTTCGTGTTATGCTATAGTATACGACGAAATATCAAATCACACAAGCATATCTATGCAAATTTATCCAACCATTTTTGAATATTATACACTGTTTCCGGATCAATGAAATGCTCAACTTTTTCCACCTGCTCCAGATCATCGGCTTTTTGGTTGACATAACAAAAGAAACGGGTAAGAATCTGGTGCCGGAACAGGAGGTATTCCCCTAACTCCTTTCCGTCACTGGTCAGAGATACGGTCCCGTATTTTTCAAAGCCAACCAGCCCCTGTTTCCTTAAATTCCCAGTCATTTTAGAAGCAGAGGAGGGCTTTACATGAAGACACTCGGCCAGTTCCTTAATGCGTACAGGCTGATTTTCCTGAGATAGCCGGTATATCATCTCCAGGTAATCTTCCATCGAGGATGTGATTTTTGTATGCTCCAAAAGAGAGTAACCCTTTAATGTATAAAAATTATCGTTCTGAGGCATAGTCAGTTCCTCCTTGTATACGGCTGTTAGTTATATCTATTCAAAGGCGGCGGTTTCTATGAATTACCAGGGTTGCAGGGGGGATGAGTGAGACAGGAACCTGTTTTTTATCAAATGCATATGTTAGGATATGGAAACTTTTTCGGAGGTTAAAGAGATGTCGGGACGCTTTTGCTTAAATGACTTAAAAAGAGGTCAGAAAGGAATCATTTCCAGACTGACCGTTTGTGATGATATGAGACGCAGATTACAGGATATGGGACTGATTGAGGGCACTGTAGTAGAGTGCGTGGGGAAAAGTCCACTTGGGGATCCAACTGCATTTTTAATAAGAGGTGCTGTAATAGCCCTGCGAAATGAAGATTCCGTCAGGGTTTTGATACAGAATCATGACCAGGAGTCCTTTGAGCCCAGTTATGGAGAGGGGATTGCGGCTGCCTGTGTCACTGCGGAGGAAGACATATGGGACTAAGCAGAGAATCCATGGGAATCAAATCGGTAGACTGTGGACTTGAAATTAAAAAAAAGGAGCCGGAAGATCTGGTGATAGCGCTGGCCGGAAACCCCAATGTGGGGAAAAGTACGGTATTTAATCAGCTGACTGGGATGAACCAGCACACCGGATCATGTATTTAGTGGTAAAATCGTTATAAAAAAATAATAGTATATTCCCTGCGACAGCCGGAGCGCTTACTCAGGCGTATTTCTTTGATGACTGACCGCCAGAACAGGCGCTTTTGCTGGTTATCAAGGCATTGATACATGCTTTCAAAATCTTTATTAATCATATTTATGAAAGCCTCCGGATTTTCAGGCGGCTGCTTTATATCAGAAAGTTTATTCAGCTGGATCTCTAATTCTTCTCTGTCAGTTTTATATTCTTCCAGTGTAATTGCTTCATTTAAATATAAATCCTTTAACCGGTCAATTTTCTTTTCAAGCTGATTTTTTTTCTGACGGTTATCAATTGTTTTTTTGCTTTTTGCTTCAAAGTCTGCAATATAAGATCCAACCTGTTTTTTTACATTTTTAAGAAGATATTCCTCAATGCGGACTTCCCTGATTGCCCCCCCGTTGTCACATTTCCTGAAAGACCGGTGCCGCTTGCATTCGTAGGCTGGATATTTATATCGGAGCACTGTTTTGTCCTTCCGCTTTGAAACTGTATTGATATGACAGCCGCCCATTTTTTGACCGCATTCGGCGCACACTAAAAGGCCGGTAAAAATGTAGGGGTATTTCTGGCTGGATTTTATATTGCTGTTAAGATCCAGAATGCGCTGAATCTGATGGAAGGCTTCATCGGAAACCAGACGGGGACAGTAAGTCTCATTGCTTCTGTAACGCCCGGTGATTTTTTCATTGCGAAGGATTGACTGTTTAAAGTTTTGTACCGACATGATAATTCCGTGTGTGTCTTTCAAATACTGTACAGCCTGATTCATGGATTGATGTTTTAAGAAATAAAAAATCGTATCCTGAATGGCAGGGGCTTCCTCTGACAGTACCAGATGCTTATTCTCGATCCGGTATCCGTGTGGTACTTTGCCTGTTATGACTTCCCCGTGGGTGACCTTTGTACGAAAGACATCAGCCACACGAAGATGCCATTTTGTGCCTCAAGCTCTGCCCAGGTCATGGATTGGGCCACAAATGCCCGGCCGTAGGGAGTGGAAGTGTCAAAGAAGGGCTGGTCGATGGCGGTCCATGCTGCATGATATTTTTCCAGGACTGCCTGGGTATTGAGATAGTGGCGCAGGCTGCGAAACCACCGGTCCAGCTTGGTAAATATAATCAGATCCACAAGCCCTTCCTTTACATGATTCATTAAACGGGTAAAGTCGTCCCGGTCAATTTTCTGCCCGGAAACGCCGTCGTCCAGATAAATATCCTGCAGAACCATATTTTTATGTTCTTCGATGTATTTGATGCCCCGCTCTTTTTGATCTCTTATGGAATCGCCCCGTTCCGCCTGTTCATCGGAAGACACACGGATGTAGACGGCTACACGCAGCAGTTTCTCTGATTCCTCAGCACGTTTCATTCTATCATCTCCTGGTATAATCTACTCCCTCCGTCAGAAAATTAAAACCCATTTCCGGTGATTGCTTTAAATAAGGTAAGAAGGACAAACAGCGGAACATACAATGAACCAGAAAGGAGGTGGTAGTAGTGGCAGATACTATCACCACAGTAAATCAGGCAGACCCGGTCAAGGCCTTTGAAGCGCTGGCAAGAATTATAGGGGAAAAAGAGGGAGTGGAGATCACTCTGAAAAATCTTCGGAAAAAAGAAGAAAAAGAAACTGGTTCAACGGAATGATTCTATATAAAAATGCAGGCAGATCGAATTGACGGATCTGCCTTTTGGTATGCTATGTAGGAATCTTACTAACTAATTAGAAGCTTTCTTTGTTTCTGTTCCTGCTGCTTTACTGTCTTTTGCAGCAGCTGTGGATTCTGCCTTCACTTTGCTGTCGCCAGTCTTGGACTCTGCAACAGTTGTTTCATCTTTCTTGGTTTCGTCCTTCTTTGTTTCTTCTTTCTTAGTCTCGTCTTTTTTAGTTTCTGCTAAAGAACTGCTTTCTTTTACTTCTTTTTTAGTTTCTGCTGGTTTTGTAGTAGCTTCGGTTGTTACTTCTGCTTTTGTTGCGGCAGTTGTTTCAGAAGTTTTGGTATTTCCACATGCGGAGATAGCTGCCATTGTTAATACTGCAACACCTGTCAGAACCAGTTTCTTTGTTGTTAACCTCATAATTATATCCTCCTTGAGACTGCATAGGTATTATGGTTGTATGGCTTCCGGTTGTCCTATGTCCCTGAAGTCAGAACTCAGTGTAGCACCGAAATTGAATAAAATCAATGGCAAATTTGTTATTTATTTCTTAAAAAAAATTAAGTTGTATTAAAAAAATAGAAATCAGTTAAAATTAAGAATAAATTCACAAATATTTCACAGTTTGAACAAACTTCCATCACAAACCCGTTATTTTTCGGCTAACTGCATCAACCCACCGGAAACTGGCCCGGCAAAACAGTTGCCAATGCCCAGGGCTGGTGCCGGGATGGGGATCAGGGGTATGTTATGGTGGATATTCCAGGCTGCTATTCCCTTATGGCACACTCTACAGAAGAGGAGGTTGCTCGGGATTTCATCTGCTTTGAAAATCCCGACGCAGTAGTAACTGTTTGTGATGCCACCTGTCTGGAGCGGAATTTAAACCTGGTACTCCAGATTACGGAGGCAGCTGACCGTGTGGTGGTCTGCGTAAACCTTATGGATGAGGCAAAGAAGAAACGGATTGTTTTAAATCTGGATCTTTTGGAGGAACGACTCCACGCTCCTGTAGCAGGAACAACAGCAAGAAGCAAAAAGGGGCTGAACCAGATATACCAGGGGTTAAAACGGTGCATCAAAGAAAAGGAGACTAATTATGAGAGACCTGTGCTCATATATTATCCCCAATATATTGAAGAGGCAATAAAAAGGCTGGCTCCTGCTGTGGAGGAAGTATCAGACGGAGCAGTTAAGGTACGGTGGCTTTGTGCAAGGCTTTTGGATGCCAATGAAAACCTGATGGGAGCAGTAAACAGATATTTAAAGCCTCTGGCAGACTCGGAGGCTGTAAAGGCATGTCTGACTGAAATCTGGAGCGAATGGAGAGAGCAGGGAATCAGCCAGGAACAGGTTAGCGATGATATGGCTGCTGTATTTATCCGAAAAGCAGAAGAGTTATGTAAGGGAGTCGTGGTATTTGAGAATAAAACCTATAACGGGAAAGACCGAAAACTGGATCGTCTCTTTACCAGTAAAGCAACTGGATTTCCTATTATGTTTCTGGTTCTTCTGGGGATTTTCTGGCTGACTATCACAGGCGCCAATTATCCATCCCAGCTATTAAGCAATCTGTTATTTGGTATCGAAGACCGCCTGGCTATTGCTGCAGATGCAGCGGGGATTCCGGCAATTCTGTCCGGGCTTTTCATTCACGGTGTATACCGGGTGCTGGCATGGGTAATATCGGTTATGCTGCCGCCTATGGCCATTTTCTTTCCCCTCTTTACTTTGTTGGAGGATTTTGGTTATCTTCCCAGAGTAGCTTTTAATTTAGACCGGTGCTTTAAACGATGTTCTGCCTGTGGAAAGCAGGCGCTGACCATGTGACAGAAGAAATCTATGCTCTTTTCCGCTGTTAAATCCTGGATTACTATCTTGACACTTCTTATTCTGAATGTTATAGTTACAAATATAAACTGTAATTAAAAATAGTACAGAAACACAAGGTTAACTGCCATAAGCAGGCGGTAAAAGTATCACTTACAGGAGGTAATCATTTGGGATTTTCGATTGACATGAGTGTTCCGGTATTAACCGTATTTTTACAGGGAATAGTAAGCTTTTTTTCACCCTGTGTGCTGCCTTTAATTCCTCTCTATATTGGTTATCTGTCAGGGGGAACCGGAGTAACAGGTGAGGATGGAAGAATCTATTATAAGCGAAGCAAGGTTATGTTACATACCATTTGTTTCGTGATTGGAATCAGTTTTACTTTCTTTCTTCTGGGAATTGGTGTCTCAGCACTTGGAAGCTTCTTTAAAACCAATCAGCTTCTGTTTGCCAGACTGGGTGGGCTTCTTGTGTTCATGTTCGGATTATATCAGCTGGGCTTCCTGGGTAATTCGTCATTTCTGGGAAAGGAGCGCAGGCTTTCCGTTTCCTTTGACAAACTAGCCATGTCACCGCTCACGGCCCTTCTCATGGGATTTACCTTCAGCTTTGCCTGGACACCCTGTGTAGGACCTGCTCTGGCCAGTGTACTGATCATGGCAGCATCTGCTACCACCAAAACACTGGGATTTATGTTAATTGGAGTCTACACCCTGGGATTTATTCTGCCATTTCTGGCAGTGGGATTTTTCACCACATCTGTTCTTGAATTTTTTAAGACACACAGGAATGTTGCTAAAAATGCGGTTAAAGTTGGCGGAGTGCTGATGATACTCATGGGATTGCTGATGTTTACGGGGAAAATGAATTCTGTGACCGGATATCTGTCTTCTGTAAAGTCTCCATTTACCAGAGAATCAACAAAACCTGCAAAAGAGACAGAACCATCAACCAGGGAAACGGTGTCTGAAACGGTAAAAGAATCTGCTACAGAGGCAGCAACGGACGAATCCCAATCTCAGACAGAGGAAGCCCAGAACGAAGAAGACCAGATCCTTCCGGCCATTGATTTTACTTTAACAGACCAGTTTGGCAAAACACATTCCCTATCGGATTATAAAGGAAAAACCATCTTTTTAAATTTCTGGGCGACCTGGTGTCCGCCCTGCAGGGCAGAAATGCCGGATATACAGAAGATCTATGAGACCTACAGCACAGAAGGTGATGACGCGCTGATTGTCCTTGGAGTAGCAGCTCCCGGTTATGGGAATGAAAAGGATGAGGAGGGAATCAAAACGTTTTTAAAAGATAATGGATACACCTATCCGGTGCTCATGGATACCGATGCAAAATTATTCGAAGCGTATGGAATATACTCCTATCCAACTACCTTTATGATTGACCGGGATGGCAATGTATTTGGATATGCAAGCGGACAGTTATCAGAGGATACGATGAAGAGTATTATCGATCAGACAAGGAAAGGAGTAAGAAACTAATAATATGGATAAAAACAGGGCCAGAAGAAAACGTGAAAGAAGAAATCGGAGAATCATTTATGGATCATTGCTAATAGCTGCCCTGTCAACGGTTGGTATTTTATATAGCTTTGGAAGTAGTAAAAAAACCAAAGATTCTGACAGCAGCCAGGTGATCACAGAAACCAAAGAAAAAGAAACAGTCCCGGAGAAAGCGCTGGTATCGGCCAGGATTGGAGATACAAATCTCTACGGATTGACTGTTAAAGAGGCAAAGGATACAATAGAAGAGCGTTATCAGTGGGGAATGACGGTTACAGACGGAACAGATGCAGTTGTAATCGATGATATAGTAAGCAGTCAGCTGGAGAAGATTATGAAGCAGCTGAGTGAAACCCCGGCAGATCAGCCACAGGATTATCAGCTGGATTATGATTCCATGAAGGAAGCATTTACAAAGCAGGCAGAAGCCCTTGCCAAGCGCTGGAACAAAGACGGAGTCAATTCCCAGGTAGAATCATTTGACCCGAAAACTGGGGTGTACAGTTATACAAAAGAGCAGATTGGCAGAGTACTGGACCAGGAGAAGTTAGTAAATCAGCTGCTGGATGCTGTTAAGAAAGAGAATTTTCAGGCAGAGATCCCGGCAGAGTTTGCCCTTAAGGCACCTGTAAGGACCCAGGCTCAGGCAAAGGAACAGTATAAGGTAATCGGAACCTTTACTACCAAAACCACCACCAATAAAAACCGGAATCAGAATATCAGCCTTGCAGTGAATGCCATCAACGGCGTGGTCTTAAAGCCTGGTGAGGAATTTTCCTTTAATAATACCACAGGAAACCGTACCAGTGAAAAGGGATATCAGCCTGCAGGGGCTTACAGAAACGGCGTTTTAATTGAAGAGCCAGGTGGCGGCGTATGTCAGGTTTCCACCACACTGTACCATGCGATTATAGAAAGCGGGTTTAAAACCACAGAACGGAATTCACACAGCTTTGCTCCCTCCTACGTGGAAAAGGGACAGGATGCCATGGTCAGCTTTGACGGCTATGCCGGACCGGATTTAAAATTTATCAATACAGGAAGTTCTTCTGTTGTATTGAGAGCATCTTTAGACGGAACTACTTTAAAACTATCTATCGTAGGAATCCCGGTTCTGGAGGATGGGGTAAAGGTTACCATACGTTCAGAAAAGGTGAAGGACTCCGATCCCCTTCCGGTTACCTATGAGGAAAATACAGCGCTGCCTTTTGGAACAGAAAAGGTAGTGGATAAAGGAACCATCGGCGGATATTTTAAGAGCTACCGTGTATTCAAGAAGGGCGACACTGTAATAAAGGAAGAGCCGCTTCACAACAGCAGTTATAAAGGGAAACCGCAGGTGGTTCAGAGAAATACCACCTTAAAGCATGAAGAGACCGTACAGGAAACTCATGTACAGCCGGAAAGCACCACAGCAGCTCCGACTGAAGAACTAGGTGAGACCCATGAGACTGTGAATGTGGGACCTGGTGTGGCAGGAACAGACAATCAGTAAGTCAGAAAGAAACAGAACAGGAAAAACCATTTTTAGATTTTCCTGTCCTGTTTCTTTTTTTGCGTTATTGGTGTGCATTTTGACTATATCTTAAACTCTAAAATCATGTCATGTAAGTCTTTTGCAAGTTGGGATAAGAGATCGCTGGAAGCAGCGATCTCTTCCAGCGCGCCGGCTTCCTCCTCCATGGATTGATTCACGTCTCCCGCAGCCTGGGAATTTTGCTTTGCAATGTGGGTTAGATTTTCAATTAGAGCCAGTATTGTATTTTTCATATCATACATTTCTTTTCCGGTATCATTTAATTGCACTGAGGCATTTTTAGACTTTTCCATGGCCTGATTAATGGCCTGATAAGTGGCTCGGCTGTTTTCAACCCGATGGGTTTGTTCCGTGGTAATGCATTTAATTCGTTCCATGATATCCACAGCGTTAGAAGCGTTTATTTGCAGATCTGAAACAATTTCTTCTATATTTTTTGAAGAATCGGCAGATAAGGCAGCCAGTTTCTTTATCTCACTGGCAACAACTGAAAAGCCTTTACCAGCCTGACCTGCACGGGCTGCTTCTACAGATGCATTGAGAGCCAGAAGCCTGGTCTGAAGGGCAATGGAGGAGATCAGGCTGCTTGCTGCACTGATCTGATGGGAGCTCTCGTTGGTTTTAGTCACTAAATCATATATTTTCTCGTTGGCACTGTTGCTCTCCGCTGTTATTTCAGAAAGGTTATCCATTTCTTTAAGACCGTCATTAATTGACTCTGTAACAACTGTTATGGCACTGTTTATATGATTTGCTAATGAAAGGTTATTATCAATAATATCTCCTAATTGGGTTGTTTTTAAAGCTCCTTCCATGGTGCTTTCCATCTGATCGTCTGCTCTGGAAGCTATCTCGTGAATGGTGTGGGATACCTCTTCGGCCGCTCTGGCTGATTGAGTGGAAGCGGCAGTCAGCTGATTAGAGGTAAGAGCAACCTGACTGGAGGAAGAGTTTATCTTACCAATCAGCACTTGAAAGTTATTTCTGATATTTTCCAATGAATTGGCTAAAACTCCAAATTCATCCTTTTTTCGTAATTCTTTTTTTGAAATACTGTTTTGTAAATTGAACTCTGCCAGTTCTTTTGCAAAATCAGAGGATCGTTTAATGGAGCGGGATATTTTATCTGAAAAAAGAAACCCTGCCAAGGTAATAATTGCTGTAAATATCACAAGAATCAGTAAGCAGACCTTTTTAAAGTGCTCCATCTCATTATAAATAGATTCTGCATCAAAGTCCGCACCCATGATTCCCACAACCGTACCCTGACTGTCCTTAATGGGATAATAGGAGCTTATGTAGATTCCCCAGCCTTCTACAAAGTTAAGCCTCTGGTCTGTATAGGGAATTCCGCTCCAGGACTGTTCGTAGCAGAGTGCAGATTCTTCCATATCTCCGATATGAGAGAGTTCTCCCTCAGGTGAACCGTCAACTACATACATAAATTTTCCATCAGAGGTTTTTCTAAGAGTGAAGATATGTCTTGCTCCGGTGATCTCCCTGATTTTTATTAAGTTGTCCCGTTCTTTTTTATAATAATCGGTGTTTTCATCCTCTGGAGAGGTCAGTGTTATAAATTTTTCCACATCAATGTACTTACTGGACTGGGATACTGTCTGGTAAGCCGTCTCGGAGGCCTTACTGGTAACAGCTTTATAGCTTTGCTGATATAAGATATAAGCAAGTGTCATTGTAATAGAAAGTACCATAATCAGAAAAAATGCAATGATTTTTATCCTGATGTTTTTTTGAAAAGATAATCCTGATGGAAAAAAATGTCTCATAATAAGCTCCCCTAATCATTTTTTCAGCCATAGATGGTACAGAGGCAATGGCTGATTCCTCATTTGGTATATAGCCTGATTATAGCTTTTAATATTTAAGAGTGCAAGTTACTTTTTGTTGAAAACAGTGCAATATGCATAAAAATAATGCAATGGTTTAGGGAGGTTTAGAACAATATGCATAAAAGACTTGGAAAAATCAACCTTTTAGAGAAGCTGAAATCAACACCTCTAAATGCAAATAGCAATTTTTCGCCAGTTGGATTCACTTATGTATATGGTACAAACCTTTATGAATAAGATTTTTCAGGAGGTGGGCATCATGGATTTGTCCAAAGAGAGCGCCTATGAAAAAAAATGGGGAGAAAAGCAAACTGCGGTTTTGATCGAGCGCTGTTATCAAGGAGAGGCATCCGTAAAGGAATTGGTTCTCTGCCTGTTAAAGAAACGGCTGGAGGCAGGAGGTCGTGATTAGAGAAAGAGACAAAGAGGGGCGGCAGTATAAGGCGGCTTTGTACATGAGACTCTCCAAAGACGACGGGACTGGGGAGAGCGCAAGCATTAATACTCAGCGGAGCATGCTGCGTTCCTATGCTGACCGAAATGGTTTTTTTATATACGGAGAATACGCAGATGATGGCTACAGCGGGACTACTTATGATCGTCCGGCATGGAAACGCCTGCTTGCAGATATAGAGGCGGAGAAGGTAAATCTTGTAATCACCAGAGATCTTTCCAGGCTTGGAAGGGATTACATACTTACAGGTCAGTACACAGAGATTTATTTTCCAGCTAAAGGGGTTCGTTATATTGCAGTAAATGACGGCTATGATTCAAACAATCGGGGAAATGATCTGGCTCCCTTTCAGAATATTGTCAATGAAATGTATGCCAGAGATACATCAAAAAAGATTCGAAGCGCATTGAGAACCAAGATGGAAGACGGGGCATATATCGGAAATTATGCTCCTTATGGATATAGAAAGGACCCTGGTGATAGAAACCATCTTTTAATTGATCCTCTGACGGCACCAGTGGTGCGGGACATCTTTGAGCGGGCTTCCAGGGGAGAATCTCCATTAAAGATTGCAAAGGAGCTGAATGAGAGGTGTATTAAAACTCCGGCCAGTTACCGTCGTTTTAAACGGAAGGAGGTGGATATGGAGACTGTTGGAGGAGAAAAGGGCTGGACATCCAGCACCATCTGCAAGATTCTTTCCAACCGGGTTTATACAGGGGATATGGTGCAGGGCAAAACCTCCAAGCTGTCATTTAAAAGTCAGATGACCTTAAGGATACCGAAAGAGGAATGGATCGTGGTAGAAAACAAGCATAACGCCATTGTATCCAAAGATTTGTTTGAGCAGGCAGGAAGGCGGAGTGTCCCACGGAAGAGATCAAAATCAGCTCAATTTTCCAATGCATTTTCCGGACTGGTGTACTGTGGGGACTGCAAAAGAGTGATGACCACAACAGGGGGTAGTCATAAGGAGAACAGAAAGCTGGTATGCAGCGGATATAAGCAGTATGGGAGAACTGCATGCACAAACCACTACATGAATTATGATCTGCTCTGCCAGATTGTATCCCAGGAGCTTGAGACTCTCATTACACTGTCAGAAGAAGAGAGAAAAGAGGTTGCGGGCCAGTTAGAGTTTTATGGAAGAAACAGAGGCAATCCAGAAGAAAAACGGGCGGCTGCATCTTTAAAAAAAAGGGAGAGACAGATTGAGCGAATTATTGGAAAGCTTTACGAGGATCGAGTCAATGAAGTGGTGGGAGAAGAACGTTTCTGTAAGCTGCTCATTTCTTATGAACAGGAGCTAAAGGAGATTGGGGCAGAAGCAAATGCCTTAAAGCAAATGACCAAATGTGAGTGGAAAAGCATAGAGGAGTCAGAGAAGGCTGTGGATTGTTTATTAAATGAGATAAGGGAAAAAAGGATTCCAGCTTTTGATCTGCTGCACCAGTTTATTGACCGGATTGAAATTTTTCAGTCAGGGAAAGATCCGGATCAGAAAGACAATACAATTATGACTGTCAGGATTTGTTACCGGTCAGAGTCTCCAGACAGTAAAAAAGCATAGATTTCTCCCGACATGTGCATGGGTTTTGGCTGCAATGCAGCAGGAATTGTAGGCTGCCGGATTATTGATTCTCCAAGAGAACGGCTTATTGCAATGATAACCAATAACTTTGTTCCCTGCAATGGTCGTTTCCCAACCATGATTGCAATTATTACCATGTTTTTTATTGGAGGAGCAGCGGGATCATTTTCCACTCTTTTATCTGCAGGGATTCTGTCAGGTATTATTCTTCTTGGAATTTTCATGACCCTTGTAATATCCAAAATACTCTCTGTAACCATATTAAAGGGGATTCCCTCTTCCTTTACCTTGGAGCTGCCCCCTTACCGCAGGCCACAGATCGGAAAGGTCATTGTCCGTTCCATATTTGACCGGACCCTCTTTGTTCTGGGAAGAGCGGCTGCAGTGGCTGCTCCCGCAGGTCTGTTAATCTGGCTCATGGCAAATATCACAGTGGGGGATATGACCTTATTAACCCGCTGCTCCGGTTTTTTAGATCCCTTTGCCAGAGTCATCGGCCTTGACGGCGTGATCCTCCTGGCATTCATCCTTGGCTTTCCTGCCAATGAGATTGTTGTTCCCATTATGATAATGGCTTATCTTTCCGAAGGCAGCATAAGGGAAATCAATGATTTATCCATATTAAGGGATCTGCTGATTGCCCATGGCTGGACCTGGGTGACTGCCGTCAGCACCCTGCTTTTCTCCCTCATGCACTGGCCCTGCTCCACCACCTGCCTGACCATAAGGAAGGAGACCGGGAGCATGAAATGGACTCTTTTGTCCTGGGTTGTTCCTACGGTAACCGGAGTTATTGTCTGCTTTTTGTTTACTACTGCAGCAAGGGCGTTCCTGTAATGTTTAAAGTTCCCTCTGATTGTCTACAATAGGGGTAAGACACTCATAGAAAGGAGGGAGAAGCGTGAACAGGAGTTACCACGTTTACGCCCTGTCAGACCGGCCAAAGGCCAGAAAAATTGAGCGGGAAATTGCAAAGGTCGATGGGGTGAAAGTAGTAAAGATTTCAGAAGACTTAAAAGTGATGAACATTGAGATGGAGAACAGCAAGATTACGGCTGTCATGGAGCGGGTGGTAAATATCTGCAACCGCATTTCTAACGGCTGTGAAGTGCATTATAAGTTTACGTAAGGATAATAAAAAAAGAGGGCTTGAATGGATTTCATTTAAGTCCTCTTTCCCTGCTAATGGGCTGTCTTTGCGTATTCGCCGATCTTTTTGTCCATATTTGAAATGTGCTTTGTCAGCCATTCAAGCACCATCTGGTTCGCATTTAAAATGACTAGTAAATTACCGCCTGAAGAATTATAATCACTTCTCAGCTTGGAAAGCTGGGCAATGAAAGTAGTATGTGCCTGCTTCTGCTCTGTATATCCCGGGTAATGAATCTTCTGCATGTAAACTTCCTCGTCTGCAAAATGCTTCTTTGTGTAATCTTCAAGAAAATCTAAAAGCTCTCCTACATATTCCTTCGCTTTGTTGTTCTTTCCGGCATCAAAGAGAGCCTCTGCTTTTTCAAACCACATCTTATGCTGATCATCAATCATTGAAATACCAACTGATAAATTTTGTGTCCATGGCATAACGAAATCCTCCTATGTAATAATGATATTTATTATTATAATACTCTTGTTAAGAAAAAGCAAACCATATTTTACCAATCAGCAAAGAAAAATTGATTTTAAAATACAGATAAAAATTTGACGTACCACTTTAGCAATGTTATAATTTTTATCTAGCAAATAGTAAGGGAGAACAATTATGGATGCAAATGGAATCCGTCTGAATAAATATTTAAGTGAGGCAGGGATCTGTTCCCGCAGGGAGGCGGATCGGCTCATTGAGACAGGAAAGGTTAAAATCGATGGACAGGCCGCAGTACCGGGACAAAAGGTGCTTACGGGGCAGTCTGTTACGGTTAAGGGCCGTTCTGTCAGCGCAGCCAAAGGTGAGACCGGCCATAAGGCAGAGCCTGTCTTTTTAGCAGTCCATAAGCCCCGGGGTGTGGTATGCACCACCTCAGACAAGGACCGGGCTCCCAATATCGTGGATCTGGTTCATTATCCTGTGAGGATTTATCCCATAGGCCGTCTGGACAAGGAGTCCGAGGGTCTGATTCTCATGACCAACCAGGGAGATTTAGTGAATAAAATCATGCGCAGCGGAAATGCTCATGAAAAGGAATATTTAGTAAAAGTGAATCGTCCGGTCACAGACGATTTCATCAGAAAGATGCGAAAGGGAGTCACTCTTTCCGAGTTAGACGTAACCACAAAGCCCTGCTTTGCAGAGAAAGCGGGAGAGAAAACATTTCGTATCGTATTAACCCAGGGATTAAACCGCCAGATTCGCCGAATGTGCACCCAGCTTGGTTTTGAAGTGCGCATGTTAAAGCGAATGCGGATTATGAATATTGAACTAGGAGATTTAAAGCCGGGTGCTTACCGTGAACTCTCCCGGCGTGAATACCACCAGATGAAAGAGTCTTTAAAAAGCTCGACCAGTCTTTCCTATCAAGAACAGAAAAAGGAGAAATCTGATGGACGAAAAACTAAAAAGAATTAAGGAACTGATCCTGTTATTGCAGGAAGCAGGAAAAGCCTACTACCAGGAAAGCCGGGAGATCATGAGCAATTATGAGTATGATCGTCTCTATGATGAACTGGCGGCGCTGGAGGAGGAAACCGGAATTGTTTTATCTAACAGCCCCACACAGAACGTTGGCTATCAGGTCTTAAGCGAGCTTCCCAAGGAAGCCCATGATTCCCCTATGCTTTCTCTGGATAAGACGAAAAGCACGGAGGATTTAGCAGACTGGCTGGGAGGCCAGAGGGGAATTCTCTCCTGGAAGCTGGACGGACTGACGGTTGTTCTGGTTTACCGGGAAGGAACGCTTCAAAAAGCGGTAACACGGGGAAATGGTGAGATCGGAGAAGTAATTACCAACAATGCCAGGGTATTTGCAAACATACCCCTTACCATATCCTACCAGGGAGAACTGGTGATCAGGGGAGAGGCTGTCATAAAATATACTGACTTTAACCGGATTAATGATGAGATTGAGGATGTGACCGCAAAATATAAGAATCCAAGAAATCTCTGCAGCGGTTCCGTCAGACAGTTAAACAACCAGATCACCGCCCGCCGAAACGTAAATTTTGAGGCATTTGCACTGGTTTCCGCCCCAGGTGTTGATTTTAAAAACTCCAGAGCTGAGCAGTTTCAGTGGTTGAAAGCCCAGGGCTTTGATGTGGTGGATTATAAGATCGTGACGAAAGAAACCATCGGGGAAGCAGTTGCTGAATTCGCAAAGACTGTACCGGAATATGACATTCCGTCAGACGGACTGGTGCTTTTATTTGATGATATCGCTTATGGAGAATCTCTTGGACGGACTGCCAAGTTCCCCCGCAACGCCATCGCATTTAAATGGGCTGATGAGATCAGGGAGACGACTCTGACAGAAATTGAATGGAGTGCGTCAAGAACCGGCCTGATTAATCCGGTTGCCATCTTTGAGCCGGTTGAGTTAGAGGGTACGACAGTGAGCCGTGCCAGTGTTCATAATCTAAGTATTATGGAAGCTTTGGAGCTGGGTGAAGGGGACCAGATCACGGTTTACAAGGCGAATATGATTATTCCTCAGATTGCCGACAATTTAACCAGAAGCGGAAAAATAAAGATTCCGGATCACTGCCCGGTCTGTGACGGAAGGACGGAAATCCGTCAGGTAAATGATGTAAAAAGTTTATATTGCACCAACCCGGATTGTCAGGCAAAGCGGATCAAGGGCTTTTCTCTGTTTGTAAGCCGGGATGCTTTAAATATTGATGGATTATCAGAAGCTACGCTGGAAAAGTTTATCGGGGCCGGATTTATCCGGGAGTTTGCCGATATGTTTCATTTAGATCAGCATGAAGAAGCTATTACTCAGATGGAGGGCTTCGGTAAGAAATCTTATGATAATTTAATTCAGGCAGTGAAAAAGGCGTCTCATACCACCCTGCCCCGTCTGATCTATGGGCTTGGAATTGCTGGTATCGGAGTTGCCAATGCAAAGATGCTCTGCCGGGAATTCCGTTTCGATTTTGACCGAATGCGTCATGCAGAGGAAGAGGAGCTGACTGCTGTCTCCGGCATTGGAAAGGTGCTGGCAGATGCATGGATTACTTATTTTAAGGACGAGAAGAATAATGAGATGACAGATCGTCTGTTAGCGGAAGTAACCATTGAGCAGGAGGCGGAGACCGGAGGAGAGAAGCGGCTGGAGGGAATGACGTTTGTTATTACCGGATCCGTGGAGCATTTTGAGAACCGGAAGGCACTTCAGGAAGCAATTGAAGCACAGGGAGGCAAAGCGACTGGTTCGGTTACATCAAAGACGACTTATTTAATTAACAATGATACCACATCCAATTCGTCTAAAAATAAAAAGGCAAAGGAACTGGGAGTGCCCATTATTTCAGAAGAGGATTTCATAAAACTGCTGGAGGGATAAAATATGCCAATTAAAGTACAAAAGGATTTACCTGCGAAAGCCATACTGGAAACAGAGAACATATTTATCATGGACGAGGACCGGGCCTTAAGCCAGGACATTCGTCCCCTTGAAATCCTGATTATTAATTTAATGCCCATTAAGGAAGAGACGGAGACCCAGCTTCTTCGCGCATTGTCTAATACTCCCCTGCAGGTGGACTGTACGTTTCTGATGCTGGAGAGTCATACTTCAAAGAATACTTCTGCCAGTCATTTGAATAAGTTTTATGTGTTCTTTGATGAGGTAAAAGAGAAAAAGTTCGATGGTATGATTATTACCGGTGCGCCTGTTGAGAATATGGAGTTTGAAGAGGTGAACTACTGGGAAGAGCTGACGAAGATTATGGAGTGGAGTAAAACCAATGTCACCAGCTCCCTTCATATCTGCTGGGGCGCCCAGGCGGGTCTTTACTATCATTATGGAGTGCCCAAGTATAAGAGGGATAGCAAGCTTTCTGGTATTTACAGACACAGGGTTCTGGATAGGAAAGTGCCGCTGGTACGCAGTCTTGATGATTATGTGATGGCGCCTCATTCCCGGTATACCGAGGTGAGGAGAGCGGATATTGAGAAGCATCAGGGGCTGAAGATTCTGGCGGAGTCGAAGGAAGCCGGGATCTTGATGGTGATGAGTGAGGATGGAAAGCAGGTATTTATTCAGGGGCATCCGGAATATGATCGGATGACACTGAATGGGGAATATCATAGAGATTTGGATAAGGGGTTGAATCCGGAGATTCCTTGTAATTATTATGAGGATGATGACCCGGATACGATGCCGGTGCTTTGTTGGAGGAATGCGGCGAATACGATTTATGGGAATTGGTTGAATTATTATGTATATCAGGTTACACCGTATGAGTTGTAGGAAATGTAAGGAAAATAGCGTGTTTACGGCATTTTAAAGAGCTGTGTGCAATTTTCAAAGTATCGTAAAATATCGCCGAATAACACCTTTTATCGTGAAATTGGGGTATGAATGAGGTATAGCAAAGTGCTTTGTGGGGTACGGAAACTGTTGAATAAAAGACTTATATAATATATAAATTTGGACATCTAAATAAGTCTATATGCTTATAGAAATATGAGCCTGTAGGCTTATTTTAGTGCCTAAAAATCACATATGGGGAAAAATATCTGTGACAGTTAAACGTCTGTATGGACATTCTGGTGCGCCACAGGGGTATTGTAACAGCACTATCACATGACACTAGCAAACAGCAGTTTTATAGCAACACAGGAATAATAAGGATTCGATGTGTATTCCGATGATAGAGCCGACAATAAGGCTAAACACAAAGAAAGACGGTTCACATGACCGCCTTTTTTTGTTATAAATATTTAATTTTTATATGTTTCATGCAATCAAATGGTTAATAGATTCTAGTTCATAAAGCATGAACGGATCAAGGTCTATGCATTCACTTGGGTTCCTATCCCCTGTTATGTCCCAAGCAAGAGTGTCATTTAAGACAGTACATGTGTCTTTAAACACCTGAATATTTTGTAATGGCTTAAAGACTTCACCTTGTAAAAGACCTGATGCGTCATACTCGACGATTTTTCCATCATCAAAAAATACTTGCACATGGTAATTGTCAAAAGGTATCACTTGTACAACTACAGGAAAATAATCTTGCATATTCACCCCTCCTATACTAAAGGATTAATTCTGTTTAATGGCTTTTGATCTTTTGTGAGTTCCCAGTTTTGCATTAATTCGTCTTGATGGATTGTACACCATGCAAGTATTAAACGTAATTGTTTATTAGGCAATGACCCTTTTATAACTTGAATGTTAATAATATCAACCAATGCTTTATTACCATTGTACTCAGCGTGGAAATGTGGTGGCGTATGGTCGTTATAGTACATAGTTATGCGTATACCATAGAATAATGATATCTCAGGCATTTTATCACCGTCCTTTGTTTTATTATACCATGATAAGATAGTGATATGCAAGTTAGTGTAGAATCACTTAAATCTCTTTTCTTTCATTATCTGAATAGCTTACCATCGTTAATTTATCCTTTTTGTATTAATTCTTTATTTCCCTATTATAATGAACCTTTTTATTCTTTGTCTGGTACATGCTCCATCAAGTCCCCAGGCTGACAATTTAACTCCTTACACCAGCGGTCAATGATATCCGCACTTAACTTTGCAGTACCATTCATTAGTGTTGTGTATGCGTTTTGTCCCATAATTCCATCTTTCTTTACCTTATGAACTGTAGGGAAGGGCTTGGGAAGTGCGCTATATAAGGGTATTTCAGACTTTTACGACCAAAATAGAATAGACAAGATTAACGTAAAATATCGCGATATATCATGTTTTAATGAAAGATTGGGGTACGATTTAAGACAATGTTGGAAGTAGATATTATAAACCTGTATTTCAGTAAGAAATTGATGGAACAAATTTATGAAGCGAATTAGCTATTAAGCAAGCAGATAGGAAGCCTATCCCCTCCAATCCCACGTATGGAAATCAGCCAATTTAGTTTGAACCCAAGTTGGAAAAGAAATTAGCAAATGCTATTCTACCGTAGTGCCTATTATATGATAACTACCAGTGAATTTGCGTTCTGTTACTATAATGCTATAATTCCCTTTTGTTAGTGTCACGGTATCGGAGCCAGATTGATATTCTTTCATTGGGTACACAAAGTCTTTTGTGTCCTTATCTTTTATTCCAAGCTTGAAGTCTCCAGATTCATTGGATACGGTAATAGTGAATTCTGTATTATCCGCGACTATAAAATCATAACGCAAAGGTTGAGCATATGCAGAGTTTTCAATTTTATATAATTCTTTTGGTAAATCCAAGATTTCTTCATTGTTATTAATCGTGTTGTCCTTTAAAGTATTAGATTCCACCTCAGAGAAGGTGGACTTATCAATATATTCACTAGTTGTACACCCAACCAATATAAACATTAAATTAATGATTAAAAAAATGCAGATTCTCTTCATATAAACCTCCACAAACGTAAAAAAACATATAACCATGCAACTACTCAATTAATGATACAGCATATGCAGAGATTGTCAACTATTTCCTGGGTTTCTTTAACTGGATATACCCTTTAAAGAAAACGATATAAATTCTCTACGCGTATGAACGATAGAAGTCCCACCCCTCCATCTGGTTGATGGATAGGATATCGAATGAAAAAGCTTTTTAACTTAATTTTCGAAAGCATATAATTATATTGTAGAAATGACGTGGTTTATTGTATATAATAAGAAAGATATTCTAGCTAAAAATACACCAAGGGTATGACCAAGAGGAGCAAATGTGAAAAAGCATATACTACTACTCAGCAATCTCATTATCATCATTTCCATTGTAATTGGATTTATCGGTATCGTTTATCGAGATACCACCGCGTACCAGGACCTGGCAGAAAAACATTTGGAAAATATTTTAAGCCTGTCTAATAAAGATATTTCCAGCCATGTGGAAGACGCTATGACGAAACCAGTGATGGTTTCTAAAACAATGGCGAATGATGAATTCCTGAAAAAATGGCTTTCACAGGAACCCCAAAATGTTGGAAATGATACATACCTGAAACAGTTATATAATTATTTGAACACGTATCGGAATAAATATGGATATACCACAGTGTTTTGTATTTCAGCAGAAACAGGAAATTATTATTATCAGGACGGCTTTAACAAGACTATTTCAAAGACAGATGATCATGACATCTGGTATTATAATTTTATTAGATCCGGTAATGAGTATGATCTTGAGGTAGACACCAATGAAACGAAGGAAGACTATATAACGGTCTTTGTTAATTTTCGTGTGGAAGGCATTGATGGAACACTTCTGGGTGTAATTGGAGTAGGGTTACAGGTTGATTCCTTGGGTGATACGATCTATTCTTATGAAAGAGATTATGGTTTGTCGGTACATATCATTAATGTGATGGGAGCTGAAACTTCTTTTAAAGGGAATACCGATATCTTTATCAGCGAAGAAGAACTGCAAAAACGGATTGGGATTACAGAACGCCTTCAATTAAATCAGTCAGAAACCCCAATCATGCAGTGGTATACATCGGAAGGGAAGCGAAAATGCTTAATCACCCAGTATGATAAAATACTTGGCTGGTATTTGGTTTTTGAGATGGATACCAGTTCCATTAGCCAGGTGTTTCAGGAACGCGTAAAAAGCAATATATTTTTTATGTTGGTTGCACTGGCTGCCTGTATCGTAGTTTCCACATCTGTTTTTATCAACTGCAATCTGCGTATTGTAAACATTGAGAATACGGATGAGTTAACAGGACTTCCTAATCGAAAGCAATTTTCCAAACGGTATCTGGCATTTCTTCGAAAGCACCGGAAGACGAAAAAAACGTTGTTTATGTTTGACATTGACCATTTTAAAGATATTAATGATACATACGGCCACATATTTGGAAATTCAGTCATTGCAATGGTAGGGGAAGACTTACAACATGCAATAGGCGAAAATGGAATCGCAGCACGATGGGGCGGAGACGAGTTTTTTGGTATCTTGACGGTGGGACTGGATGAAGCAAAGCAAATCATGGAATGGTTTATGGACTCATTGAAAAGCGAGGAAAAGAAAGAAGGTTACCATGTGACCATTAGTGTAGGAATTTCAGAGGTGGATGAAGAACTTAGTATGGAGCAGATGGTAAAGAAAGTTGATGCGGCGCTATACCATTCTAAGAAAAACGGACGGAATCGGATTACAATTTTATAAAACTGGAGTATTGTAAGCAGAGAGATAGAAGAGATAAAATTAGCAAGTGTGTAGAAGCCTGTATTATGAAACAGTACGGAGGTAATGTTTATGGAATGGAAGGCAAAATGGATCATGCCATCATCTGAAACAGGGGAGGTTTGTCCGCTGTTTTCAAAAAGCTTTTGTCCAAAAGGGAAGGTTAAGAAAGCGAGGCTGTTTATCACTGCAACAGGTGTTTATGAAGCAGTGTTGAATGGAAAAAGAGTAGGAGAATATATTCTTGCCCCTGGTTGGACCAGTTATCAAAAGAGGCTGCAATATCAGGAATATGATATAACGGAACAGTTAAAAGAAGAAAATCAGCTGCTTGTAACGGTTGGAAAAGGCTGGTATCGAAGCAGATTAGTTGGCTGGGAAGAATCGAAAACGCAAAAAGAGCTGCAGAAATCACCTGCGGGGCTTCTGGCGCAAATTGAAATTCATTATGAGGACGGAACGGAGGAAGTGGTTCTGACGGATACGACCTGGAACTCTGGTTTAAGTAATGTCCGTTTTTCAGAAATATATGATGGTGAAACCTATGATGCTTCCTATTGCACGGATCTCAGTGACCATGCCCGTGTTCAGATTTTTGATGGACCTTTCCATACCCTGATTCCGCAGCAGGGGGAGGAGATCAGAGAGAGGGAGCGTGTTTATGCAGCCAGGCTGTTTCAGACGCCTAAGGGAGAAGTTGTGGTAGACTTCGGTCAGGAGGTAACCGGTTATGTGGAATTGACGATTGATGGGAAAAAAGGCGATAAAGCAGAACTGTCTCATGCTGAAGTTTTAGACAAAGAGGGCAATTTTTATACTGAAAATTATCGCAGTGCCAAGGCGAAATATCTCTATATCTGCAAGGAGGGTAAGCAGACCTATAAACCGAAGTTTACATATTTTGGATTCCGCTATATCAGGATAGATCAGTTTCCCGGAGGTGTGGAGTGTGCGAAACCAGAAAATTTTACAGCAGTTGTTGTGTACTCTGATATCAAACGCACCGGTTATTTAAGCTGTTCTAATTCGAAGCTCAATCAGCTTTTTGACAACATTATATGGGGGCAGAAGGGCAACTTTTTGGATGTTCCTACGGACTGTCCTCAACGTGATGAGCGATTGGGCTGGACCGGGGATGCGCAGGTATTTATCAGAACTGCAGCACTTAATTATAATGTAGAAAAATTTTTTTCTAAATGGTTATCGGATCTGGTGGCTGACCAGGATGAAAACGGACGAGTCGGTCATGTAATACCAGACTTATTGGGGGGAGAAAGCAGTGCTGCCTGGGCTGATGCGGCTACAATCTGTCCATGGGAATTATATTTGGCATATGGAAATTCCCAGATACTTTCTGCTCAATTTACAAGCATGAAGAAGTGGGTTGATTACATCACGGAGCATACGAAAGATAAAAATTTATGGACAGGAGGAGAGCATTTCGGAGACTGGCTTGGCCTTGATGCACCCGCTGGAAGCTATAAGGGTTCCAGCAGAGAAGATTTCATAGCCTCTGCTTTTTATGCTCATTCTGCTTCACTGGTCATTAAAGCAGGTAAGGTATTGGAAGAAGACGTATCAAATTATGAAGCACTATATGAGCGTATCATATCTGCTTTTCAAGAGAGATATCCAAAATGCCTCACTCAAACGGAATGTGTTCTTGCAGCATATTTTAACTTAGCACCTGATTGCCAGGAGCTTGCCGATCAGCTTGCTGTCATGGTGAAAGCGTGTGGGATCCAGCTGCAGACAGGCTTTGTTGGAACCCCATATCTTCTGCATGTTTTAAGTGAGTATGGCTATATTGATTTAGCCTATACCTTACTGCTTCGTGAAGAATATCCTTCCTGGCTGTATCCCATTACCAAGGGTGCTACTACCATATGGGAACATTGGGATGGGATCAGGGAAAACGGAGATTTTTGGAGTTCAGATATGAATTCTTATAATCACTATGCATACGGTGCGGTTGCTGACTGGGTATACGGTGTAGCTGCCGGTATTAAAAAACTGGAAGAATTTCCGGGTTACGAAAAAGTAATCATTTCACCAAATCCGGATAAACGGTTGGATTTCTTAAAAGCTGCTGTGGAAACCAGATACGGAACGATTCGTTCAGAATGGAAAAAAGCCGATGACCTATGGAGATATGAAATAGAGACTCCTGTGGACGCGTATATAATCATTGGGGATAAGCACTGGGAAGTGTCAAAAGGAATTCATACCTTTTATAGTAGTTACTGACTTTTGCGATGATAAAAAATGATGAAGTTAAATAAGTGCAGGCTGACCGGATTAATCCATAAGTCAGCCTGCTTTCTATTATTTATTTTTCTCCGCACACATCTCCAATCATTTCTACATCAACTGCCCTGTCTATTTTTTCTCCTCTGTATGTTCCGGTAATATGATAGAGACACTGACAGCCGGATAATAGCTTGATTTCATGAACAAATTCAGCATCCTGTCCCTTGGCAAGGCTGGTAAGGGTTACATTAAAATCTTCGGAAGGGATAGCTATATGAATGGTATTCGGATAGGAATGTCCGGTTTTCCTGCTTATCCAGATATCATCATAGGAAATATCGATGGATGCATTTGTCATAATACCATCCTCATGCAGAAATGTTCCGAAAGCAAATCGTTTATCTGTGGAATAAATATCCCAAAGTGATACAGCTCCCAGCTGATTCATAAGGGGTGATAAACCAATCCACAGCCAGCTGTTTTGACCCGGAGCAAATGTTAATTCAGATGGACGGCTTGCAGGGATACCGTATTGCCTGTCGAACCATGCGTGGGCATTTTTTACTTTATATTCATGGCCCTGGAGAATAAATGTGCCTTCCATTTTCATCTGTGGAAATGAATATTGATAGGAGCCGGTGTTCCCAATTTCAATCAGGCCGGTTCCGCCATTATACAGAATTTCACCATTGGGTACGAAAGTCATGTGAATTTCATTTCCATCAATTATTAAGTCAAGGGACATATGATTCATATCTCCGTTTAGATCTCCCCAGGATGAGTAGCAATGCATAGAATCAGAGTCAAAGCCGTTTTCTTCATTTTCAGAAGAAAGAATGCGGTTATTCAGCCAGATATTATCGGATGCATTCATTAAAAGACTTTCTGCACTGACCTTTTTTTCATTTCCGTAAGCTTGTAACATCTGATGCCAGGTAAAGCCCAGCTGTTTTCCGTCAGCTTCAAATTCCGTCTTGATATACCAGGAATCTATCTGTGCGTGTGGTAAGGGTTTAAGATCTTCCGAAGGATTAACTGACATGGGAAAGCCGCTATTGGTCATTAAATTTTTTTTCATAAGAATACCTCTTTTCTAATATTTTTATTGACATTGTATAAAATACTTTTAATATAAGAATATAAACACTGTGTCGTATTTCTTGTGATTAGTATAATTCAGCAGATACGAAAAAGCAATTTACAATTATAGACAATATGTCGTATTTTAAAAAAGAGGTGAAAAGATGCAGATATATGAAAATGCAAGAGAAAAAACAAGAAAAAAAATTGTTGATGCGTTTTGGAGAACATATAAAAGAAAGCCAATTGAGAAAATTACAGTAAAAAGTATCACGGATGACTGTGAGATGCACCGTGCTACTTTTTATCTGCACTATAAGGACGTATATGCCGTTTTAGAGGAAATTGAAGATATGCTGTTACAATCATTGGACCAGATCAGTATGGAATACTTTGAAACAGCCCAAGATCTTGATAATTATGCAAAGGCACTTTTTAAGATTTTCCATGACAATGGGGATTACCTTCATGATCTGGTTATAGAAAATAAGCAGCCTCTTTTTGCAATAAAGTATAAAAATAAACTAAAAAGTATATTCCCTAATGTATTTCAGTCAAAAAGCAATGACCCCAAGACTAATTTGGCAATTAACATGACCATATCTGTTTTCGTTGATATGTTTATACAATGGGCAGATACCGACGTATTTTCTACCGAAGAAATGATTAGTATGACAAAGGGGTTTATGGTGAATGGCATTTTCCCTACCTTGCTGACGAATTTTGAAATTGAGCCGGTAATTGACCTTTGCAGCGACAGATATATGACAACTTAGATATAATTTGTCCGCTGCATTCCTACGTGTATCGGTTTGCTTTTAAATATTGTATTACTTTTTCTGTCAGAATAATTTTAAATATGTCATCGCCATTGTTAAGATCTAAATCAGCTTTTTCTGTAATTTTATTAATGCGGTAGAATAATGTGTTTTTATGAATATGGAGCTCTTTTGCTGTTTCAGATGCGCTTTTGGGACTTTTCACATATAGGAAAAGAGTGTCCAGTAATTCCTGGTTTTGATTATTATCAGATATATACATTTCAAACAGTTCAGGGATACATAAGGAAGCAATGGGTAAATAATCCTTTAGTGAACTGAACATCCGAAAAGCCGTGTATTTATTATAAAGATATATGGTTTCCTCCGTATCTGTCCTGATTCCCCATTTGATTGCCTCAGTGGATTGAATATAATGTTCTGACATGTCAGATATCTGATAAAAGCAATTGCTTATTCCTGCTATGAGGTGATTGCCTGTCAGAAAGTTTCTTAAATCCTCCTGCAAAATATCCAGAAGGGGCTGTTCAGGCTGCAGACTGGCTGACATTTTTTAAAGTCGATTCAGTGATCTGTGTATCGGCATGGATATCACGAATGGTAATTACGTAAAGCTTAGGCAGCAGAGTTTTCCCAAGAAGAGCAAGCCGGCTCTTGATGATTCCTTCACCTGTAACACGTTGTATTTTATTTGGGGCTGGCATGATTGGCTCCGGATATGCAAATTCTGTATCAATGCTGATTGTAACTTATGGTCTTGGCGTGGGACTGAGTGTTGGACTTGTGTATGGAACCACAGTAGCAAATACAGTAAAATTCTTCCCTGACAAGAGAGGGCTGGCAGGCGGACTGATAACCGCCTGCTATGGAGGAAGTTCAATTATTATTCCGCCAATTGCAACGGCGTTAGTTACAAATTATCATGTAACCACTGCATTCCGGGTAATCGGAATTGTCATGATGTTTATAATCTGTGCGTCGGCTTTTGTAATAGAAGCGTGCCCTTTGGAGGTTCAGCACAAGGATAATCCCCTGGCTGGAAAGAAAAAAAACAAAGAAAGTGCCGGGGGAAAAGAGTATACTTACAAGCAAATGATCAGAGAATCAAGTTTCTATTTAATGCTGCTTACGCTTACCTGCGGTGCATTTGCCGGACTTATGGTTATTTCCCAGGCATCACCGATTGCACAGCAGATGATGGGCTTTACCAGAGGACAGGCGGCAACAGTAGTCTCAATCCTTGCGCTGTTTAATATGATGGGAAGACTTGTATCAGGAACCATGTCAGATAAATTTGGAGCTACAGGAACCTTAAAGGTTATATTCATTGGTTCATTGATTGCCAGTCTGTTATTATATTTTTGTAACAAAGAAAACCTGGCGTTTTTTTATATTGGTCTTACCATGATTGGGTTCTGTTTTGGCGGAACAATGGGGACCTTTCCCGGATTTACGGCTGCCCTGTTTGGCAGCAGGAATAACAGTGTGAATTATGGGATTATGTTTATTGGATTTGCTTTTGCCGGCCTGGCAGGGCCGATGATTATGAATAAAATAAATACGATTACAGGCAGATATCAGCCTGCATTTCTTGTATCAGCATTATTTGCTGTTGCTGGTATGATTTTAATTATAATATTTGAGAAGCTGATCTTATTATATAAACGACGGGTGGAATAATTTGCAAGTGAAAAATAGATAAGTACATATATAAAATGAGTGCTAATCCAATATGATTGACACTCATTTTATACGTTCTTATGCAATTATGCTTAAATGGAGTGGTACCGCATAAGATCAAGTCTTTTGTCTCTCTGGCAGATTGCCGGAGATGTAAGGCTTTTTTTATTATCATTAAGGAGGAAAAAATTATGTTTAGTCATCAATTTATGTGATACAATTACAAAATATATTCAATCCCTTAATGGGGGAATGTGGGGAGAAAAATATGAAATTCAGCAAATATAATTCAATCATTATAAAAATATTCTTTTCCGTGCTTGTTTACATCAATATTTTCGCGGCAGGAAAAGATAAAATAATCTTCCTGATACTCTTATATAGTATTAGTTTATGCAATGATTTTTATAGAAAAAAGGTATTAAGAAATAACAACCCGGATGTGACCTGGGATATAAGAGCGATCGCATCCATCTTATTTTCCATAGGTATGGCCTGTATCTTAAAATATTTTGCAGGCACATATATTTATATCTATATCATTTTAATTGAGCTGCTGTTTTATGATAAGAAGCAAATACCTGCGGATTTGCTGGGCATTTATGGAGTAAGCTATCTGTTAACGGATCTGGGACGCTTTTTAAAAGGAGGCAGCATAGAAGCAGCCTGGTCCTATGTGGGGTATGATATCGTATATTTTCTTGCGGTATTATTTATCTGTATTCTAATCCTGGAGCAAATTAAGCAAAAAGAAAAATTGAAGTTGCTAAATCATCAGTTGAATAAAAAAAATGAATTATTGAAGCAACAACAGCAATTGAACGAAGAATTGGCGAGAAGCAGGGAACGTGAGGCAATTGCACAGGAATTGCATGATTCGATCGGTCACACGTTAGTTGCAGTAAAGATGTACGTTAAGGTGCTGGAAAAGTACATTGCAATTGATCCTGAAAAGGAGAAAGAAATTTTATCTACGTTAAATGAAGTAATACAGGATAGTATTTTACAGCTGCGAACAACAGTATATCGGCTCAAAGAAAATAGTCAGTATTCAAATTTAAAGAACTCACTGGAGCAGTTGATTCAATCCATAGTCCAAACCGGGAGTCAGGAGATTTATCTTGATTGTGATGAAAGAATAGAAAAAGTTGAATTGGGCTTGAAAGAAGATATCTATAATTCAATTCGGGAAGGCATCACAAATTCTATGAAATATTCGGAGGCAAAGCATATCTGGATTGCATTAACTATGTCGGATGGGGGGCTGGAGTTTTCAGTGAAAGATGATGGAGTCGGGGTGAATACCATTCATAAATCTTATGGAATTCTTGGAATTGAGGAAAGAATGAAGAAATGGAACGGTGTCTGCAAGCTGAACAGTGCCCGGAACAATGGTTTTTCTTTACAAGTACAGATTAAATTCAATCAGGAGGAACGATTCGATGATTCGAATAATAATAGCAGATGATCAGCCCATTATTCGTCATGGACTACGGTATGTGATCGGCCTGGATTCAGAGCTTAATCTGGTTGAAGAGGCTGTGGATGGAATTGATTTAATCGATAAAATGGAACAACAATCCTGTGATGTGATTCTTATGGATATTCGAATGCCCCGCATGGATGGGGTAGAAGCAACGCTGCAGGTAAAGAACAAATATCCTGGTGTAAAAGTACTGATATTGACCACATTTGAAGATGAAGAATATATTTTTCATGCATTGGAGAATGGAGCAGACGGATATTTGTTAAAAGATTCCGATCCTGATGATCTGATTCATGCAATAAAGACCATTGCAAAGGGCGGAATGCTGCTTCACCCCAGAATTACAGAGACCGTTGTGTCGGCACTGAGGCTGAATAAAGGAGGGATCGGAGCAGATGACCGTGACGTAAATCCTGTGGAGACAGCTGAAAATTCAGGTAAGAGACCGGAAGGATTGCGGGAACTTACAAGCCGTGAATTTGAAATCGCATGTATGGTCATGCAGGGAAATACTAACCGTGAAATCGCATCCAAGGTGTTTGTGTCAGAGGGAACCGTAAAAAACCATGTGACCAAAATACTGGACAAACTGGGGATGGAAAATCGAAAGCAATTGATGGTATATATGACCAAAGTCATGGGAAATTAAAAGATTTGTGACCTTAGATGTGACTTAGGATAGATGAAAAGCATAGCAATTCCTGATAATCTGATAATATAAAAATCAAACAAATCAGGAAAAGGAGATAATATATGCAGCAGATAATCACTGTTATTATATCAATCGCAGTATTTGCTTTTTTTGTTACAAATCATTTTAAAAAACAGGAAATCAACGGGAAGGCTTTAATCCCATTTATGATTTTCATGCTGGTTTCTTTTGAGCGGTATATTCATTGTCAATTCCTGCACTCAGTGGTAACCGGACTTTTTTTAAGGATACTTGTTGGTTTCGCCATAGGCATTCTACAAGGCCTGCTTGCCAAAATCACAATTGTGGATCATAAAGCTTTCACAGAAGGAACCTTGCTGGGGATGGCGTTCTGGCTTATTTTTATTCCAGTGAGAATTCTGGTGTTACCATGGTTTGAAACAATTGGTCATGGAGGAATCAACTTAAATAGTACCCAATATATCGGTCTTACAGCTCTTTTTATATTTACTGGGTTTTTCCTGGGAAAAGCCATCACGCTGATTCTTAGAAAAAATGCGGGATTTACGAGGGGGGAATTTGTATCATGACAATGTCATATGGGATTGTTATTTTGTTGCTCTTAAAAATATCCAATATTTCAAAAGGTAAAACAAAATTAATTAAATTTCCAAATCTATGGATTATGCCTGTTTTATTTATTAGCATGATGCTGGAAGATTATGGAAATCAGAATCTTATCTACTCGTTTCAAATGATGATGGCACTGATTGTCTTTGGCGTTGCCGGTTTGTGTGTGGGCTTGCTTAGAGGGGGATCATTGAAGTACGAAAAAGATTCAGACGATAAAATGTATTATAAAGAATCCTATTTGAGCCTTCTTATCTATATTTTAGTTATCATCTTGAAATGGGGATTGAAATTTATAGGAATTGCAGGCAGCGGTGTTATTGCAGCAGGACTTATGAGCTTTGCCTGTGGATCGCTGGTCGGAAAATGCAGTTATATTTCTTATCGGTATCTTTTTTCTGGAAGTCTGTAAATTTATTGTATTATATTCATTGACCGTTATTCATTCGGGTGCTATAATGCGTTTATAGGAGGCGTCAAATGAGAATATCAAAAGAACCAGAAGTCCGTAAGCGTGAAATTGCAGATAACGCCATGAGATTATTTTGTGAAAAAGGTTATGAAGCAACTTCCATGAAAGATATTGCAAGAGCAGTCAATGTTGTTCCAGGTCTTTGCTATAACTATTTTAAATCAAAGTACGAATTATATGAGTATGCCGTTTCTTTGTATGCAGATGAGTGCCTTACCCCTTTAATTGAGATTCTTCAGACAGAGGAAGTTTCACTGGACATTTATTATGAAAAAATAGTGAATGTTTTCATTCGAAATGAAGGCAAAGAAAAGTATCACGATTTTTTTCATAAAGAGGGGAATCAATTATTTCACAAGCAGTTAGAAATTATAATGAATGATAAGCTTCAACCATATTTAGAAAATTTTATTGCCCGCCTTAACAATAAGGGACAGTTAATGGTTGAAGATCCCAAAAGTGTATCAAGATTTATTATATATGGGCAATCCCCCATCGTAAATGATGATTCTCTGTCACCAGAAGAAAAAGCAGATAAAGTAATGAAAATTATCAAATTATTATTGAAATAAAAGATACCCCGGTGAAAATCCGGGGTAAAAAATTCCGGTTGAATGAATAAAAGTCAATGAATAATAATCAATAAAATCAGGGAGGAAAAATAAAATGGATTTAGGTAATGAAAGGGCGTCATTATTGTACAGACTCATAGATGATCTGGGTAATAACAGATTATTTAGTTTTATTTATAAAAGGCATATTAATCAGTTAGGTATTGAAGGAAATGAAACTATTTTGGATTTTGGGAGTGGTTCAGGAGCAGGATCCAGACATTTGGCAAAAAAACTTTATAGTTTAAATGGTCATTTAACTTGTGTAGATATATCAGAATTTTGGATGAAAAAAGCAAAAATGCGGATGAGACATTATGATAATGTTGATTTTTTAACTGGTCAACTCCCAGAACTTCAATTAAATGTAGAATCTTATGATATCATATATATTTTTTACGCATTACACGAAGTTCCCAAGAATTTAAGAAACGGAATCGTAATTGAATTTTTTAGGATTCTGAAAAATAATGGAAAATTATTTATTAAAGAACCGCAAAGAGAAAATGATGGAATGCCTATAAATGAAATACAAGAATTAATGGTAAGTAATGGATTTTACAGAGAAAGTTGTAACGTGTCTAAAGGTACATATAGTGCGGTTTATATAAAATCTAATAAATGAATCCAGGAGGAATCAATGAAAAATGCGGCTTTAATAACAGGTGCAACCAGCGGACTTGGTTTGGCGTATGCAAACGAGTATGGGAAAAAAGGATACAATCTTATTATTACGGGCAGAAGGGAAGATAAGATTAGGACAAATGCAGTATATATAGAGAATACTTATCACGTAAAAGTCAAAACAGTTATTGTAGATCTGGCATATGAAGAAGGGGTAAATATTCTTCTTAATGAGATCCGGGATGATGAGATTGAAGTATTAATTAACAATGCAGGATTTGGATTGAAGCCTGTATTTACAGAAGTGCCAAAAGAAGACAGAGATGGTATTATGTTTTTACAAATGAATACGGTCGTTATTCTAACCCAGCATATATTAAAACAAATGATGGTCAGAAACAGGGGAACTATTATTAATATTTCTTCCGATGGAGCCTTTGCAGTAATGCCAAGAAACATTCTATATTCTTCAACTAAATTATTTATTCTTAATTTTACGGAAGGGCTTTATATGGAATTGATCGATACCGCTATTCTTGTGCAGGTGGTATGCCCTGGCTTTATTGATTCAGATTTTCATGAAAGTGCTGGAATGAATGTAGTTAAGAAGAAAAAAGGATTTATGAAATTTATGGATCCGGAGGAGATTGTTAATCTGGCTATGAGAGATTTAAAGAAGGAACGGGTAGTAAGTGTGCCAGGTTTGGATGCAAAAATAATTCGATTTATAGCTGTTTTCCTTCCAAGAAGAATGTTTTATAAAATAATAATTAATTTTACAAGAAAAAGAAATGATAAACTGAAAAGATAATATAGAATTAGTCTGGGAATAAAATAAAATGTAGTACAAAATACTGTAAATTACTTACAATTAAATTACATATTTTTACAAAAAAATAAACTTCATTGACTTATAACTACAATTGAATATATACTCTAGGCAGATCCGGATCAGAATAAACATATATAAGGAGGTCAGAAGCTTTGAAAAAAAGGTTTTTAATGGTTACAGCCATATCTATGGCTATAACTATAGGAAGTGCGATGTCATCATTTGCGGCTGGTTTCGAAAGCACTCCACAGGGGGTAAAATATAGATGGGGGTCTGGCGATTATTGTATAAATAACTGGGTCAATTTTAAAGGTCATTGGTACTTTTTTGGCAATGATGAGCTTATGCGTACTGGATGGATTCAAAGGGATGATTCCTGGTATTTCACAACTGATACTGGTGAGCTTCAGGGTGGAATTATGAAAATAAATGGTAATGTATACTACTTTAACACCAATTCACTGAAAATGGTAACCGGACCTTATACCTATAATGAAACCACCTATAATTTTACCGAAAACGGAACAACAGGCGGTGCTCCTTACGTGTATACAGAATGGAATAGTGATGGCACCATCAGAAGGGGTAATAAAATAAAGGTTCGTTAATTTTACCACTTCCGTCTTAACTGATTTTAGAATTAATTTTCCATAAGGAAAGGGAAGAATGAGATTGGATTTGGCACCTCACACTTCCCTTCTTTATGCTCATTTATTTGTAAGTATCCAGAGCTGATAGCAGCTTTAAATTCACCTGTTCATTTTTGTTGAACACACTGTCTTTAAAATTTTCAGGTGTGATTGACGGTTCGTACCAAATCTGTCCTTTAAAGTAGTTATTTAAATCTTGATTCTTAAAAATATATCCATGCCTGGCATAAATCTCATTTTTGGCCAGATGTATGATTAATGGAGGAACCTGATCAAAATCCTGATTTTGATAAATTTTTAAATCTGTAAAATATAGAGGTTCCACAACAGAAGAAATATCCCTTACCTCCCGAACATTTTCTAAATAATTGGATACTTCCGGATAAAAAGAACATAGATCACGGTATTGTTTCCGTTTTGCAATTTCACTTTGCATTTCGCTTTCCGTCCAGGGGGCGTAATATTTTTCATATATCACATGAAACAAATCTGGTTCTGTTGTCTTGCTGGCTGTAGTTTCACTGCTTTTATCTCCATCTTCCCCTTTATTCTGTAATGTGCTGGCTTGAACTATAGTTTCTGATTTTGTGTCTGTAGCTGATTCATTCGTCTGAACTGTTTTTATGTTCTCTGAATAGCTGGTATTGGTTTTAGAGCAGCCATACAGTGAAAAAATACAGATAATCATTATAATTGTTTTGTTTTTCATAGAAATCACCTTTCTGACCAGCCATTGCATATCAGTCGTCTTACTCTGTTAGATTTGATGATAGTATAACACAAATCATTAACTCTACATACTGGACTCTACAGATTATGCTATCCAAAAACAGTACTCCTCCATTGACAACCTTTATTCCATTGTTCCTCTTAGGTATCTTATAGAGAGAATAGCCTTGTAAACGCTCCGTGACATCATCACAGATATAAATATTTTTTTGAGGTAAAATAACATCATCAAAAACATAGTTGTTATAAACGGAAAGGAGCATATACGATGAGCGTATTGAAAATAACGAAGGAAAATTTTGAGAAGGAGGTAATGCAGTCAGATAAACCCATTTTACTGGACTTCTGGGCATCCTGGTGCGGCCCGTGTAAGATGGTGGGGCCTGTTGTTGAGCAGGTGGCAGTCGAAACGGCAGAAGTGGCCAGAGTCGGCAAAATTAATGTAGATGAGGAGCAGGAACTTGCCCAGGCATTTAAGGTGATGAGCATTCCTACTTTAGTGGTTATGAAAGAGGGAAAAGTGGTAAAAAGCACAGTTGGTGTCCAGTCCAAGCAGACGTTTTTATCAATGCTCCAGTAAAAAATATTACGATTGGAGCAAGATATGGCACACAAATTTAAAGTAATAAATAAGAGCAAGCTGGACAGTCCAAAACGCAGAGAAGTATTGCCTGCAAAAGAGATCCTGAAAACAGTCGGGATCAAAGAATCGGATGTTGTTGCAGATATAGGCTGTGGAATTGGTTTTTTCACTTTCCCATTATCCGAGGCGGTAGGCAAAGAGGGAATTGTATATGCTTTGGATATAGAAAAAGAGATGCTTGATGATGTGGAAGCGGGAATGCTGGAACGAAATATAAAAAATGTGCGCCCGGTTGTGACACAGGAGTACCGTTTGATTTTAGAGGATAAATCCGTTGACCTTGCTTTTTTATGTACCGTAATGCATGAAGTCAAGATGCGTGAGAAATTTTTAAAGGAAGCAAATCGGATTCTGCTCCCTGACGGGCGAATCATTATTATTGAATGGATCAGGAAAGAAAGTGACTATGGACCCCCAGCTGATCACCGGCTGGATAAGAATACTTTAAAAAGAAATCTTCAAAGGGCAGGATTTAAAGATATAAAGTTCACGGATTTTAACGATTATTTTTACATTGCAGATGCAAAGAAAAAATAGATAAAGAAAAGATTGAGACACATTTGTTGCCTCAATCTTTTCTTTTGTCAGCTCAAGCTGGCTGAATATCTGTTATAATGAAAGAAAATGAATTCAGGGGGAAATAAAATGGAATTATTAATCGATTGCATCCCATGTTTACTGCGCCAGTCTCTGGAGGCAGCCAGAATAGCCACAGATCAGAAAGAAATCCATAATAAAATTATGAAAGATACAATAAAATTGCTGACAGAATATGATAAATACAAAAATTCTCCCCAGCTGGCAAAGGAAATTCATAATCTGGTTAAGAACGAGACTGGCAATCCTGATCCATATCAGCAGATAAAAAATAGAGATTTACAGACAGCAAAGGATTTATATCCGTTTTTAAAAGACTTTCTGCAAAAAAAAGATAACAGCATATACTGGGCTCTAAAAGTAGCAGCTGTAGGAAATAATCTGGACGCGGCAGTCTATTGTAATCCAGAATTGGAAAAAAGCATTAGCAGGGAGTTGGAAAAAGAATTTACCATTTGTGATCTGGAGATCTTTACCGAAAAATTACAACAGGCGAAGAATATACTTATTATTGGAGATAATACAGGTGAAACAGTATTTGACAGAGTCATGTTAGAGAGTTTTCCTGACGCAGCAATCACCTATGGAGTACGGGAGAAACCTATTATTAACGATGTGACAGAAAAAGAAGCAATGGATTCGGGACTTAATACGGTTGCACGAATCATTTCCACCGGCTGTGCATCTCCAGGGACAATTTTAGCTGACTGCAGCCCTGAGTTTATGGATATTTATGAAAGATCCGACGTTATTATCAGCAAAGGACAGGGGAACTTTGAAGCTCTTTCAGGAGAAAGAGGCAATTTGTTTTTTCTGCTGAAAGCAAAGTGTCCGGCGATTGCAGAAAAGTTTCAGGTGAAAATTAATGATTATATTTTTCATTATGAAGATGCTAAATATTGACATATGTCAAAAATAGTATTAATATATTTAGCAAAGGAAAAGACAGGAGAAGAGAATATGAGTGAGAATGCAAGGGGTTGTTCAAATAGCAGCTGTACCAAGGATTCCTGTGCAGGCTGCGAGCATAGCAAAGAAAGTTTGCTGGAGCAGTTAAACCAGTACAGTTCCATAAAAAATGTAATTGGTATTGTTAGCGGTAAAGGCGGAGTAGGAAAATCATTTGTAACCGCAATGCTGGCGGTTTTGTTGAATAGAAAAGGATACCGTGTGGGAATCTTAGATGCAGATATTACAGGTCCCTCTATTCCTAGAATGTTTGGGATAAAAGGAAAAGCTTCTGCAAATGAACTAGGGTTACTTCCGGAACTAACAGTAAATAACATAAAAATAATGTCCGTAAATCTGCTGCTGGATAAAGAAGATGCTCCCGTTGTATGGAGAGGTCCTATCCTGGCTGGCACGGTGAAACAGTTCTGGACAGATGTGGTATGGGAGGAATTAGATTATCTTTTTATTGATATGCCGCCAGGAACAGGTGACGTTCCCCTGACAGTATTTCAGTCCATTCCGCTGGACGGTATTGTCATTGTTTCCTCACCTCAGGATCTGGTCTCCATGATTGTGAAGAAAGCCTATAACATGGCTAAATTAATGAATATTCCCATTCTTGGCTATGTGGAAAACATGAGTTATGTGAAATGTCCGGATTGCGGAAAAGAAATTCCTATATTTGGAGAGAGCAAACTGGGAGAAATAGCTGATGAAACGGGTGTTGATATTTTAGGAAGAATTCCCATTGATCCAGTACTTGCAAGCCTGGTAGATAAGGGAGAGTTTGAACGATTTTCCTGCGATTATCTGTCAGGTGCGGCAGAGCATATAGAAAAATGTATGAAGTAAAAGTGTAAGTATAACAGTTAAAACAGAGCAAACAGTTTAAAACAGTATAACAGTTAAATATAAACCACTGTCATATGAGGTTACAGACTACTTATATGGCAGCGGTTTTTTCTTTTCCTTTTATTGAAAAAGTTTTGATAGTATAATAAGAATATGCTTAAGAGGCGAAATAATAAAGGAAGGTACAAACATATGGTTGATCACAATAAACTGGTAAGAGATAAGATTCCGGATATGATTGAAAATAGTGGACGCAAGGCAAAATATCATATATTGTCAGAGGAGGAATATCTTGCTGCTCTGGATGAAAAACTTTTTGAAGAAGTACATGAGTATCAGGCAGACAAAAGCCTGGAGGAAATGGCTGATGTTCTGGAAGTTTTGTATGCAATTTGCAAAGCACGGGGATACAGCATAGAGGAGCTGGAAGGAAAGAGGGTGGAAAAGTTGATACATCGCGGCGGATTTGATAAGAAAGTATTTTTGGAGTTCTCCGAAAAAGAGAGGTGATAGTAATGGGGAAAATACAAACTGTTACGGTTAGAAATATATTTCCGCATATGATTTTCGGAGGAGAATTATACCGTGCGGATTTAAATAAAGTTATAAAATTAGCAATATATGACAAAAAAATCGAATAAGCGACACGTAAAATAATTAATATTGACAAAATTATCTTTATATTATATATTTATTTCATAAATTGCCTATTGCTTTTAAAAATAAAATGATGCACTTTTCTTGATACTAACAGGCGGTACAGCGTTTGAAACTTTACTAATTTACGACTATTTTAAAAGTCCGGAAGATGAGGTGGTAATATTATGGGAGAATTGACACACTTTGATGACCATGGCAATGCAATTATGGTTGATGTATCAAAGAAGGATATCACTGTGCGTACAGCAGTTGCAAAAGGTAAGATCATTGTTAATTCAGAGGTTATGGAGGCCGTTTTAAGTCATACTGTGAAAAAGGGAGATGTTCTTGGGGTAGCCAGGGTAGCAGGAATCATGGCGGTAAAAAACACCTCTTCTCTTATCCCTATGTGTCATCCGCTTGCCATAAACAAATGTCAGATAGACTTTGAAGTATGCAGAGAAACAGGGAGTATTAAAGCGGTCTGCCTGGTTAAGTCGGAAGGAAAAACTGGAGTTGAGATGGAGGCTCTCACTGGAGTTACAGTAACTTTGCTTACCGTTTATGATATGTGCAAAGCAATTGATAAGAATATGGAGATAACGGATATTTTTCTTGAGAAAAAGAGTGGAGGAAAAAGCGGAGATATTTTCAACGGAAAGGACATGGGATGATTGACAAGTGGGATAGAAAGATTGATTATATTCGGATTTCAGTAACAGACAGATGCAATCTTCGCTGTATTTATTGTATGCCAGAGGAGGGCGTTCCATCTTTATCCCATAAAGAAATACTGACCTTTGATGAAATTCTCAGGCTTTGCAGATGCTTTTTAAAGCTTGGAATTGATAAAGTAAAGATAACAGGGGGCGAGCCGCTGGTAAGAAAAGATGTTGCATTTCTCATTGGACAGATGAAATCACAGGTTGGAATGAAAAACGTTACCTTAACAACCAACGGTCTGTTACTGGGAGAATATCTTCCTGATCTTGCGGCAGCTGGATTAGATGGAGTTAATATCAGCCTTGATACGCTGAATCCTTCAAAATATGAGCAGATCACAAGAAAAGATGCTTTAAATGAGGTGCTTTCATCAATACAGGATGCGCTTAATTATCCGAAACTAAAAGTAAAATTAAATTGTGTTCCGGTTCTCGATACAGATGAAAAAGATATTATAAAGATTGCCGGTATGGCAAAGAATTCCAGACTGGGTGTCCGTTTTATAGAAATGATGCCCATTGGGCTTGGAAAAAACTACTCTTATTATAGTGAAGAAGACATCATTGCAATCTTGAAAGAAGCCTATGGACCATTAGAACCAGTTGATTCTGTACTTGGAAACGGACCGGCCCATTATTATTCAGTATACGGATTTGAGGGTAATATTGGTTTTATCAGTGCGATTTCCCATAAATTCTGCAATGAATGCAACCGGGTAAGGCTTACTTCCGATGGTTATTTAAAAACCTGCCTGCAATATGAACATGGAACGGACTTAAAAGAAGTTTTAAGAGGCAATAAAGAGGATTCTTTTCTGGAACAGATGATTGAGCAGACGATTTATGAAAAGCCAGTCAGCCACAACTTTAAAGGGGATAATCCCCAGGGAACATTAGAACTTGATGGTATGTCAAAAATAGGAGGATAAGAAAAGAATACTTATGGGAAAAATAATCGCAGTCTGCATCAGTGAAAAAAAAGGAACACAAAAGAAAAATGTCCATATGGCAGAATTTATTAAGGAATATGGAATAAATGGAGATGCTCATGCTGGAAAATGGCACAGACAGGTCAGTCTTCTGTCCAATGATAAGATTGAAGCATTTAAGGACCGGGGAGCAGAAGTGGCAGAAGGCGCATTTGGTGAAAATCTTATCGTGGAAGGAATTGATTTCCGCTCCCTGCCGGTAGGCACCAGATTTCAATGCAATGACGTTCTTTTAGAGCTTACCCAGATTGGAAAAGAATGCCATACCGGTTGTGAGATCTTTCATAAAATGGGAGATTGCATTATGCCCAGAGAGGGCGTATTTGCCCGTGTATTATCAGGTGGTATCATTCGGGAAGGGGATGATATGGTCGTATTGGAATCTGCAGTGGTGAAAACGGAAACTGATAAATTGCGGGTGGCGGTGATAACCTCCAGCGACTCTGGATTTGCAGGAGAAAGAGAGGATATAAGCGGACCCGTTATTTGCAGAATTGTGAAAGAATATGGATATGAAGTTGTTCACCGGACCATTCTCCCTGATGATATGACCATGTTATGCGACGAGATGAAATATATCTGTGACAATCATACAGCAGATCTTATATTAACCACCGGTGGAACCGGTTTCTCTCAAAGAGACTGTATGCCGGAGGCAACTCAAAAAGTCGTTGAACGTATGGTTCCCGGAATACCGGAGGCTATGCGTGCCTACAGCCTGCAGATGACAAAGCGGTCTATGTTATCAAGAGCAGCCTGCGGTATCCGAAAATCTACATTAATACTCAATCTGCCAGGAAGTCCGAAAGCGGTGGAAGAATGCCTTACTTATGTGATTACTGAACTTGAGCACGGTCTGAAGATCCTGATTGGAACTGCTAACAATTGTGCAAGATAAGAACAGTGGCCTATATATAAATAAAAAAGGGGATTAAATAGATGAAAAATAAAATTACTTTAATTTTTTTCTGCATCTTATTAGGCACTGTATTATCAGCATGCAGTAATTCTGTAAAACACGAAAACACTGTTGCAGAGAGTACAACAAAAAACAATTCTGCTGAAACAACAGCTTCTGTAACATCCAAAAAGGGTAAGATAATTTTGGCAACAACTACCAGTACACAGGATTCAGGGCTTCTGGATGAATTACTGCCTGATTTTACCAAAAAAACAGGATGGGAAGTGGATACCATAGCCGTCGGTACAGGAGAAGCCTTAAAGATGGGAGAGAACGGAGAAGCGGATGTACTGCTTGTGCATGCAAAAGCAAAGGAAGAAGCATTCATACAGGCTGGACATGGTTTAAAACGTTTTGATGTCATGTATAATGATTTTGTGGTTGTGGGACCGAAGGGTGAAATAGAAACGAATAATAATGCAGAAGAGACCTTTCGTACTATATTTGATAATAAGGACGCCTTCGTATCCCGTGGAGATGAATCCGGTACCCATACAAAGGAACTCTCTATCTGGAAAAATCTGAATATAACACCTGCGGACAACCCCAATTATATCAGTGCAGGTCAGGGAATGGGGGCTACCCTGCTGATGGCAGAAGAAAAAAATGCCTATACGCTTTCAGACAGGGCGACCTGGTTAGCCACTAAATCAAAGACAGCTATGGATATTGTATGTGAAAAGGATAAACAGCTTCTCAATTATTACGGTGTAATAGCGGTAAATCCGGAAAAGAGTTCAAAAATCAATGCAGAAGGCGCACAGGACTTCATTAACTGGATACTTTCAGATGATACCCAGAAGCTCATCGGAGATTTTGGTGTAAAAGAGTATGGAGAATCTTTATTTACTCCTGACGCGGCAGCAAATAAATAAAGAGGAGTCTGCATGAATGCAGTTTTGGACAAGTATGGGCATTGAAATAAATCAGGAAATCATAGATATTATCCTACTGACAATGAAACTGGGGATTGTCTCTACATTTATCTCTGCCTTACTTGGTGTCCCGTTTGGTATGTTCTTGGAACGGGTTGACTTCTTCGGTAAAAAGGTGATTATCAGAATAAACCGGACTTTTATGGGATTTCCGCCCGTGGTCGCAGGTTTAGCAGTTTATCTGCTTTTAATGAGAAGAGGGCCCTTGGGCAGATGGGAGTTATTATTCACTTTTCCGGCGATGGTCATTGTACAGACATTAATCATTGCTCCAATAATCAGCGGGATGGTTTACACGTCCTGTAAAAATATGGCGCCTCAGATAAGAAACTTCGCAATAAGCATGGGTGCTGACCGGTGGCAGACATTTCTGCTTGTGATAAAGGAAATAAAAAATGACATTTATTTCATCCTTATAACCGGTTTTGGACGTTCCATCAGCGAAGTAGGTGCTGTGATGATTGTAGGCGGTAATATAAAGTATAAGACAAGGACTATGACTACTGCAATATCATTAATGAGAAATAAAGGCGATTTTGGGGAAGCAATTACTTTGGGTTTTGTTCTGCTTATAATTTCTTTTACAATCCAATGTTTTGTAGATTTTCTCAGAAGGTACGAAGAGAATGTTGAAAATAATTAAGCTGGAAAAAAAAATAGGTGACTTTCAGTTAAGTGTTAAAGATTTATGTCTGGAAGAGAAAAAATTACATGGTATTATAGGAAATAATGGAAGCGGCAAGTCTACAATGATTAAACTGATGACGGGGCTGTTAAAGCCCGATATGGGGGTTATGGATTTTGGTACATTAACGAAGCGGGATATTGTGATTACAGCGCCAAGACCCTATATGCTTCATGATACGGTATATAATAATCTCACTTATCCATTAAAGATAAGGAAGCAGGTTATTAAGAAAGAAATAATCATGGAATGGATAGACAGGTGCGGGCTTTCCGGCAAAGAGAAACAATATGCGCCAAGCCTCTCAAGCGGAGAACGCCAGAAGCTTTCATTAGCAAGAGCATTGATCTTTGAGCCAGAAGTGATTTTTATTGATGAAACCATGGCCAATATGGATCCGGACAGTGTTGTACTGTTTGAGCAGATAATTTTTGAAATTCAGTCAAAAAAACCGGCTACATGGATCATTGTAAGCCATCAGCTGACACATATTTATAAGCTGTGTCAATGCATTCACTTTATGGATGCAGGAAGTATTCTCGCATCAGGAACTCCGGATGAGATTTTACTTAATACTGATAATCCTGTTATCAGACAATATTTGTCAAAATACACGATTGGAAACTGAATCAGGAAAGGCAATAATAAGAATGAAATTATTAAAGGTAGATACCATAGCATCAGCAAGAGATAAGACAGTAAATATCATGCAGAATAAGCTGATTAAGACAGAATGCAGAAAATTACTTGAATCCCAGGGATATATATTAGCCAGCGACATTATTTCCAGGGAACCGGTACCGGCCTTTCACCGGTCTGTAGTAGACGGATATGCTGTTATATCCGGTGATACCGCCGGATCATCGGAGAATCTGCCGGTTTTTTTGGAATGTGTGGATGAAATTAACATGGGTTTTCCAGCCCTGAAAGACATACATGCCGGAGAATGCGCTTATGTGCCAACCGGCGGAATGATTCCTCCTGGAGCAGATGCAGTGGTAATGGTTGAATACTGTGAAGCCTTTGACAGCAGTCATATTGCCGTTTACAGTCCGGTTTCCTATGGGAAAAATGTAGTTTTAGCAGGTGAAGACATAGAGCAGGGAGAAATAGTGATAAAGAAAGGAACCAGGATCCGTCCCCAGGAAATTGGAGCTATGGCAAGCCTGGGTATTACAGAGGTTATAGTTTTTAAACCATGGGAGATTACCATTATATCCACAGGGGATGAACTGGTTCCCCCTCATAACACACCGTCTCCGGGGGAAATAAGAGATATTAATTCCTATTCACTTTGTGCCCAGGCACAAAAACACGGCCTTACAGTACTGAATACAGTGGTACAAAAGGATGACGAACAGAAGTTAAAAGAAGCCGTGATACAGGCAATGCAGGTGAGTGATGTGGTTGTCATATCAGGTGGCAGTTCTCAGGGGAAAAAGGATGCAACCAATGATATCATTGGCGAAGTGGCAAGTGAAGGTTCATTCATTCATGGATTAGCATTAAAACCGGGAAAGCCAACTATTGTAGGATATGATGAAATCAGCCGTACACTTTTGGCAGGACTTCCTGGTCATCCGGTAGCAGCCATGCTGGTTTTTGAACTGTTGGTTATATGGGTTTGGAAGCATTTGACAGATCAACCTGCAGACAGCTCTTT
>SVDT01000315.1 GCA_015057775.1 Paenibacillaceae bacterium | reverse complement strand
GAATCAATCAGACCTGTTTGGCATATGAGGCTAATTATGCCCAGGCTCTTACTCCAGGTACCCCATACGATACATTAGTCGGAGCCATGAGAGAAGTAATATTGCTATCACAAAAAGAAGGCATTACCCTGACAGAAGGTGACCTGGAAGCATACATAGAACTCTTAAAAACTCTTTCACCAGAGGGAGTTCCATCCATGCGTCAGGATGGAATTGCCCACAGACCATCGGAAGTAGAGATGTTTTCAGGCACAGTACGCAGACTTGCAGCTAAACATGGTCTTTCTGTTCCAGTAAATGATATGCTTTATAAAAAAATCAAAGATATGGAATCCACTTATATTTCTTAAATCCAACAAAGAAGCAAAAGGAGAAGGTATGTTGAGCAATCGGATTTTACTTTTAGAAGATGATATCAGTTTAGTCGATGGATTGAAATATTCTTTAAAGCGCAATGGCTTTGATGTTGAACTTGTCCGTACCGTAGAAGAAGCCATAGGCAGCTTATCCAAAATCGATCAATATGACTTACTAATTCTTGATGTGACATTGCCGGATGGAACGGGTTTTGAAGTATGTGAAAAAGTGAGAAAACAGGGATATCAGCTTCCGATTCTGTTTTTAACAGCTTCCGATGAAGAGGTAAATGTCATTCGTGGGCTGGACAGCGGCGGCGATGACTATGTAACAAAACCTTTTAAACTGGGTGAGCTTTGTTCCCGGATTCGGGCCTTACTGCGCCGGGTGGGAAAATCCAGTCAAAATAACCTTACTGTAATAGAATGTGGTGATATTTGGATTGATCTTTTAGGAAGCCGGGTGCTGTTAAATGAAAAAACTCTGGATTTAACCAGCGCAGAATACCGTCTTATCTGTTTATTAGTAAGAAATTCCAACCGTGTCATTACCCGTAATCATATTTTAAATGAACTGTGGGACAATACAGGCGACTTTGTGGACGATAATACTCTTTCCGTTTACGTTCGCCGGCTCCGTGAAAAAATCGAAGCTGATCCTTCCCATCCGGAGCATTTAATCACCATCCGTGGTTTTGGTTATCAGTGGAATGAGGTGTCTGTATGAACCTCTTTCAAGATAAGCAAATCAAACTTTATACTTCCTTTATTTTAACTCTTGTTTTGCTGATTTTTCTTTCTGTCATTGGTTTGAATGCTGTTCAGGTAAAAGCCATGCATGGTCTGTTTCTATCCCACGACAATGCCGTTGTGACCTCACTTTTCCAACAGGGCGTTTCAAAAGATGTAATTGCCAAAGCCATTACCAGTACAACAAGCAGTCAGGAGGGAGCGACTCTGCTTGCTGATATTGGTGTAACAAAGCATACCGCAATCAGATTTCTTCCCTTTATTAATGAGTTTCATAAGATTTCCATGTACTGTATGCTGCTTTTTAGCGTGATTCTATCCTCTTTGCTTTTGGCTGGATCATTTATTTTTTTATGGAAAAGAGAGCAACTTTATCTTCAGGCAGCAAAGGTAATTACCAATTTTACAGAAGGCGATTTTTCTTACCACATGCCGCTAATGAAAGAAGGAACCATATATCGTCTCTTTGCCTGTGTAGATCAGCTTGCTATGATCCTGCAGTCAAAAAACGAAGCCGAAAAGAAAGCGAAAGATTTTTTAAAAAGTACGATTTCAGACATATCACATCAGCTGAAAACACCACTTGCGGCTCTTACTATGTATCATGAAATTATTTCTGAGGAACCGGATCATGTTCAAACCGTAATAGAATACTCCCAAAAAACAGAATTAGCATTAAAACGTATGGAACAACTGATTCAAGTCATGCTGAAAATAACCCGATTAGACGCTGGCAGTATTGTTTTTGAAAAAGAAAGTTGTAGTTTATCGGAATTAATTGCTCAGGCTGTCAGTGAACTGACAACAAGGGCAGCCCGTGAGGGAAAAGAAATTATAGTAGATGAAGTACCGGAAGAAACTCTCATTTGCGATAAGCAGTGGACCAGCGAAGCAATTGGAAATATAGTTAAAAATGCTTTAGATCATACCGATCCGGGAGGAAAAATCCACGTATCCTGGAATCGGACCCCTGCCATGCTTCGCATCATGATTTCAGATAATGGCTCCGGTATTGCACCGGAAGATTTACATCACGTATTCAAACGTTTTCACCGCAGCAAAAAATCTCTGGATACCCAGGGAATCGGTCTGGGCCTGTCACTGGCAAAATCCATTGTTGAGGGTCAGGGAGGCATCATCTCCGTTCAAAGCGCACTGCAGAAAGGAACAGTTTTTACGCTTTCCTTCCTTACGTAACTGTAAGCTGTTATTCACCCGATTGTAAGATGTACCTGTTATTCTCTTTTGAAAGGAGGTACTAATAATATGGAGATTTTAGAAGTGCGGCATTTATCAAAAACCTACGGAAAAGGTGAAAATCAGGTAAATGCCCTGAAAGATGTCTCTTTTACATTGGCGCAGGGAGAATTTGCTGCAGTAGTTGGAGAATCAGGTTCAGGTAAAAGTACGCTGCTTAATTGTATTGGAGCCCTGGATACCCCTACTGCCGGGAATATCTATATGGACGGAAATGATTTATTCTCAATGAAAGAAGAACAGCGTACCATTTTCAGGCGGCGTAATATCGGTTTTGTATTTCAGTCTTTCCAGCTTGTTGCAGAATTGACTGTGGAGCAGAATATTATGTTTCCCATTCTTCTGGATTACAGAAAACCCGATCAATCGGCTGTGAATGAAATTTTAGAAGTCTTAGGGCTTTTAGAACGCCGCCATCACTTGCCTGGCCAATTATCCGGCGGTCAGCAGCAGCGTGTTGCCATTGGGCGGGCACTGATCACAAGGCCCAAACTGATCCTGGCGGATGAACCCACCGGAAATCTGGACAGCAAAAACAGTCAGGATGTAATTGATTTACTGGTCAGGGCATCCCGCCTTTATCAGCAAACGATTCTGATGATTACACATAACAATCATCTGACCACCTCAGTAGACCGCGTGCTGCGGGTTTCGGATGGTGTTCTGACGGATTTGGGAGGCAAAGAGAATGAAAAGTTATCTTGACCTTGTTCCCATTTCAGCCAAAGTCCATAAAAGGCAGAACAGAATGTCTGTATTCTGCATCGTTTTAGCGGTGTTTCTAGTCACAACTATTTTTGGTATGGCCGACATGTTTATACGCAGCCAGATCATGCAGGCCCGTATTGAGGACGGTAATTGGCATGTGATGATCCGAAACATAAATAAAGAACAAGCCGCCCTCATCTCTGCACGAGCTGAGGTAACCGCATCTTCCTGGTATGGTGTCCTAAATTTCAGGGGCGAACAAGGCTATACTGTATCGGGAAAAAACGTGATTATAGTGGGAAGTGATAGTGACTGGATTACGAAAATGCAAACTCAGGATATTCGGGATGGAGCGTTTCCTCAGAATGACCATGAGGCTATGGTCACCGAAAACGCAAAGACAATGCTTGGCCTGCAAATCGGAGATCCCATTTCAGTCTATGGGCCTGATGGAGCCAGCTATGAATTCACGATCTCTGGATTTACTAAAAATGCTGCAAAAACAATGAAAGAAGACTCCTACGCAGTTTGCCTGACTACCCAGGCATTTCGCTCCTTATATCCTGGAGTCTCAAATGGTCAACCTGCTGAGTATAACAGTATTTTTTTTGTACAGTTCTCTACTCATAGCAATATACGAAGTACAATTGCCGATATGAAATCTCAACTGGGACTTTCGGACCAACAGGTTTCGGAAAATACGAAGCTGTTGGGCTTACTTGGTCAAAGCGGAAATTCTTTTATGATGCAAATCTATAGTTCAGCTTCTGTTTTATTTCTATTAGTTTTGCTGGCCGGCATTATGATGATTGCAAGCAGTCTAAACAGCAATGTGGCACAGCGCACGGAATTTTTTGGAATGATGCGCTGTATCGGAGCCACACCAAAGCAGTTGATGAGATTCGTCCGTAGGGAAGCCCTTGGTTGGTGCAAATTTGCTATACCGCTGGGCATTTCTTCGGGAGCCGTTATTATTTGGATCTTGTGCGCCTTACTACGTTTTCTCAGCCCGGAATACTTTGCCGAAATGCCTGCATTTGGAATAAGCCTGCCCAGTATCATGGCCGGTATCTGTGTAGGTATCCTGACGGTTGTACTGGCGGCTCGTTCACCAGCAAAAAGAGCTGCCAAAGTTTCGCCACTGGCAGCCGTATCCGGAAATGCAAATTCTCTGCAGCCTGTGCGCAAAGCCGCAAATACAACACTATTTAAAATTGATACTGCTCTTGGTTTCCATCATGCGAAAGCAAGTAAAAAGAATTTTGTTTTGATGGTAGGTTCCTTTTCACTGAGTATTACTCTTTTTTTGGCGTTTTCAGTCACAATTGATTTTATGCAGCATTCCCTTACTCCATTAAAGCCGTGGACTCCGGATTTATCTATTGTCAGCACGGATAATACCTGTTCAATTCGTAGTGGCTTATTGAAAAAAC
>SVDT01000314.1 GCA_015057775.1 Paenibacillaceae bacterium | reverse complement strand
AAGAGCAATTTTTAATCCTTCGGCTGCGCTAGCCTGTACTGGCAAATTGACTCTGGCAATTCCCTTGGGATAATCGGTCCATTGTCTACCCCCCAAACTAACAATTTTATCGGTGGTTAATAAATGATTATGGTAAGCTCGTATCTTTGAATAGGCTTTGTAAAAGTTGATTTTAATCTGATCAGCTTGTTGAACAGTCAAATTAGCATCTGACTTCTGATTTACTGCTTCACAAAGCCCGTTTGCAGATATGCCATAACAGACTCCAAAATTGACACGTTTTCCAATGGAGCGCTCCTGTTCGGATACCTGTTCCAGCGGTTTTTGAAAAATAACACTGGCTGTCTTTGCGTGTATATCGGCTCCTGAGCAGAATGATTGAATCATATTGGCGTCTTGGGCGAGTTCGGCCAATATCCGTAATTCTATCTGGGAGTAGTCGCCGCTCACAAAACAATAACCATTCTGTGGCCTGAAATAAGGCTTTAATTCTGACGGAAATGCCTGTAAATTGGGTTCTTTACAAGACATGCGCCCAGTTTTGGAACCGTCCAGGGACCAACTGGCATGTATCCGATGATCTGGCTGAATCTGGCTATGTAATTTGTCACCGTATTGATTTATAAACTGTTGGATACGTTTGTAGCGGTAGAGAAGGCCATAAACAGCATGTTCATTGCGATGTTCCTTCAGGTAATCGAAGCTCATGCTTTCAGGATAAAGGTTGTTTTTGTACAGCTTCCAAACCAGCTTTTTAGATTCTGTAATATCTTCCGTCTGGCATTTCAGATGGTTACACAGTTCAGAGCACAGTTGCTCTTTTATCCTTAACTTCTCCTGTAAGATTTCCTGCTCGTAACGGGGCCAATCAAAACCAATTCCGTTGCACTCCAGCATGTTTGTAATCATATTTTCCATGTAGAATTCATCCTTTCCTGAAATATGGAATTATTGATTCCCATAGACACCTACTTGCTATGGGAATCAGAAAGTGTATAACACTCACAATAGTTTGTATTTTATCGCGCCCCCAGCGCCCCCTTGCCCCTCGAACGGGGCAGCAACCAAGCATTTAGAAACTAATATCGTAATCAGAATTGGACGCTGGGCGCACATATTTGCGCTTATATCCGTCCAAATAATCGACCCCATGAACACGTTTATATTCCAGCTTGATAGTGCCGTCTGCTTTACCCGCCTGAATCTTCAGCATGTTCCAAAATGTTTGGCGATTGACAGCGTCTAGGCCGTTGTCATTGCTCCAATTCTGGTAATCGCTGTAAATATCGCTTTTCTTTACACGGCCCCCATCACATTGGGTATAGCTCTCTTCGAAAAACACTCCTGTGGGGTTTTGCTGGTTCTGATAATGCTCCATAAGACTTTGAATGGCTGCGCAGGAAGAGAATAGGTAATCATTGGCTTGCAGTCTTTTTAAACCTTCCAACGCCCAATTCAGAATACCCGGCAATTCTCCAAGCAGCTTCTCTACCAGAAATTTATCTTCATTCTCGTCGAACGTCTGTGTAAATGGGATGATCAGGATTTTGCGGAAGTATCCATAGGTGACATCCGTAGTGCTGGGAAGTGTGTTAAGCAGCATGATCATCTTACAATTCAGCCTTGTAGACAGGTCATCTTTGTACTTCCTTGTGACGTTAACCGTGTCTCCGCTGATGATAGCCTTGAAATTCCCTGTATCAAATTTGCCCAGAAGCTCATTTTCGGCAGAGATATTTACATTTTTGTTGACCAAGCTTGATAACCCAAAATTGTCATTGAGCTGGCTCAGCTTAACGTTCGAGACATTTTCAGCGCCTACAAGGGCTTCAATCATTTTGGCGAGCACACTTTTGCCATTTTTTCCATTTCCATATAGGAAGAACGCTTTGTCGGCTTTCACGTTGTGGCACAGGCAATATCCGACCATTTCCTGAATCACTTTGCCAAGCTCCATATCGCCTCCGGTTATTTCACAGATGAACTGTTCGAACCGGGGACATTTTTCATTGGGACCATACTGCATAGGCAATTGTACAGTACAGTAGTAATCCGGTGAGTGAGGATGCAGTTCTAAAGTTTCAATGTCAAGAATCCCATTACTCAGATTAATCAAATCGTCTTGGTTGAAGCACATGACAATCTTTCGAATGTCACGCTTGTAGGCATCCATAGCCGCTAGCTCATGGCCTAAAGACCATAGTTGGAGAATCTGGTTCATGAGGCTTTTTACAATTTTGCCAATTATCCAGTCTTCGGCCTCTTGATAGAACCCTTTTAGGTTGTAAATGTAGAGGTTCCCCTGATGGTCCTGAACGGCTCTAATGCATTTTGAAAGATATTTGGCAAATTTGTTGGCGCAGAACCCGTACTTAACGCTGCCATCTTTTTTTCGCTGGACAATGAAGCCAATTGCTTCTAATGCTTTTTCAGTATTATCCTGATTATCGGGGCGGGATAGCAGGAACCTGCTGTCAATGTAATTTGATGTAGTAAATTCATAGTTGGTATCCATATTACCAATCCTTTCGTTCAATAGTGTAGCCACATAATAGAGGGCTTTAGGTGTTAATAGTCTTTTACAGTTAGGGATATGTACGGACGATTTCCCAGCCCGTCAGTTTGCGTTCAATTATCGAGGTGCGGATTAAGTTGTTTACGTTGATGTTCAATTGGTTATCTTTGCGTACTATATAATAACAAAGAAAAAAAGCTTTGGAATCCGGGATAAATAATAAAAGCCATTAATCCCCCATATCATAAGGAATCAATGACTTTTTAATATGAATTTGCCAATGATATTAAAATCCAAGACGTTTAAGTGATTCTTTGATCTCTTCATCAAAAAATTTCTCTGTTCGAAGTTCTTCTTCGTATTTAATTGTAAGTTTGTATAGTTCACTAATTTCTAGACTTTGCTTAGTATTCATTATATCATGCATTATTTGCTCTTTAGTTTTTAAATTCCTATCGTCTTCTGTATCTGTTTCATCAGTTATTCTGTGATAATTAATACATAGTCTTTTCCACAATTCAAAACTATTATGTATATAAGATTTTAATATATTTAAGAGCTCTAGCCTTTCTTGCCTTCCAAATACTTCGCCGATCATGGTGTAAATTGGATTTTGAGAGTCAGGCGGAGCATCAGGGTCATCAATAATCAACCGGTATGGGTGCTCTGAGCAGGCTATGATTAGACTAATATCAGCAAATGATTCCATGCCGAAAAGGTAATCTATATATAAATCAAGATTATCATTAAAGGAATTTTTTAACATGCGTTTAGATTCTTCAATTTGGCAAACATAAATAATACCCTCTAACCATTCTTTTTTTACCCCCTCCAAATATTGTCGGTAGTCTTTATGTTTGGCTATAAGTATATCAAGAATAGTATTTATTTGAGACTTTATCTCTTCATATGTAATTTTATCATAATCAGAGTTCTTGAGCTTACTTACGAAGCTTCCTTTTCCACTATCTTGGCTAAGTATTATACGTAAAATATCTGCAACTATTTCTGGAATATTATATCGATTATCTTTATTTTTATATTCTTCTAATACTGGAAACATTTTTTTTAATTTTTTTGTTGTATCGCGTTCCCATGATTTATATGGATCATCATAAGTTATTATTTCAGAACGAGGGATTCCTTTTTTTAGAGCATAATCTTCAAGTATTATTGAGTTTAATGATACTGTTTTATCAGAATGAAGTATAAATGGTAACAATTTTATCCTCCAATCAATTCTTTTTATAAATAGATATTATCAGATATGCTGTAATCTATCAAGTGCTAGGGCTTTTTTGGCTACCGATATTGCTGGGTTTATATATCATCATTTGAGCAAAAAAAAGAAAGGCAGAGAATCCTCATACCTTTCCCAGTGCTAGGGCTTCTTGGCCCGGCAACAGACAGCAATAACGCTGACCGCCAGCTTTACGCCTCTCATAAAGTATTCCACTGCTTTTTCAGCAGTCAGGAAATTCAGCATGGGCAGCGTCTCCGGCCCGGATGTATAGAAAAATCATTGTAGTAGGCCAGCATCAGAGTCAGTAAAAATCCTAGAAAAAACAGGATAAATTCCATATTATAAACACCTTTCCGTATGATAATAGCCCACAGCCATAAAAAGCTGTGGGCGTTTGTTATTTGGATTGCTGCTGATCGTCCGAATTCTTTTTCTTTCCGCGCGTAAACAACCAGAGCACCAGAAAGAATATCGCGACGGGGATTGCCAATGCTCTCAGAAATTCCAACAGCAAAAACATAATAATCGCTCCCGCAACAAGGCATCCCCAGAATAATCCCCAGACCGCGCCGCAGCCAAAATAATAGATTATAAAGTACTTGTTGATCAGGTGATAAAAATACAGCCCGATGGGAAGCCCCAGAATCAGGCAAATCAGCGCATATAAATCCACGTATGTAGTCTCCTTATTTCTGTCTGTTATTTTAATAGTTCCGCGATTTCCACGTTCAACGCCAATGAGATTCTTTT
>SVDT01000313.1 GCA_015057775.1 Paenibacillaceae bacterium | reverse complement strand
CAGGCAAAGGAAGACGAATCCTTAATTTTAGGACCGAATATCAAAGACTGGCCTTCCATGAGCGCACTCACTGACAATATTTTATTACGGGTATGTTCCAAGATCATGGATCCTGTTACAACCACCGATGAGTTGATTCCTTCCGGTGAGACTTCTTCCTATCGTTCCAATCCTCTGGGACTTGCGGAATTTACCCTGTCCCGCCGTGATCCGGAGTACGTAGGACGTTCCAAGGAAGTAAATGAGCTTGAAAAGGTAAGAAAATCCGGTGCCTGCCCGCTTAAGGCAGATCACGAACTGGAAAGTGCCTTCCATGCTCTGAAGGAATATTTAAAGCAGCCGGATTTAAAAGCCAGTGAAACAGAAATCGGCAGTATGATTTACGCAGTGAAGCCGGGAGACGGTTCTGCCAGAGAGCAGGCTGCAAGCTGCCAGAGAGTTCTTGGCGGTCTTGCCAACATTGCAAACGAGTATGCTACCAAGCGTTACCGTTCCAATGTAATGAACTGGGGTATGCTGCCATTTTTACTGGATGAAGATCCTTCCTTTGATATCGGTGACTTTATTTATGTCCCAGATATCCGTACTGCTCTTGACGGTGCTATGGATCTCATACCAGCTTACGTAGTAAAGAATGAAGAAGGAAATCCAATCCATGAAATCCAGCTTTATATTGCAGATATGACACCAGAAGAACGGGAAATCGTAAAAGCCGGTTGTCTCATTAATTACAACAGAAACAAAAGCAGCCAGTTATAATTTACAGGGCCGATGTTTGCAGGATTGGGTTTTCCTGCAAGCAGCGGCCTTGTGTTATTATAGCTATTGACAGCATGAAGTTATTATGTTATATTTTATCTACCAACCGTTAGTTTAGTTATTTAGAAGGGAATGTGAACCATGGGTCAGGGAGCAGACACAAAAGAACGGATTATGCAGGCGGCATTAGAAGAGTTTTCTCTTCATGGCTTTGAAGGCGCCCGTATGGAAAAAATCGCATCCAAAGTAGGAATCAATAAGGCTTCTCTCTATTTTTATTTTAAAAGTAAGGAACAGCTGTTTCGGGAACTTTTTGATATCATTGTAAAAAAACATTATGCTTATTTAACCAGCATTTTTCGCAAATATCAGGATCTGCCTTCCAGACAGCTGCTGTCCTCTCTTTATAAAGACTATCTGGAATATCACTGGGGTAATACAGAGATGGATTTCTGGAACATGATTTACTACTACCCACCGGAACAGATGAAAGAGGAAATTATTCAGTTTACACAGGACAGTTTTGATGTTTTTACTACTGAGTTGACTTCTGTTATGGAAAAAGGCATTAAAAACGGAGAACTTCAGCCTCTGAATCCGGCTGATATGGCAACCACTTTTTACTATCTGGTCACCTGTATCACATTGTCCACTGGTTTAATGAATTTAGAGCAGGGGCTTAGCCAGATGGATTTATGCTTTCATGTATTTTGGAATGGAATAAAAGGGTGAATAACCCCTTTATTTTTATCATATAACCTACCAACCATTTGGTATATTATTAAGGAGGTAATTCAATGGAACGCAGATTTTTAGGAAGATCAGGTATTGAGGTAAGTCCCATGGGAATTGGCAGCTGGGCAATCGGAGGTCAGTTTTACATGGATGAAAAAATTGACGGCTATGGACAGACAGACGACGAAACATCCATAAAGGCCATTCAGACTGCACTGGATCTTGGTATCAATTTTATTGATACATCGGATGCATATGGGATTGGTCACAGTGAAACAGTAATTGGAAAAGCATTGGGAGAAAGAAGAAATCAGGTGGTTCTTGCCACAAAATTTGGCTATATGGGAAATGAAGCCACCCGAACGCTGAAAGGTTATAATGTGGCTCCCGGATATATCGAAAGAGCCTGTGAAGCCTCCATGAGGCGTTTAAAAACAGATATCATTGATTTGTATCAGCTTCATGTCTGGGAAATCGGATTGTCAGAGATGGACTGTGTCGCAGAGACCCTGGAGCGTATGGTAGAGAAAGGAAAAATCAGAACGTACGGCTGGAGTACTGATTTAGTAAATGGAGCAAGGCTTTTTTCAGAAAACTTAAATTGTACTGCCATTCAGCATCAGTTAAATATCCTTCAGGATGCTCCTGAAATGCTTCGGCTTTGTGAAGAAAGAAATCTTGCAAGTATCAACCGCAGTCCTCTTGCCATGGGCTTTTTAAGTGGAAAATTTAATGATAATTCTGTCCTCACCTCTGATGATGTAAGAGGTGCAGGCCATTCCTGGACTGAAGATATCTTTAAAAACGGAAGGCCTGCACCAGAAGTTTTAGAGAAACTAAGTGCAGTACGGGAAATTCTTACCAGCAACGGAAGAACCCTGGTACAGGGGTCTCTCGCATGGATCTGGGCAAAGAGTAATGCGACCATTCCTATCCCTGGTTTTAAAACACCAAAACAGATAATGGAAAATGCCAAAGCCATGGAATTTGGTGCACTCACCCAGGAACAAATGATAGAAATTGACCAGCTTTTAAATTAATTTCCTGCTTTTACAATATCCTCTGCCTGGGCATCGGTAAGCTGTACATGATAAAAAAGATCATAGAATCCTTTTATGTCAGCCTTTATATCTCCCTGATACTGCTCCGGATAAACCAGATTGCCCAGCCAGAGAATACCGATCATTCGGTTGACGGAAGGAGGATTACTCATGAAGCTGTAAGGTGCTGAGGGAATGAGATAAACATGGCCTTCCTTCACAGCATTTAATTCTGACCAGACGGAATCCGTTGTGATCGTCTGATAGAGAGCGTTTGAATCTGCCAGAATGAGATCCGGCTGCCAGAGGAGAAGCTGTTCCATGGACACTTCACTTCCGCCTCCGCTTGACGCTTTCTCTACCTTAGCTGCATTCTCAGCTCCGATCTGTTCTATTACACGGGCATGTATGGATCCTTCCGCATTGGTGTGCAGTCCATTGTCTCCGCTTGCAAAATAAACAGATTTCTTTTGATCTGCTCCCAAGGAAGCCTTGGCTTCTTCCGATTTTTTCATAGTCTTGTCACAGTAATCAGCTAGTTTTGCGGCCTGTGCCGTCTCACCTGTGATTTCTCCCAGCATCTGATAGGCTGAGCTCATGGAATTTAAGTCTGCCTCGATAAATACCACGGGTATTCCAAGCTGTTTTGACAATGCATCCATATCTTCCTTTACAGTCTTTTTTGCCTCTCCGATGTCAATGATTACATCTGGTTTTGCGGCTATTAAAGCTTCCATATTCAAATTGGCATTCTTCCCATAAAATTGCCCGAACTTGGGTAGCCCCCAGTATTTTTCATCAATATACTTTTTGGCACCATCGGAAAAGTCTGATGCCAGACCTGCCAGCTTGTCAGGGGCAACTGTGTAAAGGACGATCTGAGCCAGCGGACCAGATGGCGCAATTTTCTGAATTTCTTCCGGTAGTGTTACCTCCCGTCCTGCGGAATCGGTAAACACCCGGGTCTTTTCTCCCGTGGTCTCTGATGTTGGTACTGTGGCAGTCATTTCAGTCTGCGCAGCTGTAGTCTCCTTGATTTCTGTCTTTTGACAGCCATAAATCAGGAACGTGGTACAAAGTGCCGCTGTCAGAACCAGACCCCTTCTATACTTTCTCATAAATCCTCCATTCTGCCTTTGAGGCAATGTTTATTTTTCAGTGATACGAACCGGAGCGCCGGCGCGGACCACTGCTTTTCGCTCTTTGTTTTTTACCAGTTCTTCCAGCTTTTCTCTGTCCCGTATCAAAGTTCCGGCAAGCTCGCTGACACCAAAATCAAAAAGCCCGGGTGCCAGGGGAATACTTGGTCCTACTAAAATTATTTTGGAATTACGGGCTAAGTAAAGTAATCTTGGCAATGTTTTATTTACCAGTGTAAATCCGGTGATAAATACGTATTCCATGTCCTCAAGCAGAAACTCGCAGGCAGTATCGGGATAATCATTCTCTCCTGGCTCCCGTTCAAGGACAATGCAGGTACCTGCTTCCTTTAAATATTCCTCGGCATAACGGAAATGCCCGATCGTTGCAACCTTTTTACCCCTGAAATCTGTTTTATGTGCCAAAAAAGTATCTTCACCGGACAGCATGGTAATCTTACCTGCATTTTCAAGATGTTTGAGTGACTCCTGCTGATTATAATAAGCATTGATAGCCGCTGCACCAATACTGGCCTCTGTGAAATTCCAGGATTTAATTAAGCCCGCCGCTTCTTTCCAGGACATCTCCCTCACATCGTTCCCTATGCTCTTAATGGTACACAAAGGATTGGTGGCAGCTGCTCCCATACCCCCTCCAGCTGTTACCAGTGTGCAGTAAGTTCCGGTGATATAACTGCTTACCTTTACATCGTCCGGAATGGGATCTATGAGACAGTCGTACAATTCCCACATATCTGGTTCTCCTTCCCAGGCATACATATCTTTCTGCCGCTGCCTTCATCCTTGTAAATATCAATGGGTACCTGATAAAGGCTCTCAAGA
>SVDT01000312.1 GCA_015057775.1 Paenibacillaceae bacterium | reverse complement strand
TTCTGGGTTTATCCTTTTTTCTCTTCCCCTAAATATTCCTTTAACAAGGCAATGCCTTCCCCGGTGATACTGCTGACTGGGAAAATCCGTTCACATCCGGCTTCCTCCAGCCACTGCCGCACCATGGCAACCTTCGCCCCGGGAGCATCTATTTTGGTTATGATACCAATCATAGGCCGGTTGCAGGCATTGATAATCCCCGGCGGAAAGAGATTAAAGGGCTCATCTGCCCCGCACAGCAGGCCAATGACATCTGACTCATAGGAAAAACAGCAGAGAGCCTGCATGGATATATTCTTATTTTCCACGTATTCTCCCGGTGTATCAATGGTAACATCCCAGTGATTGACATACTGGGTCTTATGATAAACCACCGGCTCTCCCTTTAATGCCTGGGTCAGAGAAGTCTTGCCTGCCTCGCTTCTTCCGCATAAAAACAATTTTTTCATCTTATCACCGCTTTGTAATCTGACAGGTCACATACCCAAGTTCATCATGAAAATACTGCACAATCTCCGTAATCGCAGCCTGAACCTCTGCGATCTCACCAGTTATAATCAATGTACCGCTAAACCGGTCAGCAAATCCCAGATCAATATTTCCGCTCTTTACCGCAATATCGGATGCAATGACTGCCGACTCCGGAGGAGTCATATTCATAATTCCGATAGCAGATGAACGGTAATCAATTTCCGGATTTAAACCCAGCTTACGATATACCACTGGCAGCGGTCCTCCGATAATATGAGCCAGAGTAATTTCTCTTCCTGCCACTGTTTCCTGAACGATACGGATCTGCTCTCCCTGTTCTGGTGAAGCTCCATATTCATTTCCCATTTAATACCACCTCGATCCATGCAAATATAAACTTTACCAGTCAATTATAAGCGTTTCCCTCTAGGGCAATGTCAATGCCTTATTATCCGGGGAACCACATGTCCATATTTTCTGCATTTTAATCGTTCCATCTCTCCAGTCATACATTTCCCAGGCAAAAACCTTTCCCAATAGGGTAATGTTGCCATCAAAGAGTTCAGAGCGCCCCAAGCCCTTTCAGTACACAGGAAACCACACTTCTTAAAAATTCTTCATCAATTCCCTCCCCGGTAATTAAAAGCCGGTAAAATAATGGGGCATAAATCATCTCCACACACAATTCCAGATTCAGTCCGCTCTTCATCTCCCCCCTCTTAACTCCACGTTCCAGAATTGTTCTGGAAACTTCTCTGCGAGGTGAAAAATATCTGGACTGGTAAGCCTCTGCTACATCAGAGTCAGACTGGCCTTCTGCAATCAATTCCCTTATGATCCGTCCTTCATCGGAAGCCAGGAACGAAGAAAGATTGCTGATCTGGATTACCAGATCTTCTATTACCGAACCGGTATCCGGCACAGGATACTGCTCCTTTAGAGTTGTGAAAAAGCTATCTGCCACTACAGCCGCCTTATTCGGCCACCATTTATAGATTGTTGCTTTGCTCACACCTGCATGCTTAGCAATCCCCTCTATTGTAACAGCCTGAAATCCATGGTCTGTCACCAGCGTGTGGGCGGAATTAAGGATTGCTTTCTCTGTTGATTCACTGCGCGGTCTTCCCTTGCCTGCCATATTGAGTTATTATCCTTTCTATTAGCAATTTTATATAATGAACGTTTCGTTTATTATATATCTTTCGTTTATTTTTTTCAAGGAAAATCGATTGACATTTTTAAAGAATAGGATTAAGATTTAATTACTAAACGATACGTACAGTTTATATATTTTGAGAGAAATGAGGTCTCTTTATGAAAGAAACTAAAACAAACAAAAATCAATCTCCTTTATGGCTGGTATTTCTGCTGGCTGCCTCCTGCGGCCTGATTGCCGCAAATTTATATTACGCCCAGCCTCTTGCCGGATTGATCGGAAATTCCCTTTCCATGCCCAGATCAATGACAGGGCTTATTGTCACCATGGCTCAGCTGGGATACGTAATTGGACTTCTTTTCATCGTACCTTTAAGCGATATGGCAGAAAACCGGCTTTTAACCGGCTTAGGCCTTATGATGGCTGCCTGCGGTCTGCTCATCAGTGCTCTCACTCACCATGCCGGCCTGTTTCTTTTTGCAGCCTGCCTGACCGGTTTTGGGTCTGTATCTGCACAGATATTAGTTCCTTACTCCGCTTCGCTGGTTCCGGCGAAGGAGCAGGGACGTATGGTGGGCAATGTCATGAGCGGACTTTTACTTGGTATTATGGCAGCACGCCCGATTTCCAGCTTGCTTGCCCAATTTACGGGCTGGCGGAGTGTATTCCTTTTATCTGCAGGTATTATGACAGTCATTGCAGTTTTGCTGGTGTTTCTGCTACCTCCCCGCAGTCCCCGGAAGAATCAGTCATACCGCAGTCTAATCGCTTCCTTGTTACCACTGTTAATTCACACACCTGTACTAAAGCGCAGGGCGGTGTACCAGGCCTGTCTCTTTTGCTCTTTCAGTCTTTTCTGGACTGTGGCTCCCATGTGGCTGGAAGAACATTATCACCTGACCCAGACTGGGATTGCATTATTTTCTCTGGCTGGTGTGGGGGGAGCAGCGGTATCCCCTATTGCCGGAAAGCTGGCTGACAAAGGGTACACAAAACCACTTACCCTACTGGCGTTCCTCACTGCATCGGCGGCATTCCTGCTCACCCACGGGATCTTATCTCCCATCAGAATCTCCCTTATGGTCTTTCTGGCAGCTGCCCTTCTTCTTGACATGGCCGTTTCGGGAAACCTGGTACTGAGCCAGAAGGCAATTTACGAACTGGGTGATCAGACCCGGGGAAGGATGAATGGCATATTTATGGCAGTTTTCTTCACGGGAGGAGCGCTTGGCTCTTTTCTGGGCGGCTGGGCTTATGCATCTGCAAGCTGGTTTGGCGCTTCTCTCATAGGAATGGCCATGCCGCTCATCGCCCTTCTTTACTTTCTCACTGACAATGGATATAATCATAATTATAAAAAGGAGATCATCAATGAACAAATTATTTAATTCAATGAAGATTCGTAATCTGGAGGTAAAAAACAGAATTGCCGTACCTCCCATGGTAATTTACAACCGTACCGATGATACAGGCTATGTAACTGATATTCAGGTCGAGCATTACCGTAAAATTGCCCAGGGCGGGCCGGGACTCATTATTCAGGAGGCTACCTGTGTGGAAAAGGACGGACGACTCTGTGATTCACAGATTGGAATCTGGGAAGACGGGCAGATCGAAGGACTTAAAAGAATTACAAATGCGGTTCATGAAACAGGGACACCCATCTTTGTACAGATTCATCACGGCGGCGTCTTCGGCTTTATGGAAGAAACCGTCTGCCCCAGTGATATTCAGTGTATGGTGAAGGGAACCATGAAAAAATCCAGAGCACTCACACGTTTAGAATTGCACCGGATTCAGAACTCATTTGCAGATGCTGCAGAACGGGCATATAAGGCAGGTTATGATGGAGTGGAGCTTCATGGATGCCACAACTATTTAATCAGTCAGTTCTTAAACAGCCGGGTGAACGTGCGAAATGATGAATATGGGAATAATCCGGCGCTGTTTGCTCTGGAAATAATCAGAGAGATCCGGAAACGGACACCTGATTCTTTTATCGTGGGAATGCGGCTGGGTGCGTTTGAGCCCACACTATCGGATGGAATTGACCATGCCAAGATTTTTCAGGCTGAGGGAATTGATTTTCTCAACATTTCTTTTGGATTAATGCAGCTTTCAGAACCATTTAAGCCAGCTGATTACCCGTTCACGGACTTAATTTACGGTGCACAGGAAATCAGGAAACAGGTATCTGTTCCGGTTTTCACCGTGGGAGAAATCATTTCCCCAAAGCAGGCCGATGAAATATTAACTGTAACCGGGATTGATATGGTTAACATCGGACGGGGAACTTTGGTTAACCCCAACTGGGCAAATGACGCCAGAAACGGAAAAGATACAGGAGCCTGCATTCACTGCAAAATCTGTATGTGGCGGATCAATCCGGAAAAGTGTCCTGGCAGAATCAGATATGAACGAAATAATAAATGACAAAAAGAAGCGCAGCTCTATGGATGAAACACCATCCTAAGAGCTGCGTGTCTTTTTCTTAATATCTCATAGGCATAATTTCGAGATAATCCTGAACTGTTGCACCCTTCATGAACATCTCGATAATCTGCTTTCCTAACGGATTTAAGTCATCTGTATTGTATTTAACCAGTTCCTGTCTGAAGAACTCAGTTAAGATTTCTGCACCTGCATCGTAGCCTTCAATTCCCACTTCCTGCTGAGTCTCCGGTCTTAAGAATGCTCTTCTGATATATTGTCCGTCAATCTTTAATGAATCAAGACCAAATCCTAACAGAGGGCAGCGGGCTTCTACCAGATGCTCTGGTTTGAACTTCGCGCTTCCGCGGCGTGCAATATATTCTCTGGAGATCCACTCCGGCATAAAGCTCACTTCGTACGCTCCGATATGCTGATTGGGAATCAGAACATAGCGGGTGTTG
>SVDT01000311.1 GCA_015057775.1 Paenibacillaceae bacterium | reverse complement strand
GGGATAAGAATTTCTGAATCTTTCTGGCACGATAAACAGTGGTCTTATCGTCATCACCCAGTTCTTCCATACCAAGAATTGCAATAATATCCTGAAGCTCTTTGTATTTCTGAAGAAGCTCTTGTACTTTACGTGCTACTTCATAATGCTCTTCCCCAACTACATCAGGCTCTAAGATACGGGAGTTGGATTCCAGAGGATCAACCGCCGGATAAATACCCTGTTCCACAATCTTTCTGGATAAAACCGTAGTTGCATCCAGGTGGGCAAATGTAGTTGCCGGAGCGGGATCAGTCAGGTCATCAGCAGGAACATAAACAGCCTGTACCGAAGTAACAGAACCATTTCTTGTTGATGTAATTCTCTCCTGCAGCTCACCCATCTCAGTAGCCAGCGTCGGCTGATAACCAACCGCAGAAGGCATACGTCCAAGAAGGGCAGAAACCTCAGAACCAGCCTGTGTGAAACGGAAAATATTATCAATGAATAAAAGCACGTTTTTATGCTCCTCATCACGGAAATATTCCGCCATGGTAAGTCCTGTTTCAGCAACACGCATACGTGCGCCCGGCGGCTCGTTCATCTGTCCGAATACCAGGGCAGTCTTTGCAATAACGCCGGATTCTCCCATTTCAGTCCATAAGTCATTACCTTCACGGGAACGCTCTCCAACACCAGTAAAAATGGAATATCCACCGTGTTCTGTTGCGATATTATGAATCAGCTCCTGTATTAAAACGGTTTTACCAACACCAGCACCTCCGAACAAACCAACCTTACCACCCTTCGCGTAGGGAGCAAGAAGGTCGATTACCTTAATACCTGTCTCCAGGATTTCAGCTACCGGACTCTGTTCTTCAAATGGAGGGGGATCTCTGTGAATGACCCACTTAGGACCATCCTTTAACTCTTCCCCATTATCAATGGTATCACCAAGAACGTTAAATAAACGTCCTAAAGTCTGCTCGCCAACAGGAACTTTAATTCCTTCTCCCGTAGCGGTTACTTCCATATCCTTGCACAGACCTTCGCTGGAAGCCAGCATAATGCAACGGACTGTACTGTTACCCATGTGCTGGGCAACTTCCATTACGCAGCGTTTCCCGTCATTATCCACCTCAAGGGCGTCCTTGATGCAGGGAAGGTCGCTGCCCTCTAAAAATTCCACATCTACTACAGGTCCTAAGACCTGAACAATTTTGCCTTTATTCATAATCTGTTACTCACAGTCGTGAGGACTCCTCCTCTCTCAATTTATGGAAAATACGATATAGCCTAAGCCTTTTTCTGTTTCTTCTTCTGTGCCTTCGCACCGCTGATTACCTCGGTAATTTCCTGGGTAATTGCGGCCTGCCGCACCCGGTTATAAGTAATTGCCAGGCCGTCAAGCATCTCCTGGGCACTTTTTGTAGCCGCCTGCATTGCCATCATTCTGGAGTTCTGCTCGCTGGAATAAGATTCCACCAGTCCTCCATAAATAAATCCTGCAATATAGTTAGGCACAATTGCGTCAATTACTGCCTTGGGAGACGGCTTCATGGTGATTTCCTCTAAATGGACATTTAACGGAATACTCTGTCCGGTGCGGTTCTTGGGAATCGGCAGAAGCTGCCGTATTTCGGCTTCCATTTTCATCGCATTGACCATTCTGGTATAGATCATATACACTTCATCAAGTTTCCCTGACAGAAAATAATCAACAATCTTCTCTTCAATAATTCTTGCACGGCTCATGTTGGGTTTTTGTACTGTATAGCGGAAATCCTGTTCCACCGGTATTCCTTTTTTAGAAAAATACTGCTGTCCCAGATCACCTACTACAAACAGGGTGGGGTTTCCACCCTTGTCAATCTGTTCCTGTGCCAGTTTAAAAACATTGTGATTATAAGCACCTGCAAGACCCTTATCTGCTGTTACTACGATATATCCGATTTTACGATCCTCTTTTTTGATCTCTGGCCGGGTATCTAAATACTGGTCATCAATGTCGGGCGTATGCCTTATGATTCGGTCAATGGTTCTTTGCAGCCCGTAAAAATAAGGCTCCGTATCAGTCAGGGCTTTTCTGGCCCTTTTTAACTTTGACGAGGAAATGGTATACATCGCATTGGTTATTTTCATGGTACTCTTGATACTGTTCATCCTGCTTTGTATTTCTCTCGCATTTGCCATATCTTACACCCGTTTCTGTTTAAATTCTGCAACCCCGTCAAGAATCTTCTGTTTCAGCTCATCAGATAATGCCTTGGTTTCCTCAATCTCTTTGACAATCTCCGGATGAACACTCTCAAAGAAATCAAGTAAGTTTCTCTGGAATTCTTTCATCTTGGGAACTTCTACATCGAGTAAAAGGCGGTTATTGGCTGTTAACAGACTGATTACCTGCTCATGAAGACTTAATGGGTGGCATAATGGCTGCTTTAACAGTTCCGTTAAACCTCTTCCGAACTGAATCTGTTCCTTGGTAGCTGCATCAAGATCTGAACTGAACTGGGTAAATACCTCCATCTCACGGCACTGTGCCAGATCGATACGAATACTTCCTGCTGCTTTCTTCATTGCTTTTGTCTGAGCTGCACCGCCTACACGGGATACAGAAAGACCAACGTTAACTGCAGGTCTCATACCGGAGAAAAAGAGGTCACTCTCTAAAAAGATCTGTCCATCTGTAATAGAAATAACGTTTGTCGGGATATAGGCAGATACGTCTCCAGCCTGTGTCTCAATAATGGGAAGAGCTGTAATGGATCCGCCTCCCAGTTCTTCCTTTAAGCGGCTGGAACGCTCTAACAGCCTGGAGTGAAGATAGAAAACATCACCTGGGTACGCTTCACGTCCTGGAGAACGCTCAAGAAGCAGAGATAATGCACGGTATGCAACCGCATGCTTGGAAAGATCATCATATACAATCAGTACATCTTTGCCTTTATACATGAAATGCTCAGCAAGTGCTGTTCCTGAGTAAGGTGCAATATACTGTAGGGGAGCCGGCTCACTTGCAGTGGAAGACACTACTATTGTGTAATCCATAGCGCCATAATGAGTCAGAGTATTTACAAGCTTTGCAACTGTAGATGCCTTCTGGCCAACTGCCACGTAAACACAGATTACATCTTTGCCTTTCTGGTTTAAGATAGCGTCTACTGCAATTGAAGTTTTACCTGTCTGACGGTCACCGATGATTAACTCTCTCTGACCACGTCCGATTGGGAACATGGAGTCAATGGCAAGAATTCCGGTTTCCATAGGAACGGATACGCTCTTTCTGTCGATGATACCAGGTGCCTCATTTTCAATTGGACGGAAATCATCAGAAGGAATCTCTCCCTTTCCATCAATCGGTGCTCCCAGTGCATTTACGACTCTGCCCACAAACTGATCGCCAACCGGAATTCCGGCACGTCTTTTTGTCCTTGTAACCTTGCAGCCTTCCTTTATATCGCGGTCTGAACCAAAGAGAATACAGCCGATATCTTCTCTTCTGATATCCTGAACCATTCCCTTGACACCGTTATCAAATATAACAATTTCACCGTACATTGCATGGTCAATTCCGTATACCGTTGCAATGCCGTCTCCTACGCTTAAGACAGTTCCCACTTCCTGGTCTCTGGCATGAGCGTCATAATCCTTAATTTCACTTCTCAATATAGAAATAATTTCATCTGAATTGATGGAAGCCACGTTTTTCACCTCCGCATTATATTTTGTTCTAATTGTTTCAGACGTCCCTTTAAACTCCAGTCAGTCTCCACATCTCCCACACGGAGGATGAATCCACCGATTAAACCAGGGTCTTCGATCATGCAGAGTCTTACTTCCTTTTTCGCATATTTCCTGCAAAGCATGGTCTTAATCTCACGGATCTGTTCTTCATCTGGTTTTGTTACATAATAAAGCGTTGCTTCTAAAATGCCCGCTTCTTTACAAACTTTGGATCGCCAGGCTTCAAATATTTCATCTGCAAGATCCATATCACGGCGATCAACCAGCACCTTAAAAAAGATTCTGATCGATTCGTCAAATACCCGCTCAATAACCCGGTGTTTGCTGGTTTTGGGAACCACAGGGCTGTTTAAGACACGCTTAAGCTCCGGCACTGTTTTAAGCGCCAGAGCCGCATCCTCTATCACCTTCTCGGGAAGGGAAAGTTCATACAGCACCTGCCCGTAATTAATTGCTGCCTGCGTCATGGGAATCACCTGCTTCTGCTAAAAATGAATCATAAAGCGCCTGATTTGCTTTCGCGTTTGTTTCCTGGCCAACTACCTTGGCTGCTGCCGCAATCACCAGACCTGCAATCTGGGCTTTTGCTTCACGCATTGCTTTTTCCTGATCGGCTTCTGTCTTTTTCTGTGCTTCGCTGATCACGCGTCCCGCATCTTCCTGTGCATCCTTTAAGATCCTGTCATACTGGGCTTTCGCCTGGATTTTCGCTTCCTCAATCAGTTTAGCGCCCTCTTCTCCGGAAGCGGCCAGTTTTTCTTCATACTGCTTTTTCAAAACTGCTGCCTGCCCTTCCGA
>SVDT01000310.1 GCA_015057775.1 Paenibacillaceae bacterium | reverse complement strand
ATAGTTAGTGTATCCCTTTTTTTCTTTAATTATCAGAGTTAATCAGTCTCCACAGGGTTGTTCTGCTGATTCCCAGACTTTTGGCGGCTTTTGTGTGGTTCCCATTCTGGGTATCCAGAACAATGAGCGCTACTTCCCGGTTGATTTTATTCAGAGGCTGGGATAAATTCAGCATATTCATATAACCGTTTGCAGAGGCAGAGGTGAGCGTGACTTCTTTGTGTAATACTTCTTTTACTTCTTCGATTCCAATATATGGTCCCTGGGACAGGACAAAAAGGTTATTCATTACCCGGCTGAACTGCATGTAGTTATAGGGCCAGTGATATTGCTGTAATTCTTTCATGGCATCTGGTAAAAAACCCAGAACCTGTTTATCATTTTCCATATTCAACTGATTTAAATAGAGATTTGCAATCGGCTCGATTCTGGATACATCTGCTCTGAGCGTGGGAAGCGTAAAAACAAATAATTTCAGCCGGTTAATAAATTCCATGGAGCCGGAATCTGTAATGCCGTAGGAGTTGCAGATAAAGGAGATAAGAAGCCGGTTTCGTTTGCAGGCATCCGTATCGATTATATTGATCCAAAGCTGTCTTTGCCGTTCTTCGTTTAATAAATTCATGTTTTTTATAAAGATGGTGCTCCCGCTGCTGCAGAGAGGGGAATTGTGGTGACTGGTTAAATACTCCCACACCTTTTCATTTAATAAGCTGCAGTCTATTTCAATAAATGGCTGATCCTTAATGGAGCTGCGCAGATAGATGGCCTTGGCAATCTGTTCCTTTCCCGTGCCTTCCTCTCCGGTAATGATGACCGGATATAAATCCTTGTTGACCTGATCAATGGTATTATAAAATTGGGCGAAAAAATTAGTGACGCTGTATATGCTTTCATAAAACTCTTTTTCTATCTCTCGCTGGTTGCTGTATTGAATGCCGCTTTTTGCACCGTTTGAAGGAGCTTTGTTTACGGTAATGTAAAAGGCAATATAACCGGTTCCTGCAGAAAGCAGACGCTGAGCCTGTACAGAATAAATCAGGTTGTTTTTCCTGAAAATCAAATTGCGCTTTTCATCCAGAGGTATATTGTTAATTTCCAAGTGCAGAGAATCGATAATTGTTGTATCAGTTTCTGATATGGTTGAAAAAATCAGCTTCCCGTCATTGTCGAAAACAACGGTACGCATATCTCTTAGCTTGACAAGGCTTCTGAAAAAGTTGTTTTCACTTCTTAGCTGAGTGTAGTACCTGCAATATTCAAGTGCAGTATGAAGGGCATCCCGTATGCTTTCAACTCCGGAGGTAAGAAGAAATGCATCCATACCAAGGTTTCTCGCCGTTGTATAAGTAATCATATCACAGAGTATTGCTTCATAACCAAGATCTGCAATCTGTTTTAGTATTGGTAAAGCCTCTTCTGTAGAGTTGATGGAAAAAACATCGATGGGGTAGGGAAGAACCTCTTTTAGAAACTGACTTTGTTCTGTTATGCTGGAGAAACCGTCAATGGCAACGTTTTTTGTGTCTGCATTGGAGAGCTTTAAGGTACGAAGTATATCGTATGCCGATGTATGGATTTCAATAACAGGCAGAGAGATGGATTGCCGCAATAGCTTTGCTGTACCTCCACGGGAAATTACCACATCATAATTCTCATAAAAATTACTCTGGGCAATTTCCACACCTTTTTTTAGATCACCCACCAGGATGTTCAATTCAATGTTCGGATATTCCTCTGCAAGCTTTGACATAATAGATTTCATACCTTCATAAGGTGCAATTGCCAGAATTCGTATCTTATCAGACATGGGTATCCTCCTTATCCTATAACGTTCTTATTTGAAACACAAATCTGAGAATTATTATACCATAATATGTACCGTTTTTATATATTTATAAAAGATGTATACATTTACTAGAAATAATAGTAATTCTTTTTCTGCGTGTTTCATATATAAACCAAAACAGACCCTGAGTTTATTTTCTCAAAATAGAATGTATGGTATGATGTGTTAAATAAAGGTGTCTTGCTAAGAACCTGATCAATTCAAAATACTGGAAAAGGTAGAAATATGATTAAATTATTGATAATATCGGATGACTTTACAGGAGCTCTGGATACGGGCGTTCAGCTTTCAGCTGACGGGGCAGCAACCTATGTGACTCTGGATTCTGATTTTAATATGTCCGATTTTACTCAGGATATTGACGTTTTGGTTATAAATACCGAGACCCGCCATTTGAACCAGGAACAGGCGTATAAAACAGTGTATTCCATAACCCAGCGGGCGAGAAATGTTGGAATTCCTTATATATATAAGAAAACGGACTCTGTGCTTCGGGGTAATATTGGAGCGGAGCTTGCGGCAGTACTTAATGCCAGTGGTTATAAGCAGATTCATTTTGTTCCTGCCTATCCTGAGATGGGCCGGATAACAAAAAACGGAATCCATTATGCAGATGGTATCCCGATAGCGGATAGTATCTTTGGGAATGATCCCTTTGATCCGGTTCTTTATTCTGATATTCCCAGTATCATATCTTCACAGACTTTGATTCCTACTCATGTAATTAATCAATTGGAAAATGAAGAATGGGAGGTTAAGGAAGGCATTCTGATACACGATTCCCACACATCTAAGGATATGGAAAGAATCGCCCTTACGCTTATGGCGGGAAAGGCTTCCTGCTTATTGGCAGGCTGCGCAGGGTTTGCGGCTCTCCTTCCTAAAATACTGGGCATACAGGGCAGAAAGCCTGTAACTCCAGTTTTATCGCCTCATATGTTCATCGCCTGTGCCAGTATTCACCCAGTATCACTTGCCCAGTGCGAGAATGCCAGTCAAAAAGGTGTACCCCAGTACGTTTTGTCGCCAAAAGAGAAGCTTAACCGTTCCTGGATCGGAAAAGGGTCTGACAATGCTCTGGTAAATAAGATTTTGCGTTCCTGTGAGGAGAATCCGGTTGTTATCTTAAATGCTAACGGCCCAGGTGAACCGGAAGCTACTTATCAATATGCAAAAGAAAATGGGATTATACAGGAACAGCTTCGGACAGAGATTGTCTCTGTCATGGGATATATGATCGAAGCTTTGTTAGATAAGGGACTGAATGCCAATGCTTTTCTTATGGGAGGAGATCTCCTCTATCAGTTTGCAAAGCAGACAGGTATGAAAGCTATTTCTCCCATCTGTGAATTAGAGAAGGGAGTCGTACTTTCAGAAGCTCTTTATAAAGGGAAAAAAATAAAATTAATTTCAAAATCCGGTGGATTTGGACAAGAATCTCTTTTTACCGATTTATCAAAGCAACTTTTTATGCCCCCCGTGGAGTCTGAGCATGTGGATATTGAATAAATTACTGACCAGAGCTGAAAAGAGCCCGTGGTTTTACAGAATCTTAAATTCCTGTAAAACCACGGGCTCTTTTCAATATGCAATTAATTCTAAAGGAGATCCATGAATTTCTGAAGACCATCCCTGGTATCATCGCTGTTTAACCTGGAATAAGATGCAGCCTTTTGAAAAAACTGGAAAGATTTTACATCCTCAGACAGGAAATTATGGAATAACATATCAAATAGAACCAGTATCAGGATTTCCCTTGTTATGGTGTTGCTGCTAAAAAGCAGGTCTGTCTTTGGAATCACCAGAGTGATATTGGCATAGGGAGAGCAGAGAGACTTCTCATAATTGGTAATGAGCAGGATGCTACTGCCATTTCTATTTAAATCGGCCAGTATGGAAGCCAGCTGTTTGTGATTGCCGGAGAGCGATATGGTGATAAAGAGATCGGTCTCCTGAGAAAGACTTTGATATAGCTTCAGTGTATCATAGTTGGTAAGTGCCTGTACGGTGAGACCCAGTGTCATAAATTTGTGGGCAATCATTTCCGCTATATTCTGATTAAAATTCAGTCCGATAATAAAGATCCGTCGTGATTTTAACATCAATTCCCTGGTATGGTTGATGTCTGTGGGATTGGTTAAATGAAACAGGCTGTCTAAAAGCATCTTGTAGTCATTAAGCAGGGCGGAGTAGTCGGAATGGTTTACGGAGGAAGAACTTTTGTCAATTTCCTTCTGCATCGTATATTTTAATTCATTCAGGCCGGAGTATCCTACTTTTTGAGCGAAACGAATGATGCTGGCATCCGACGTTCCGATCTCCTTTGCCAGTTCCTGAGCACTGAGTTCAATGAATTTCAAGGTAGATTTTTTAATGTATTGTACTATTTTCCAGTCTGTTTTGGTGAACTGGTTGGACATCCCATCTATGCGGGCCATTAAGGTAAAAAGTTCATAGTTTTCTGTCATTTGAAATACAGCCTTCCTTTCAATCTTCCCGGAAAAGGGAAGCCGTTTTGTTATTTCTGTAGCAGTTATGTAGTGAATTTCAGATTAAGTATATCATAATTCTGATTTATAATTCAATATTCCTTGATTAAAAAAGTTATAATTACAAAAAAAGTAGCAAAATACATAATTAAAACTGTGAAAATAATATAAATACAATATTGACATGAAAAATGTAGTATGC
>SVDT01000309.1 GCA_015057775.1 Paenibacillaceae bacterium | reverse complement strand
ACTTTTATGGATAAGCATTTAAGCGAAACAAAGCGTTATCCAGATGATAAGGTCTTAACCAAGACTATGATCAATAATTATGCCAAGAATAATCTTCTTCCCGCTCCTAATAAAAAGAAGTATACGAAAGAACATATTCTTCTGCTTATATTCATCTACTATTTTAAAAATTTGTTATCCTTTAATGATATTGAACAGCTTTTCAGACCAATTACCGAAAAGCACTTTAATCCTTCTGATGGCATGCCATTAGAAGCAATCTATAAGGAAGTATTTTCTCAGGAAGGTTCTGATTTAGAACGTATTAAATCCGACATAATGGAAAAGTACCAGCATTCCAGCAAGACCTTTGAAGAAAAAGGAATTGAGGGTGATGATCTGGAATACTTACGCCTCTTTTCCTGGATCTGCGAGCTGTCACTGGATGTATACGTAAAAAAGCAGGTGATCGAACAGCTTATTGACGATTTAAGAGAAGATCCTTCTTTAAAAAAGAAGAAATAACGAACAGGGGACAAGAACCGGTATGGGCTTGTCCCCTGTTTTCTATATCTCTTTCTTCTCTTCCAGACGCTTAAATACCATATCATAACCGTCATTCCCGTAATTTAAGGAACGGTTCACCCGGCTGATGGTCGCTGTGGACGCACCGGTCTTCTCTGCAATCTCCAGATAGGTTCTGCCTTCCCGCAGCATCTTAGCTACTTCATATCTCTGGGATAAGCTTAACAGCTCATTCACCGTACATACATCCTCAAAAAACGTATAGCACTCCTCCGGTGTTTTTAAGGTTAAAATTGCTTCAAACAGATGATCAACTGCATCTGTCTTAATTTTTTTATTCATATGAGATCTATCCCCTTTTTATTCCTTATGGTCTATCTGTATTTTAACATATTAACGTTATAAAATCCACCCCCTGAGGCATCAGGAAAGCATAAATTTTTCCACTACCAGAGCAATTCCGTCATCATTGTTGGAAGCAGTCACATAATCAGCTGCTTTTCTGACAGGAAGAACTGCATTTTCCATGGCAACTCCAAGCCCGGCGTACTCAATCATAGACAAATCATTGTAACCGTCACCGCAGGCAATCATCTCCTCCCGGCTCATGTTAAGATGAGTAAGAAGCCGTTCCAGACTTGCTGCTTTATCAATTCCTTTGGGAAGAATCTCTAAAAAGTAAGGTTCTGAGCGGTACACGCTGTAATCACGTCCCAGCGCAGCCTTGACCTTGGGCTCTACCATGGCAAGATAGTCTCCCTCTTCCAGCATCAGATATTTGACTACAGGAAACTGTACATAGCCTTCCATATCTTCCACTTCTCTGACTTTCAGTTTATTAATGGCAGATTCCTTGCCTACATATTCATCTTCGGCATTCCCGGTTATGATTAGATCATCTTCATAAGTTAAGATATTAACCCCGTGCTCCTTGGCCATTCGTATAATCTTCTGGTTGGAAGATACCGGCAGCTCCTTTGCAAAGATGGTTTCTCCTGATTTACAGTCTATAATACGTCCTCCGTTAAAGGATAAAATATAACCGCCTGTTTCATGAAGCTTTAATTCTTTTGCAACGGGCATGATTCCATAAGTCGGGCGGCCGGAAGCCAGCACAATCACTCCGCCCTGGCGCTGCAACTCAAAAAGTGCTTCTTTTGTTCTGGGCGTGATTTCTTTATCCCGGTTCGTCAGCGTCCCATCCAAATCAAGCACTATTATGCGATATTTCATTGTACTTCACCTGCTTTTGTAAATTTTACTATAGCAGTATAGCACAGTTTTAACCTATATACCATCTTTAAATAAGAAAATATGGAATAGTTCGTAAACTCTGCCTGTCAGCCTACATAGAATTCTATCAGGATGATGAATGGAGGAGAATCAAATGAAGAAAGCAATTGCAATCTTTCTGGCTGTAATTGTGGTCGCCGGCTTACTAACCAGCTGCAGAACAACATCCAGAAAACAGATCAAACCCCTTTTTTCCCACGTATCCGCCCAGATCTTTATTATTTAAAATTTTTTAAGACAAGGTACTTTCCCGTATTACAACAATACAATGTAGTATTAAGATATGAAAAAGGAGGATTTTATGAGAAAAGCCTATCGTACATTTATCATGGCCGTTCTCACCGGAGCGTCTTTACTAAGCTTAACTGCCTGCGGTTCAAAGACAAAGTCATCGGACTTAACCCCGGTCAAATTAAATGAAGTTGCCCATTCCATCTTTTATGCCCCTCAGTATGCAGCCATAGAGCTGGGATACTTTGAGGATGAGGGCATTGATTTAACCTTAGTAAACGGAGCCGGCGCTGACAAGGTTATGACCGCCCTTATATCCGGTGATGCAGATATTGGTTTTATGGGCTCTGAGGCCTCAATCTATACTTATGCTAACGGCTCTCAGGATTACGCAGTTAACTTTGCACAGCTGACTCAGCGTGCAGGCAATTTCCTTGTTGGAAGAAGTGAGCAGCCTGATTTTAAGTGGGCCGACTTAAAAGGGAAAAAAGTATTGGGCGGCAGAGCCGGTGGTATGCCGGAAATGGTATTTGAATTTATCCTGAAAAAGAACGGAATCAATCCTGCCACAGATCTGACAATCGATCAGAGCATTAATTTCGGACTGACGGCAGCGGCCTTTACCAGCAATGATGCAAATTATACCGTAGAATTTGAACCGTTTGCAACTGGACTGGAAAAGGAAGGCAATGGCTTCGTAGTTGCTTCTTTGGGCGTAGACTCAGGCTATATTCCGTATACCGCCTACAGTGCCAAAAAAAGCTACCTGGAAAAGAATCCGCAAACAATACAGAAATTTACCAATGCCATTCAAAAAGGCCTGGAATATGTAAATTCTCATTCCTCGGAAGAAATTGCAAAAGTAATCCAGCCCCAGTTTAAGGAAACCGATGTTAAAACCATTGCCGCCATTGTAGACCGTTATAAAGCCCAGGATACCTGGAAAAAGGATACTGTTTTTAACAAAGACAGCTTTGAGCTTTTAGAGAATATTCTGGAGGAGGCTGGTCAGTTAAAAGATCGGGTTCCTTACGAAAATCTAGTGACGACTGAGTATTCTGAGAAGGCTGCCAAATAATCAGCTCAACAACAAAGGGGACATTGCGCAGGCAATTGTCCCCTTATCATAGTGACATTATGAGGTGAAATCAATGAATGCTCCATTCACTCAGATACTGAATCCCACCAATGAGCAGCGGCAGGAAATGATCAGAAATTCATTGGAGATGGCTGGACGGCCGGAAGATTACGAAAATATTGTTCGTTTGCTGAGTCCGCCTCCGGACATTACAAATTATGCACAGCCAGGAGAACTAAAGGGTGTAAAAATCGGCGTGATCGGAGGAGGTCTTGCCGGTCTGTCTGCTGCATTTGAGCTTCGAAAGCTGGGGGCTGACATTACCATTCTTGAGGCCAATGACAGCAGAGTGGGAGGAAGAGTTTATACCTACTATTTTAATACGGAATATTATAACGAATTCGGCGCCCACAGAATCCCGGTTACCCATCAAACCACCTGGCACTATATTAATTTGTTTGGTCTCAATACCCGTCCTCTCTCTGTAAGGCAGCGCAACAATTTTTTGTATGTACATAACACCCGCTTAAGAACAACAGAATCCATCGAGCAGAATCTTTATCCCCTGTACGACTTAACTCCTCAGGAACGAAATACTCCCTGGGCAGAGCTAAATGACTACGCCTTTACGTATCCAATGATGCAGCTTTCGCCGGATATCCGCTCGGAGCTGATACAGATCTTACCCCGGTACTCTTCTGAAATTCTGCCCTTTATGAACTATTCTGTCCGGCAGACTCTGGAAAATCTGGGTCTCAGCCAGGGGGCAATCAGCCTGATCTCAGGGGTGGATCCGGGGACCGGGTCTTTGATTGATGCCAGTTACGCTGAAACTGTCCAGGAGGAGTATACCCTTGATTACCGTAATACCTATACCATAGAAGACGGGATTGTAAACCTGCCCTACGCCTTTATTCAATCCTTCTACAATGACAATTTACCCCAATATCAAAATATTCCGTCCTCTCAGCTAGGCACTGTCACTTACCAGCCCGGTCAGACGGTCACAGGTATTTACCAGCAGGAAAATAGCGATCAGATTGTTCTTGCCCATCGTAATGTGCGGGATTTGAGCAGAACTTCTGATACGTTCGATTATGTTATATGCGCAATCCCCTACTCCACTCTGCGGGAAGTGGAAATAAAACCAAGTTTCAGCAATCCAAAGATGCAGGCTATCTTAGAATATAATTATACCAATTCTCAAAAAACCTTCTTTTTATGCAGAGAACGTTTTTGGGAACAGGATACGGATTATGGTCGTATGGTAGGAGGATTTTCCCAGACAGATCTGCCGATTCAGTACATTTTCTATCCCGGAGATCATCTTCTGTGTCCGGATCCTTCTTTCTGCTCACCAAATGAACCAGGTGTATTGATCGCTTCCTATAATTATCATTTAAATTCAACAAGAGAGGGGAATATGCCAGAGCCCCTTCGGATCGAATATATAAAAGAAA
>SVDT01000308.1 GCA_015057775.1 Paenibacillaceae bacterium | reverse complement strand
AGGAGGAACCACTACCAACATCGGTGTGATTAAGAACGGGCGTCCAGGTGTGGATTATGCGAAAATCGGTGGTCATGATACGTACATTAACTCCCTGGATGTAAGAATTTTAGGCTGTGCAGGCGGATCCATGGTTCGTATCGGTGACAAGGCTGTTGTGGACGTAGGCCCTCGTTCTGCTCATATTGCAGGCTGCGAATATGCATGCTTTTTACCGGAAGAAGAAATTGAAGATCCCCAGATTGAACTGGTAAGTCCAAAGCCGGGAGATCCTGCTGACTATGTAACCCTCCGTTTAAAAAATGGAAAGAAAATCTGTTTTACAAACACAGATGCAGCCAATGTTCTTGGACTGATTGACGAAAAGTATTTTGCACACGGCAATGCGGCATCTGCCCGTAAGGCGATGAAGCCGGTGGCAGACAAGCTTGGCATTACAGTGGAAGAGCTTGCTACTCAGATACTTGATAAGGATTACGAAAAGGTAAGTGCCTGTATCAACGCTCTGGCAGATAAATATAAGCTGGATCATGACAGCATGAGACTGGTTGGCTGCGGAGGCGGAGCTGCTTCCTTAGTACCTTACTGTGCAGAGAAGATGGGACTTCAGTACAGCATTCCGGAGAATGCGGAAGTAATTTCCTCCATTGGTGTAGCCTTATCCATGGTTCGTGATGTGGTAGAACGTGTGATTCCAAATCCAAGCCAGGAAGACATCAGGGATTTAAAGAAAGAAGCGGCAGACCTTGCAGTTAGTTCCGGTGCTTCTCCAGATACAGTAGAAATTCATATTGAAATTGACAATCAGACAGGTAAAGTAACCGCAATTGCTACCGGTTCCACAGAAGTAAAAACTACCGATCTGTTAAAAGAATGCGACGAAGCGGAAGCCCGCAAACTGGCAGAAGAAGATTTTGGACCAAAAGTTACCGATATCAGACTGGCAGATAAGACTGATAAATTCTTTGTATACCAGGGCAGCAGAGAAGGAAAATCACCCCTTAGAATTGTGGATAAGAAGGGATTCATCAAGGTACAGTGTTCCGATGGTGTAGTTGAGAAATGTCATATTAAGAATTATGAGGAAACCGTTGAAAAAATCTGGAATGAAAATGCAGTCTTTAAAACAGATACCGTACTGCGCCCGGACTTTTATGTCTGCGTAGGACCAAGAGTCAGTGATTACAGTGCTGTGGATCTGGAACAGGTTATGCTGTTAATGAGTCTGGATCTGGGTGATCGGGAGCCGGAAGAGGAAGTTCTGATTATCGCCTCCGTTAGAGAAAGTTAAAAATTATGACAAAAGAAGAATTCAGGGAAGCCTTAAAACCCATTGGGGCGGGGCTTTTAGGCAGACCAAGCCAGCAAAGATATGAACGCCCCCATTTTCCAATCCGTCCCATTGGGGACATGCTTACTGACCTTGCAGAAATTGAACCATGGGAATGGTATGGCTATGCATTTTCCAGAGAGCCCCTGAACGGAAAATTTAATGATGATCAGCGCAGGGAATGGACGGAAAAGAGCCTTGCATGCGGAAAAGAGTATGCCGGTATTGTATGCAGAGAATATGGAACCCAGGATCCAAAGGAACTGGCAAAAGCCATGGGTATGAACGTTTCTTATCCGGAATTTCCGGAAAAGACGGACCGTGTGCTGTTTGCAGAATTCAGGGTGCCTGACAAGATCAGTATTTATATGGATGCAGTTAACAAGGCTGCCAGACTGTTTTTGAAACCGGAGGTAACTCGGGTTTTGACAGAAGGGCTTGATGTAAGCAGACTTTTATTGGCCCATGAACTCTTTCATTTTGTAGAAGAACGATATAAGCATGAAATTTTTACTAAAACGGAGAAGATAAGACTTTGGTCTCTGGGATTCATTCATAACGATTCCAATGTAATTGCGTTTAGTGAAATTGCAGCAATGGGATTTGCCCAGGAAATTATGAAGATCAGTTATTCTCCGTATCTGATGGATGTGTTTCTGGTTTACGGCTATTCTCCGGAGGAGGCAAGCGGATTGTATGAAGAGATGATGCAGGCTGCAAAGAGAGAACCAAGACCCGCCCCCCAGGAACCGTCAGTCAGTGAAGAAATGACAGTATAGAAATAGGCAGGAGAAAAGGAGAAGATATGAGTATAAAAGTTCCTTATGAAAAAGTAAAAGAAACCGTAGAGAAAGCGCTTTTGCAGGCAGGGCTTTCCAAAGAGAAAGCGGAAATCTGTGCAAAAATCCACGCACAGTCCAGTGCAGACGGTGTGGAAAGCCACGGTTTAAACCGGGTTCCCCGTTTTGTGGAGTATGTATTAGGCGGTCTGGTAGATCCGGAAGGTGAGCCGGAATTAATCGGTGGTAAGGGTGCAGTAGAAAATTATGACGGACATCTGGGAATCGGTATTACCAATGCTCTTTTCTGTGCAGACCGCGCTATGGAGCTTGCCAAAGTTCACGGAATCGGCTGTGTTGCATTAAAAAACACCACTCACTGGATGCGTGGTGGCACTTATGCATGGAGAATGGCAGAAGCAGGATTCATGGGAATGAGCTGGATTAATACGGAAAGCTGTATGCCGCTTTGGGGAAGCGATGAACCGGGAGTAGGAAATAACCCGTTCTGCATCGCTGTTCCAAGAGAGGAAGGTCCCATCGTTCTTGATATGGCTATGAGCCAGTATGCGTATGGAAAGCTTGGAGTATACCGCCTTGCAGGCAAAAAGCTGCCTTTCCCCGGCGGTTTTGATAAAGAAGGCAATTTAACCGATGATCCGGGAGCAATTGAGGAAAGCAAACGAATTCTTCCTACCGGTTACTGGAAGGGAAGCTCCATGGCCATTGCTCTGGATCTGGCGGCTGCTCTTATGGCTAACGGTAAAAGCGGTCTGAATCTGGATGAAGAAGGACGAGGAAGCTGTACCGGCTGCTGTCAGATCTTCATTGCCTATGATCCTTATCTGTTCGGCACTAAGGAAGAAATTCAGGAAATGTTAAACAAGAGAGTAGCAGCTGCAGATGCCAGCCATCCGGAAAAAGAGGGCGGCAAAGTTACCTGTCCAGGCGAGCGTACCATAGAAACAAGAAAGCAAAGCATGGAAAACGGAGTCAATGTGGATGAACTGATCTGGAATCAGATTGTTGCCATCTCTGAGGGAAACTTAGAAACTAAGGATATCGCAAGCAAATAAACACAGCCCTGTTAAGCAGAAAGAGGAGAAGATTATGCTGTTTTCTAATATCACAGTTGCAGAAAAATATAATTATCTGGAAGAAAAATTTACAAAGGCCTATGAATGGCTGAGATCAACGGATATCGCATCCCTTCAGCCGGGAAGCTATCCCATCGCTGGTGACCAGGTTGTGGCAAATGTTCAGGAGTACACCACAATTTCTCCAGATGAGGCGTCATTTGAAACTCATGAAAAGTTCTTCGATATCCAGTACGTAGTTTCCGGCAGGGAGCAGTTTGGTGTATGCAAACGGGAAGGACTCACTGTTAAGGAACGCCGGGAAGAAAACGACTTAATCTTTTATGAAGAGCCGGGACTGAGTGGCAGTGTACTTCTGGAAGAGGGAGACTTAATCATCGTTGCACCTGAGGATGCTCATAAGCCCCGCTGCGTGGCAGGAGTTCCCTGCCAGGTCAAAAAAGTAGTAGTAAAGGTGGCTCTGTAGCAGCTGGCTTTTATCAGATTAAATTCATGCCAAGAGGCATCATTAAATGAGCAATCAGAACCTGATAAGCCTGATCGGTATTTCCGTCCTTTAATTGCTGATAAAAATTTTCGTGCTCCTCTAACGTCGCCTGTGTCCGTCCTGTAACAGTAAGGGCATTGGCTGTGGTCAGATGGATCATATAAAGGAGGCGCTGGAATAAGTGGTCAAATTCACTGTTTCTGGCGAAATGGACCAGAAGCATATGAAATTTATGGTCCTCCTCCGTAAATGAGGCTGGGAAGTTGTCTGAAGTCAGTGCAGCCTTTTGTCTCTTAAGAGATTCTTCCATATCCTTAAGAAGAGTTGTAAACCGTTCATCTCCTCTTAATGAAGCAGCGAGATGAACGCAGAAACCTTCAATGGCACAGCGGACTTCGATGGATTCACGCATGGTTTCTTTATCAAGACGGCGAATCTTAAATCCCCGGCTTGGAATGATGGTGATGTAGCCATCCTGGGAAAGGCACTGAAGAGCTTCCCGAAGGGGAGTCCGTGAAATTCCAAGTTCTTTTGCAAGTCTGGTCTCTGAATATAAAAGATCGGAGTCCAGTGATTTGGATAAAATCTGTTCTTTGATGGTATTATAAGCCTGTGACTGCAGGGAACCGCTATCGTACATGAAAAACTCCTTTCATGGGTTTTAGCCTATCATACCCTAGAAAATTTCACAAGTCAACAAAAAATCATTGACCGGTATACCGGTATACAGGTATAATAGTAGCAGTAAGAAAAATAATATTTTATCTCGCAGGAGGAAAATCAAATGAGCGTATCACAATTAGGAAATGGTTTAAGAGTAATTGATTTAACAAAGCAGCTGGATCCGGCTACCGAATCAAGACGGTGCCATTTATTCCGTTTTAACACAGGCGGCCCAATTCCGGATTTCCATACCATCATGGATTTAACCAGCCATTTAGGAACCC
>SVDT01000307.1 GCA_015057775.1 Paenibacillaceae bacterium | reverse complement strand
ATAAGTGGTCTGGTACTTCGATATACATCTTTCCACTGGCTGGCAATTGCCGGGCATTTTACTATGGGAATATTTCGCATAGGTAAAATAGAGGGTTCAACACCTACCGTGCTTCCGCTGACGGACAGAGAGTGGCTTCCTGCTCCGATTACGGTTGCCCTTATTTTTTCCTCCGGTATGATAAGCCTGCTCTTATAGGGGGTAAGAGCCTGAGTGATTTTGATTCCAAGTAAAGGACCGATGTCGCCATACTGAAACCATTCTGCATGGCTTTCATTTTCATTTAATGATCCCACGTATTCGCCCACTCCACCGGATATGGATATAAAATCAAGATTCTCTGGAATGGTGAAATCTGTGATATATAACGGGAAAGTATCCTTATTCATTTCACGTAATCCAAGTGCCTGAAGGCAGCTGTCTGCCAGATAATCGCAGAAACGTTCCAGCACATTGATATCAGCAGTTTCACCCTGTCTGATTGCCAGTTTATGCCTGGTAATTATATGGAGAATCCGGTCTGAAATATAGGTTACGCTGCCAGTGTCATCCAGTTTTATCAGCCTTCCGCCAATATCCATTGCAAAAGAATCCGTACAGATACCGCAGTCAAATACAGCCGCATTTAAGGTTCCCCCGCCGATATCCAGGTTAACGATTCTTTTGCTCCTCCTTTTTGATTCTTCGCTGATTCCGGCTCCCCTCCCGGCTAAAACCGCTTCCAGCCTGGGTCCTGCGGCAGCAACAACAAAATCACCCAGATACTCTGATAACCAGATATTCACCTGCCGGGCATTATCCTTTCTGGCTGTTTCACCCGTAATGATAACGGCTCCGGTTTCTATGTTCTCCTTATGAATTCCACTTTCTTTCATAGCCGATTTTACCTGTTCCCGGATCTGTTCAAAATCTATGATATCTCTTGAAATCAGTGGTGTGAAGATAACCGGACTTCGATAGATAACCTCAGTCTCATCGATTTTAGTGGTGGGAAGAAGGGATGGCCCCATTCTGGTTGAGATCTTAATATTGCTGATAATAATTTCCGTTGTACTGGTTCCTATATCCACGCCAATACTGTACAACCATATACCTCCTCCCGGCAGCTTCACAAACGAAAGAACAAATAAAAAAGACGAAGGGGATTTCCTGGCAGGAAACGTCTTCGTCTTTCATATTTCGTATGAAGTTTTTATATTAACAACTAATATAAGGACTTTGTATTCATTTGTCAACAGTTAAATGAGAAAGTTTTTATATCGTTAGAATCTTAAGTAGGAAAGGAAAAAACATTATGCAATATTCACATGACAATTGTCATATATACAAGCTGTGTAGTGATATATGCATAAATATTATTGACTTTCCTCCTGCGGTTGTTATGATGAAGACAGGAAAGGGGGTATTTATATGCCAGATGAGGCGGGAAATAAAAAAATAATTGTTGCCGGACACATTTCCCTGGATATTACACCGGTCTTTAAAAGCAGTGACGGAAGAAAAATTTTAAAGTCCTTTCAGCCCGGTAAACTTTTAGAAGTGGGAAAAGCCAACATATCCGGAGGCGGAGCGGTTTTTAACACTGGGCTTGGGCTGCATGCATTGGGAGCAGATGTCCTTTTGATGGCAAACACAGGGGATGATGACTTTGGACAGATCCTAAAAGGAAAAATACAGGAAAGAGGGTGTGAAAGCTGCATTACGGTTATTCCCGGAGAGGATACATCCTACACGATTGTTCTGGCACCAAAGGGGGTTGACCGGTTATTTCTTCATAATCCCGGTTGTAATGACACCTTTGGCTTTGAACATGTGGATTTTAGTAAAGCGGCAAAAGCAGCTCATTTTCATTTTGGTTATCCGACACTGATGAAGCGGTTCTACCAGAATGACGGACTGGAATTAAAAGAGCTTTTTTGCCGCATGAAAGAGCTTGGACTTACCACTTCACTGGATCTGGCGGCGGTGGATCCGGAATCGGAAGCTGCATCCTGCCGCTGGGACCGGATTTTTGATTCCGTGCTTCCCTATGTGGATTTTTTTGTACCCAGCATTGAAGAACTGGGGTTTTTGTTAAACCGTCCGCTCTATGATAAATGGCAGGAAATTGCTGACGGCGATGATATTACCTCCATTCTCTCTTTAAAGAAAGACGTGGAAACCATTGCAGATCAGGCTCTGCATCTGGGCACAAAGGCAGTTCTTTTAAAATGCGGTGCAGCGGGAATGTACTTAAAGACAGCTTCAAAACAGGCGTTTGCAGATGGCCCGGATTTCTTAAAAGGCTGGTCAGATATTTCTTACTTCCAGAACAGCTTTCTGCCAGACCGGATTCTTTCTGCCACCGGAGCCGGAGATACCAGTATTGCCGCATTTATTAAAGCCGTGCTGGAGAAACGTTCTCCAAAAGAATGTGTGAAACTTGCGTCGGCAACAGGTGCTTCCTGTGTGACAGCTTATGATACAGTAAGCGGACTGCTGCCCTTCGAAACATTAGAGGAAAAAATCAAAAACGGGTGGGAAGAACAGAAACGAATCCTGCCATAAATAAAAAGGAGGAATTACATATGCTTGTTACCATGAAATCAATTCTTAACCTGGCAGAAGCCAGAAACATTGCTGTAGGTGCCTTTAATATTACTTCTCTGGAAGGAATCCAGGCAGTGTTGGGAGCTGCGGAGGAAACCGGACAGCCGGTCATTTTACAGTTTGCACCTGTCCATGAAACAATTATCCCCCTTACCGTAATGGGACCCATCATGGTTATGATGGCAGAACATGCCGCCGTTCCCGTCGCAGTACACTTAGATCACGGAGACGATTTTAAGAAGTTAAAACAGGCCCTGGACATGGGATTCACCTCCATTATGTATGATGGTTCCGCCCTGTCTTTTGAGGAAAATGCAGCAGGTACTCAAATTGCGGTGGAGCTTGCGGCCGCATATGGAGCTTCTGTTGAAGGAGAGATTGGTGCAATGGGCAGAGAAGAATTCAAAAGCGTAGGGGAAGGCGAGGGAAATGAAGCGGCCGAAAGCTGCTACACAGATCCGGATCAGGCGGAAGCATTTACTTCACTTACCGGAATTGACGCATTGGCCTGTTCCTTTGGCACTGTACATGGACTCTATTTAAAAAAGCCCAATCTGGACCTTGACAGAATCAGCCGGATTCGGGACAAAGTGGCTCTCCCCATTGTCATGCACGGAGGTTCGGGAATCAGCGATGAAGATTTTTATCAGTGCATCAAACGCGGGGTCCGTAAGATTAATTATTATACCTACCTGGCAAAGGCCGGCGGCATGTATGTGAAAGAAAAAGCCGCAAATGCAGAGGATGTGGTATTTTACCATGATGTGACCCTTTGGGGCGTGGAGGCAATGAAAAAAGACGTGCTTCATACCATTAAAGTGTTTTCTGGTATGGAGCAGAAAGAGAGCGGAATGCTATGAAACGTTCTGAAGTTAACAAAGCCTTAAAGGATATGGAACAGATGATTCAGACATGTGGATTTTCCCTTCCGCCTTTTTGCAGCTTTACTCCAGAGGAATGGAGAGAAAAAGGACATGATTACGATGAAATCCGTGACAATATGCTTGGCTGGGATATTACGGATTTTGGACTTGGGGATTTCGACCGGACCGGTTTTTCACTGATTACTCTTCGAAATGGCAATGTAAAGCAAAAGGAATATACAAAAACCTATGCAGAAAAACTTCTCTTCTTAAAAGAAGGACAATCAGCCGCCATGCATTTTCACTGGACAAAAATGGAGGACATTATAAACAGAGGGGGAGGCAATGTGCAGATCCGTGTTTACGAATCCGGCCCAGACGGAGGTCTTTCTGATTCTGACGTAACAGTTAACAGTGATGGACGACGTTATATGGTTCCTGCCGGAACCGTGGTAACACTGCACCCTGGGGAGAGCATTACCATTTATCCTTATCTCTACCATGATTTTCATGTGGAACCCCATTCCGGTCCGGTGCTGCTTGGTGAAGTATCCATGTGTAACGATGATCAGGAGGACAACCGATTTTACCAGCCAGTCGGCCGCTTTCCAAAAATAGAAGAAGACGAGCCACCTTACCGCCTCCTTTGCAACGAATACCCGAAGGCGGAGTAATTGTGCAATGTGATGAAAATTCAGGCATGGGTAACCCGGATTCACTTAATACAGCATATTAAATATGACAAATGTAATGAAAAACTAATTACATTGTGCACATGTTTTAAAAACAGTGGGATGATATGATGTTTATGCAGCACATAACACAACTGTATAATGTATAAGGAGGATTTACCATGAAAAAAAGCACAAAAAAGCTTGCCGCAATTCTGATGTGCGCAGCTCTTGCCGGAATGTCTGTGGCAGGCTGCAGCAATGGGGAACCAGAAACAAAGGCGCCTGAAACAACAAAAGCAGCGGAAACCACAAAAGCGGAAACAAAGGCTGAAACCAAAGCTGAGGCAAAAACAGAAACCAAAGCTGCGGTAAAATCAGAATCTGCCGTAAACATGGCAGACGCAAATGTAAAAAAGAAAGATCCAAGTAAGCATTATAAATTCGGATATACCTGTATGGACGGAACCAACCCATTCTTTGTAACAATTGAAAAGACCATGCGGGAAATGATTGAAGCTCAGGGAGATGAACTGG